>JADZAK010000001.1 GCA_020852595.1 Rhodospirillaceae bacterium
AGCGAACCGTTATGGTTTACGCCGGCTTCGGCGATGATGAGGGTGTGCGGGGGCTTCATACGGCCGGCCAATCAAAAAAACGCTTCTTCAAAAGCTGTTTCGGGTCGCGAACGGTCTTGAGCGCCGCCACAATACGTTCGGCGGCGTGGCCGTCGCCATAGGGATTTGTCACGCCCCGGCAGTCCATACCGACGGCTTTTAGAACCGCGGCATGGATCGCGCCTTGATCCGGCGCAACGTCGATGACGGATGCGGCGCGCGGGCGGCCTTTCTGGCGGTCGCCGATATTGACGGTGGCTGTGGCGAAGCTGGGCGCCTCATATAGGCCGCTCGAGGAATTGCCCACGACCGCATCGACATGTTTCAAGGCGCTGAAATACCTGAGAGAACCCAATGACGGGTGGAGCACGGCATTCGCGTGCGCATGCACGAAGTCCGCGATCAACCGGCCGATGGTCGCGCCTTCGACGTCGGCGTTGGCGCCGGAGAACACAAGGCCCACGTCCGGACCCAGCCGGTCGAGCGCCGCCAGCATTTCGGCGCAATGCGCCACGGTATCGACCGACAACGTTTCCGGGTGAAAGGTGACCATGAGGTTTTTCGCCCGGGGCGCGAGACCGACCTGGCGAAAGAAATCGTCGCGGCTCAAAAGCATGGTGGTACGGATCTTGTCCAAACCCGGACTGCCGACGACAAAGACGTGGGCGGGATCCTCGCCCATTTGCCTGACCCGCCGGGCCGCCTCCTCGGTCGTGACGAAGTGGAGATGAGACATTTTCGTCATGGCATGGCGGAAAGCATCGTCGGTCGCGCCTTCGGTGATATCGCCGCCAATAAGGTGAGCGACCGGGACGCGGGCCAATGTCGCGGCCATGACGGCGCCGAGGATCTCGTAGCGGTCGCCGAGCACCACCAGCATATCGGGCGCCAATTGGGCGAGCGCTTCACCGAATCCTTTTGTCGCGGCGGCGAATGAAGCGGTGACTCCGGCGGGACTGTCGTCGCCGAGCCGCATATCGACCGCGCGCGCGATAACGAATCCGTCATTGGTGATGTCGCGCGCGGTAGCGCCGGCATCGGCGGCGAGATGCTGCCCCGTCGCGATGATGTCGAGACGAAACGCCTCGTCGTCGCGCAGGAGGGCCAAAACCGGCGACAGAAGGCCCCAATCGGCCCGTGTGCTCGTGACCGCGCAGACCCGGAGTGTCATGAGCGCCCCAAAATCGGACTGGAGGGGATATTCACGAGCCGCCGCGCAAGGCTTTCAGCGACGGACAGGTCCATACGCGGGCAAGCCGCATACATGGGAAGGTGGTGCATCAGCGTCCATACCGGCCGCGTGCCGACACCGGAGGCATTTGTCCGCTCGAGAAGCGGCGGAAGCAGATCCGCGCTGTCTTCGTCGAGGAGGAGCGCATTGAGCCAGTAGTTGCTTTGGCTGTCCGCCGGCTCGCTGACGAAGCGCACGCCGGGAACCTCCGCAAACGCCGCGCGGTAGCGCGCCGCGAGCGCGCGCTTTTCGGCGAGGAAGGCCGCCAGCCTTTCCATCTGCGCGCAGCCGAGCGCGGCGTTGAGATTGGGCATGCGATAGTTATAGCCCACCGCGTCGTGACCGAAAGCCCAGGCGTGGGGCATCTTGGCGGTCGTGGTGAGATGCTTAAGACGCCTCCCCAAAGCTTCGTCGTCGGTGACGACCGCGCCGCCGCCGCCCGTCGTGATGGTCTTGTTGCCGTTGAAGCTCAACGTACCCATCGCGCCAAAACGCCCCGTGTGTTTACCGCGATAAGTCGAGCCCAGCGATTCCGCGGCGTCCTCGACCACGGCGAGGTTCCATTTCGCCGCGACGCTCAGCAGCCGGTCGATCGCCATCGGATGCCCGAACGTATGCATCGGCACGACCGCGGAAATGCGCGCGCCCGTCTCGCGGTTCCGGCACGCGCCGTTCACCATGCGAGCGATGCGCGCGAGGCCGTCGTCGAGCTTGTCCGGATCGAGGCCGAGGGTCGCCCCGCTGCTATCCACGAAATGCGGCCGGGCGCCGCAATAGCTCACGGCGTTGGCGGTGGCGATGAACGTAAGAGCCGGCACGAGCACTTCGTCGCCGCGCGCCACGCCCGCGACTTCGAGCGCGACGTGCAGGGCGGCCGTCCCATTGCAGACCGCGACCGCGCGCCGCGCGCCGGTGAATTCCGCCAGCATCTCCTCGAAGCGGTCGACATATTTGCCGACGCTCGAGACGAATGTGGAATCGATGCAATCGAGGACATAAGCGCGCTCCGCGGCGCCGAACTCAGGCTCATGCAAGCCGATCGGCCGATCGCTCGGCGGCAGGACCGTTTTCAGCGCCTTCAGGATCTGGTCGATGTCCGCGCGCACGCCAGCATCACACGTTGTAGATATCACTTTTATAACGCGCGAGATTTTCCGGCTGCGTGAACCAGGCCACCGTCTTGCCGAGGCCGCGCTTGAACCCTTCAAGGCCGCCGTGCGCGGGCCGCCACTGCATCAGCATGTTGGCCTTGTCGTAGCTCGCGAACAGACGCTCGACTTCACTGTCCTTGGGACGGATGCGCTGGGCGTCGGCCTCGATGGCGATATCGCGGCCCATGACGTCCGCGATGGCTTTGGCCGTGTCCCCGATGGAGATTTCGAAACCGCTGCCGACGTTCGTCACCGTCCCAAGCACCGCGTCGCTTTCCATCGCCGCGATGAAACCGCTGACGGTGTCCTCGACATAGGAGAAGTCGCGCGTGGGCGTCAGCGCGCCGAGTTTGAGCGTCTTCGCGCCTTGCGCGATCTGCGTGATGATGGTCGGGATCACCGCGCGCGCCGACTGGCGCGGCCCATACGTATTGAAGGGCCGCAGCACCGCGACCGGCGTTTCAAAGGATGTGTAGTAAGACAGCGCGATGTGGTCCGCGCCGATCTTGGAAGCCGAATAGGGCGACTGCCCCTGCAGCGGATGTTCTTCGGTGATCGGAACGAACCGCGCGGTGCCGTAGACCTCGCTTGTCGACGTGTGGATCACCTTGGCGATGCCGAGATCGCGCGCCGCCTGCACGACATTCAGCGTGCCTTTGACGTTGGTGTCCACGTAGGACGACGGAGCGTAATAGGAATAGGGAATGGCGATCAGCGCCGCGAGGTGCAGGATCGTGTCGCATCCCTTCGCGCCGGCGACGACCGACTGATAGTCGCGCACATCGCCGGTGAAGACTTCGAACTTGCCTTTGACGTCGGGCGCGCAGTGATCGAGCCAGCCCCACGCGTTGAAAGAATTGTAGAGAACGAAGGCCTTAACCTCGTGGCCGGCCCGCACGAGCGCTTCGGTGAGATGAGAGCCGATAAAGCCCTCCGCACCGGTGACAAGAATTTTGCGTTTTTTCATCCTGAGGTCTCACCCCGTAATCGCCCTAGGATTTACCCGAGAGCGGCTTTCCAGGGTATTAATTATCTGTATTCATGACGAAATGTCCGCAAGGACGGCGATATGATCCTCGGGGCGGACCGTCAGGAACTGGTTGAAATTGCCGCTGGCCGGCGTGCACGCGTAGAGTTTGTCCTGGCGAACGACTTTGCGCTCCCGCTCCAGCACCGCATAGACCTTGTAGCCCAGCGCCGAAAGAAGCGGATTGATGGCGTCGCACGCGGCCGAATTGAAGGTCTCCAGAAGGATATCGGGTTTACGGGCGAGCACTTCGGACATCCCCTGAAATGCGAGAATTTCCCCGCCTTCAACGTCGACCTTTACCAACGCCCGATCCCCAATCGTGGAGGCGATTTGTGTCCCGTCGAGCTTGTGCGCCGGCACGATGATTTCTTCGCGGCCGGCCCCGCGGCCGAGACCGCCGCCGGATGAAATTTGCTGATTGGGTTTTCTCACCCAGCTAAACGGCGCGATCCCGTCTTCACGACTCACCGCGAACCAATGCTCGACGATGTTGCGAAACTCGTTGACCTGAATGTGCATGCGCAGACGCGTATACGCATGGGGATTGGGCTCGAAAGCGTGAATTTTGACGTCCTTCCTGATCGCCGCCGCCGCGAGGCTATACACCCCCACATGGGCGCCGATATCCAGGATGCCGCTTGCCGTTTTGGCCAACCGGCACCAAATCTGCATGGAGCCGGGCTCGAACTCCCTTTCATAGAGGATATTGGCCGCGCGCGGGCAGTCGTTGGCGGTGAACATCACGAACGGCGGACACTCGAAGATATTCGCATCATAAAAGCCGTAGTAGGGAATCTGCGTGGCCGACGCGGTCACGAGGCCGCCTGCCTCGATGGCTTTCAGCGCGCGCGCATTCGCAGCTTTCAGTTGCTCCAAATCCATCGAGATCACCGGTCCATCTGTGTCTGTTCCGTCTGTTTAAAATAACGGAGCGTAAGTGTCACCCGCCGTTCTCCACCATCCGCCCGCGCGGGAACGCCGGCGAGATTGCAAAATATCCATTTCAGGAGCCGGCCCCTAACTTGGCGAGACAGGGGCCGCATGGTACGACATAAATATATGCACTTTTCTTGAGTTTCCTTTCATCAGCCGCGCCCAATAGCGTGGCAGTCATAGACATCCGGATGAGCCAGAACACCACGACGTCCACCGGCGCACCCAGCGCCACCGATCTCCTACGGATGGCAAGCGGAGCCATTGAAAAAAAGGACTTTGCCGGCGCCGAGCAAGCGTTGCGCGCGGCGGCCGCGCTTGCGCCGAACGATCCGGTGATTGCGCATCACTTGGCGGTCGTGCTTGTCAACACCGCCCGAAACGAAGAAGCGGTTGCCGTGCTTACCAACCAAGCCCGCTCAGGCGCGCTCCCCGCGTCGCTCGTTCTCCTCGCCGGCTTGTTTGAAGGCGTTGGCCGGGCGCGGGATGCCCATCAGTGTTACGAGATCGCGCTAAAAGGTGAGCCTAAAAACTTTGAAGCGCTCATGAAATTAGGCGCGCTCAAGGAGGCCATGCAAGACAAACCCGGTGCGCGCGATTGCTATCGGCGCGCACTAGAAGCACGACCGCGGGACTATAATGCCACATCGAAGTACACGGGCCTGATCTTCGATAAAGAACCGGAACTCTCAGTCCATCTCTGGCAAGAGGTCCTTGCCGGCGCCGGTGACAATCTCGATCTTCGGTCGGCCGCTTTAGATCAACTTGTGTGTCACAAGGAGTGGTGGGAGCGCATTAAGCGCGGCGAGATGCCTTATCACGCGGCGCGCCTAAGCGATTTGTTCTTCACGTACGCGGCGGAAGAGGTGAAAGAATGGGACGCCGTAAATCAGCAGCGCCTAGCGGCCAATCCCAGCCATCCCCACCTGCTGGCCACCGCCGGACTCTCCCGCTTCTGCCTGCGGGACCGTCACGGCGCACAACGCCTGTTCAGCGCCACGCCGCAGAAGATGGCAGGCCACCTCCTCGAGGCGGTTAGATTCGAGCCCGGTTTTTACGATGAATTACGCGCTTTCACGGACTCAGATCTGACCCGAACGCTTCCGCCCGTGATCAACGTCGTGCCCCTCGTGCCCGATGGGAAGGGCATCCTCTATCTCTCGTGTAACTTTACGTATTTCCGTGGGTTTGCCCTGCCCATGATAGTGTCGATGCGCGAGAACTCACCACAGACGCCGGTACACATCCACATCATGGATGCGACCGAGGATGAAGTCTCCCTCGCGCGCACGTTCCTGGAAAGGCTCTCGCCGATCAAGTTCGCGCTCAGCATTGAACGCCCCGGCCTAGCGAACGCACCGGTCCAGGAAGCGCGCTCCTACTATCATGCGGTGCGCTTCATCCGTTTCTACGAGCATCTTCGTCACTACGGCGTTCCGCTTTGGCTTATGGACGTCGATGCCGTGATCAACGCCAATCTCGACGGATTGTTTTCGATGCTTGAGGGCAACGATGTCGCCATGCGCATCCGCCCGGGCCGCAAGGAGCCATGGAACCAGTTCAACGCCTGCGTTGTTGGCGCGGGGACCAGCGATGCATCACTCGAATACTTCAGGCTTATTGCCGCGTACCTCGCGTATTTCTTTCAACGCAACGGCTTACGCTGGGGTATCGACCAACTCGCGATGTATGGCGTATTCGCCGACATGGAAGATCGAGGCGAGGCGCCGCACCTCGCGTTGCTGGGCGAGCGCGAAGTCGATTACAGTTACAGGGACGACGGTTATGTGTGGTGCAACTCCGGTGCCGGCAAATTCCAGCATTTGAAGCGCATCGCCAATCCCCGCAGTCTCCCGCTCGCGAATTTCGACGGCAACAAATTCGTAGACGTCTTCGAGCGGCATTGGAAAGAGTGCGAGAGAATCGCTACAAAATCGTAGGCGCACAGGCCCTGACACGAGCCTCGACGTTCGCGAGGCACAACCGCAAATGTCCCTTTTGCCGTCCCTCAATCCCGTCTGAACTTTTATTTTGATGCAAACCGGCTTAAGAGGCGGCATGGACAATACGTTTCCCTATGAAAACTTCGCGGAAGCCGTCGCCGCAGCCCGCACGGCGCGCAAACGCGGCAGTCTGGACGAAGCCGCCGGCATTTACCGCCTTATCCCCGGCGCTTTCCCGCAGAAAAAGCACGCCGTAGCGATTGCTTCGGATGGTCTGAGAGATTGCGGCTTCTGGACCGAAGCCGTGGCCATGCTCGAAAGCGCCCTACAGGGATCGCCGAAAAGCGCCCTTTATCTTACGAATCTGGCGGAAGCGTATCGGATGATCGGCGATCATGCGCGCGCAGCAGGATATATTCAGCGCTACATCGACCATGACCCACGTAATCCGGAAGCATGGATGCAACTTGCGCGACTGCACGATTTGGCCGGCAACAATACCGCAGCCGAAGCCGCTTATTCGAGTGCGCTCGACCGTGACCCGATGAATGTGCATGCGACGCTGGGACGCGGAAACTCGCTTTTCAACCTTGGCCGCGTTGATGAAGCCATCGCGAGCTATCGCCGGGCCGTTGCAAGCGCGCCGCAAAATAGCGCCGCACTTTTTGCCCTGGGCAGCGCCCTGCGGGTGCAAGGCGCCGAGAGCGAGGGCCACGATTACCTGCGGCGCTCGCTGGAGATCGATCCCCGCAACGCGCGAGCGCGCGTCAATCTTGGATTGACCTATTTCAATACGGGCGATTTGAAGGGCGCGGAAGCATCGGCGCGCAATGCGCTTCTCGTGGACGATCAGCTTCAAATCGCGCATGTGCTGCTTGGATTGACTCTCGCCGAACAGGACGACCTGCCGGCCGCCGCGGCCGCGCTGTCAACCGCGGTCGCCAACGCGCACCATAACGAAGCGCTTTTCGCCCTCGCCGCCGTACAGAACGCGCTCGGCCAAAGAACTCCCGCCGAACTCGCGCTTCAGCGCGTGCTTGCCGCGGAGCCGGATAACAGCGAAGCCAAGCACGTCCTTAACGCTTTGCATGGCGCGGCGATATCGGCGCCCGACGAAAACTACGCCCGCGAAACATTCGACCGTCTTGCACAACGCTACGATACCCAGGAATTACGCTTTCGCGGATACGGCGTTCCTACCGCGATCGCCGAGCTTATCGAAGACCATGAGCCTGAACGGCGCAGCATCGCACGCCTCGCCGATGCAGGCTGCGGCACGGGTCTCGTCGCCGCGGCTCTCCACGACGCCTTTAGGACCGAGGCAACCGTCGGCATCGACATATCGCCGAACATGGCGAAGATCGCCGGCGCCAAGGGCCTGTACGACCAAATCCTCATCGGTGACGCGCGCGATATTGCCACGCTGGATGGAACCTTCGACGTCATCA
>JADZAK010000002.1 GCA_020852595.1 Rhodospirillaceae bacterium
GTGCTGCGGAAAGACAATCGCGGCGAGTTGCTGCTCGGGGATTGGGCCGAGGACGCCCTGGTTCAAAAGCTCGGCGTCGCCATGTGGTGGTGGGAGGAAAAGTGGGAAACCAAGGATGAGATTATCCAGAACATCTCGGCGGAGCAGATGGTGCTCGTGGCCGGGGAAGCCGCGGCGCGGGGCGCGGACATCGTCGAGCACGCGCAGGACCCATCTGGCCTGCATGCCGTCAAGGTACGCACTCGCGTCAATAAGTCCAAATGCTGCATCGATGTTATTCCTCCGGAGGAGTTTGTCGTTTCAAGGGACGCGCGTTCACTAGAGGACGCGGTCCTCAAAGCACACCGCACCGGCGTGATGGTGGGCACGCTCATCGGGATCGGCTACGACGCGGACACGGTCAACGCGCTGCCCACGTACAACGACACCTTCCCGGACCGGACGCGCAAGTATGCGCAGGACGCCACCTATCGCGGCGGCCGCGACACGTCCGCCGACGCCATGCTGCGCAAGGTGGCGGTCACGCGCGGGATTCTCACCTGCGACTACGACGGCACGGGGCTTAAAGACTGGTACTTCGTCGCCGGCGGCCATGAACATGCGCCCAAGCTGCTCGAGATCGCGCCCTACAACGATCAACTGGGCTTCGCCGATTTCTGCCCGGAGCCGATGCCGCACACGATCTTCGGCCGTTGCCCCGCCGACCGCCTGGCCGCGATCCAGAAGGTCCAGACGGTGCTCGTGCGCCAGATGAACGACAATCTGTTTCTATCCAACACACCGCAACGCGAAGTGGTGATGGACTGGATCGTCAAACCCGACCAGCTCATGAACCTCGCCCCCGGCGCGCCGGTGCTGGTGAAACAGCCGGGCGCCATCCGCGAGATCTCCATCCCGTTCGTCGCCGACAAGGCGCTGGCGGCGATGCAGTACTACGACGGCCAGGCGGAGTTGACGACGGGTGTCGGCCGGGCCACGGCGGGCCTCGACCCCGGCGCGCTGGCCAATCAATCGGCCACGGCGGCCGTGAACCAGTATTCCGCCATGCTCGGGCGTATCGAGATGATCGCGCGCATCTGGGCGCAAGGCGGGATGCGCAAGCTGTTCCGGGGCGTGTTCCGCTGCCTCAAGGCCTATCAGGACTTCGCCCGCATCGTGCAGATCGAAGGCCAGGAACGCACCGTCGATCCGCGGCTTTGGGGCGAGCTCGATGACCTCGACGTCAATATCAACACAGGTCTCGGCACCGGCACGCGCGAGCGCGACTTCGCCATGCTCGGCGCCATCGAAGCCGCGCAGAAGGAAATTTTGGAAAAACTCGGCCCCAACCCCATCGTCGATTTCGCCAAACTGGTGCGCACCATGCAATTGAAGGCCGAGGCCGCCGGCATCGCATATCCGGAGAATTTCTTCGGCGATCCCGGCGCCTGGGCCGGTCCGCCACCGCCGCCACCGCCCGCGCCGCCGCGTCCGTCGCCGGACACATTGATTCTGGCCGACGTCGAGCACGCGAAGATCGCCGCCAAGGCCCGCGGCGACGCCGAGGACCTCGCCTTCAAACGTGCGCAGGCCATCGCGAAGATCGCCTCCGACGAGCGCATCGCGCGGGAAAAGACCTACTGGGACACGGTGCTGGAGGCCGAAAAGCTCGGCATCGATCGCAATAAGGTCATGGTCGAAGCGGCCAAGGTGGACAGCGCCGCCATCGCGCGGGAATTCCCGGCATGAGCGATCTGTCCGGCGAAGCGAAAGCCCTGATGAACAACGCCGCCTTTGTCGCGGCGCTTGACGCCGCGCGCCGCCAAACCATCGCCGCCGCCCTGGCGTGCGATCCAAAAGACGACGAAGGCCGGCGGCGCTATCTCGACGCGGCGAGGACCGTGGACCGCGTCACGGGCCATTTGGCCGCGCTCGTCGCCGCCGAGAACACCGGCGAGGCGCCGGACGCCGCGACCTACTACCAGGACCAGGCCCGGAAACGCTGGGCGTTTTTGAGCCGTTAGAGGACAGACATGCGCAATATTGGGAATTGGTCGTTTCCACTGCAGCCCAACGAGGAGACTCCTCGGGCTGAGACTTTGCCATACCGACCAGAGCAGCCTCGGCCGGACGACCCTCTTCTCGGAATTGACTCCTTTGCACCGGAGTTCTGGCGCCTTGTGAAAGACGAGCCGCGAGGACCTGTCCCGTTGGCGACGCCGACGCTGAAGACAGCCGAAGGAGTGCCGCCGGTTGCTCCGCCGATGGACGAAATTTCCATCGTCTCCAGCCGCCCGAAGATGAGGTTAACGGACGACGAGATCACGAACATACTCGTAAACGAGGCCATTTCCTTATCGGGGCCGGGCGTGGAAGAGATGCGGCGTCAAATGGCACAAACCATTATGAACGCTGACGAATCGTTCGGAGAAAGGCGCGGAAATTTGGCGAAAACGAAACCCACGGTGGTGAATCGCCGCCTCAGTCCCGCCGAAGAGAAAATGCGCGATGCCGTCCGTATCAATGTCGCCGAAGCGCGCCAGCGATTCGAACGCGGCGAAGATCCGACAAATCTAGCCACGAACTTCATTAAGCGGGAAGACACTGGCGCGCCGCCGCTTAAGCATGACCCTGCCTGGGCAGCCCCGGGCGAGCTGCGGCTGGAATCCATTCAAGGCCCGTTTCCCGATTCTCAAAAAAATGGAGAGCCGGCCAAATTCGTCTATCTTTGGCAGAATGCGGCGGCGGATAAATACTACGGGCGGAATAGAAAATAGCCAAACCGGCGGTTTCTGTTATAATTCCGCTACGCCGCACGGGGGCCATCCATGATCGCCAACTTGCTTTTTCTGGTCACCATATTCTCCAGCCGTCAGCGTTCGCTGCGGAAGACCGTCGCGAGGTGTCTCCCCGCGTGATGGGCACCAATCGAGATTATTTCGCCAAGATTTTCCGTGCGACGTACGGCATGGACGCCGAAGGCACGACTTACACGAGCTGTAGGTCGATGGATGAGTCCGTCGCCGTGGCCGATTTTTATCTCTTTCGGCCACGCGCCCCTGCGGCGCCCGTACTGGTCTACTTCAATCGCGATGAGTTCGTGATCGGGAATATCGGTGCGGTTCGTTATCATAATGGTGAAGTCGATATGTGGGCCGCGAGCGGTGGCAACGGCTCATCCGAGGAACAACGTATCGTGGTCGAGCCGCTTCTCGCGGAAACGTTTTTACCCGCGAAAAACATCGCCGACGTATTCTTGATCGAGCCCCCGAAGAAGTGCGCGTTTGCGGAAAGTAAATATCTTGGGCGACCGGCGGTTCCCGCGCCGAAGTAACCGATTGGTTTGGCCGCGTCGTGTGATGCGTGCGGTTCCCCAACGGCTCTAAGTAACCAGCAAAGGACAATCCATGTCAGATAGTCAAGCTGCTGCGCCGAGTGCGCAGCCGGCCAGCATTTCTATTGCCGAAGCGGCGGGGCGCCTCGCCGAACAAAGAGACGCCGAACCTGCGGGGGACGCGATGGGCGGCGATCCGGACGGAGGGGACGTCCCCGAAGGGGCCGTTACGTCTGATTCCGCTGAGCCAGAGGCGCCGGACGATGGCCTGATCGATCTCGGCGATGGCTTGCGCGTCAGCCTCGACCAGGTGCGCGAAGGCTTCATGCTGAAGGCCGATCACACCCGCAAGACCCAGGCGCTCGCCGAAGAACGCCGGGCCATTGAGACGATCCGCGCGCAGAAGGTCATGGCGCTGGAGCAGGCGTTGGGTCAGCTCCAGCAGCAGGCGGCGCCCTCGAAAAGCCTGCAAGCCTTGCTGGCCGAGGACCCCGTCAACGGCCTCGCGCGCTTCGCGCAGCAGGTGGACCGGATGCAGCAGCTTTCGGCGGCGCGCGAACTCGCCCGCGGTCAGCGCAACGAACATCTCGCCGCCGCCAAGGCCGAGCGCGACCGGCATCTGGCGCAGCACTATTGGACGTCGGCGGCCGAAGCGGAGAAGGGCATTGCGGAGGCGGTCGGCTACGCCAAATCCTATGGCTATGGCGACGAGTTCCTCGCCGCCGCGCTGAACGATCCGCACGCGGTGGCCATCCTCGACAAGGCGCGCAAGTTCGACGAACTGCAGGCCGGCAAGGCGCGCATCGAGCGCCTGGTGGCCGATAAGCCCAAGGTGGTGCGCCCCGGCGCCAAGGTCAGCGCCCAGGCCGCGCACCACGGCGCCGCCCAAAGCGCGCGCAGCAAGCTCAAGTCGTCGGGCTCGCTCAGTGACGCAGTGGCGTACCTGCAGGCGCAGCGCAAGACGAAGGGTGCTTGACGAGGGCGAACGGTGTGCGCGACCCGCTGGCGGGGATCGATTCGTTTGCGCCGGAGTTTTGGAGGTTGGTGGCCGAGTCCGCACCACTGGCGCCGATTGCCAAGCTTCTAAAGCCACAGTCGGCAACCGCACCTCAGGATGCGCCGGACCCATATCCACTATTCACTGACCCGTTTGCTCCCGAGCCTGGGGAGCCGGAAGAACTCTCGCCAAAAGATCTCAAGCGCGAGCAGCTGTGGAGAGACTATGGCGAGCTACCTGTCTACAGAGGCGATCCCCCACGCGCCGAACATCTTCCGCCCGCGACCGGGGAGGACATCGAGGTCAGGCCTCCGACGCTTAAGCCGCAAGACGTCCCCATGATTCTGGATAGAATCGCCAAGTTAAGGGAGCGTCTGTCGCGGGGGCAGGAATACCAGCGGAAAGGACTCAGCGATCCCAGGCTTGATTCAGAACTCGCTGATATGCGCAAACAGCTTGATGCATGGGAAAAGGCCTTGGCGGATCGCGCAGAGGGCGGAACGTAATATTGGTCGATTTCAGAGCCGCAAATTCCGGTTAAGGCGCCGGCGGCGTGTCTGGGATGTTATATCGATAGACCGGATCAATGATCGCCGGATTTCTTTTGGGCCGCGGTGGCGGCGGTGGCGGCGGCACTTCAACTTCGGCAATCGGCTCTGGAAGCAAGTCCGCTTCGACGACAGAAGCCGCCGGCGATGATTTTACCGCGTGGGTGCTGGGTTGGCCGTTGGGCATCACAACCGCTTTCTTAGCGTCGCGATCAATCGACGTCAGAAGATAAGCGCCGCCGGCCGCAAGAAGAACCACGGCTCCAAACGCGATCAATGCATGACGGTTCATGAAATCCCCCTGGGGTCCATGGAACCAGTCTAGCGGGTTTGCCGCCGCGGCCCTAGCGGGCAGGACGTCCGGCTTCCATTACAACAAGGTCACCTATGATTTTCGACATCGTTCAGGAATGGGCGCAGTGCCGCGAGGCCATGCTGGCGGCCATCGCCGAGACCAAGGGCACCCATACGGAAGACGACATTCTCACCGGCCTTGTGACCGGCAGCTACAAACTGTGGCGCAAGAATGGGTCAGGGATCGTGACCGATTTCGCGGTCTATCCGCGCATGAAGGTCATCAACGTGTTCCTGGCGGGCGGGCATTTGAAGGACATCCTGCCCCTGCAAACCGAGATCGAAAACTACGGCCGCAAGATGGGCTGCCATCGCGCCACGCTGCTGGCGGTGCGCGACGGCTGGCAGCGCGCCGTGGCCGGCGGCCGAAAACTGGGTATCTGCATGTATAAGGATCTGTAGCCATGAGCGGCAGCGTCAGCGGCGGCAAGAATAAAGAGTCCAGTCTGCAAAACGTCACCGGCACGACGTCTTCCACCAGCCGGCCTCTGGCGCCTGAAGGGTGGGAGGACGCCTGGCGTTTGATGCAGGCGCAGCTGTCGCCCGGCGGTCTCACGGCCGCACAGCAGCAGGGCGCGGACTGGCTCGCGTCGTCGCTGCGGGACGGCGACGCGGCCCGGCTCGGCGGCATCCGTTCGCAGCTCGGCGACGCCGCGGCTTACTGGAAGGACGCGGCGGACAACCGCTCCTCCAACACCCTCGCGACTCTCACGGCGCGCTATCCGGAATACTACAGGCCGTTTCAGGACGTAACCGCCGGCACGGCCGGCGCCGGGGACATCGGCACACTGGACGTCATCGCGCGCGATATCGCCGCGCAGCGCGGCGCGCAGCTCATGGGCGATTATCAGAATCCCTACATGAAGGATGTCGTCGACACGTCGCTGGCGGACTACGACACCGGCGCCGCCGAGGCGCGCACGGCCTTGCGGGCCGGAAACGCCGGCGCCTTCGGCAACAAGCGCACCGGTGTCGCGGAAGGTCAGTTCGCCTCGGACTCCGCGGTGGGCCGCGGCAAATTGGCGGCGGATCTCCGCGCCGGCGGTTTCAACACCGCCGCGGCGCTTGGCATGCAGGACGCCGACCGGCGCCTTTCGGCCGATCAGTCCAACCAGTCCGCCAGCCTGCAGGCGGCGATGGCCAACGCGGCCAACCGCCTGGCGGCCGGCCAGTTCAACGCCCAACAGAACCTCGACGCGCAGCAGTTCAACAATGAGATGCAGAACCGGCGCGAGATGTTCGACGTGGACGCCGGTTACCGGGGCTACGAGATGCGCGACGACGCGCGCCGCGCGCTGGAGAACAATCTCGGCGCACAGGCGGCGCTCGGGCAGCAGGGTTTCCAGATGAATTCCGACCTCGCCAACAGCCTTATCGGTGCCGGCGGTGTCGGCCAGTCGCAGAACCTGGCGTGGCTCGGCGCGGGCACGCCGCTGTTCGGCGAGCAGTCGAACGCCGCGCAGAGCGCGACGACGAGCAATAACGGCCGCTCGAGCGCGAAGGGCGGCGGAATAAGCGGCATTCCACTTATGTAAGGAACAGCATCAATGGCAGGTAACATGCCCGGCGGCACACCCACGGGCTTGAATTCTCAAGCAAGTGATTCGCGGCAAGCGGCCGCACAGATACCGACAATAGCTGTAAGGGCGAGCCCCCGTGCGGACTTACTGAGTGCGCCAATTATGGAGAAGGAGGCGGATCGAAGAGCCGCAATTTTAGATGATAAACCGGCCACTTTTTATCTGGCGGACAATCCGGACGCAAAAGTCAAATGACTGTGGGCGCCTTGGTATGGCAAGGACGTTGTTCAAGAGAATGATGTTCACGTCAAAGCTGCCGCCCAAAAGGCGGGTATTGATCCAGATGTGCTCCGGTCTGTTGTTTATCTGGAGAACGCCAACGGCTTTTACGACGCTATAGTGCCCAATAATAAAACAATCCGGCCCGGAAATATTAACCCGGAGCTATGGGGTGGATTGGGAATTACGAGGGAAGGCGCGAAGGACCCGGCAAAGAACCTCGAGGCTTCGGCAGAGCTGCTTGGACGTATTGCGGCGCGGACCTATCGCCCTACTGTCGCCAAGATCGCAGATCTTTATAATGGCCTTGGCCTCGATCATACGACGGATTACGGCCGAACCGTCGAGTACTATACGCAGAGGAAGCCATGGCTGGATCGCTAACGCCTCGGATGTCGGCATTGATTCACGCTCTTCCGCGGCGCAGCTTTGTGTACGGGTTGATTGCAGCGGTCATTGCGACCGGCGCCGTCGTTCTGGGGTATACCTTCGCGGAATGCTTACAGGGCATCGGCGAGACTCTCGTGGTTTGTGAGCTTGCCTATCGGTCGACCATGGTCTTGTGGAAGGCATACCGGTACGGACTTTTTGCCTTTGTGGCGCTTGCTGGGATAGTCGCCATACTGGCGGCAAGGTCACTGATCGGCGGTGTGAGTGATGATCTGGCCGCTATCATCATTGGATTCGGAGTTCCAATTTTCATCGTGGTCCTGACTTTCCTGGCGCTCTTGGTCTTTCTGGCCGGCCGCAGCGCGCGCAATAGGGCCCCGGACGCCAATTCTGCCTCTTAGTCTTCGACGACTATTCGTCACCCTTGACCGCCCCACGGGCACCGTCGAGCGAACCTGAGTTTCAGGCGCGCGCTTGCGGCAAGCACGCGGCGCGGCGCTAAGGACGAGACACCCGCTTCGCCTTCTTCATCAACACACACGCCTTGCCTCCGGGTCGCGATCTTCGCGGCGCCGGCCGGCGGGCTTTTTCCATAAAGGACTTCATCACTATGGCACTTCAAACCAACGCTCAGAATACCTATGCGATGGTCGGCATTCGCGAGGATCTCACCGATATCGTGTCCCTGATCGATCCTCAGGAGACGCCGTTCATCTCCAACATCGGCACGGGCCCGAAGCCGACCTCCACCAAACACGAGTGGCAGGTGCAGCCGCTGGCGGCCGCGTCCAAGAGCAACTTCCAGCTGGAAGGCGACGACACGCCGAACGCCGCGACGGCAACCGCGCGTGAACGCCTGTTCAACTACTGCGCCATCAGCCGGAAAGTGGGCTCGGTCACCGGCACCGCGCAGGAAGTGGAAGTGGCCGGCATCGCCAATGAGCTCGATAACCAAAAGATGCTCAAAGCGGTGGAACTGCGCCGCGACATGGAGGTGATCCTGCTCGACAACAACGCCTATGCGGCGGGCGGTACCTCCACGGTGCGCGAATGCGCCGGCCTCGCGGCTTACGTGACGAACACCGACTTCACGGGTTCGAACCTGTATACCGCGGCGACCGGCAACGGCGCGGATGCGTGGAACCTCACGGCCACCACGGTCCGGGCCTTGTCTCTTTCCATCCTGAACGGCGCGGTGCAGGAAGCCCACATCGACGGCGGCAAGCCGGATATGCTGATGCTCTCGCCCCGCAACAAGACGGCGTTCAGCAATCTCACGCTGCAGTCGTCCTTGGGCGGCGCCGCGCAGATCCGCTACAACCTCAACGGCGTGCGGCCGGCGGCGCTGATCGGCGCGGTGGACACCTGGTTGTCCAACTTCGGCCAGATCGACGTGATGTCGAACGTGCAGATGGCCTCGGACTCGGCCACCAATAACGGCGAGGACGACACCGCCTACCTGGTGGACAGCCGCTACGCCAAGCTGTGTTACCTGCGGCCCATGGGCACGCAGGAGCTGGCCAAGACCGGCGACGCCGCCAAGTTCATGGTGCTGGCCGAATACACCCTGCAGGTCGATGCGCCTAAGGCCCACGCGGCCTTGTTCGCGCTGGCCTAATCCTCATCCAAACCCTCTCCCCACCTTGGGCGTTCAGCCTGGGGAGAGGGCAGGGTGAGGGGACTTAAAACATGCTGGATCTTTCATTCCGTCAAATCGGGCCGGGCCTCTACGTGAAGTGGAATCCGGTGCTGGGCATCCGCACCACGGTGCGTTTCGAAAGCGGCCTCATGCATGTGAAGCATGAACAGCGCGTGGACGATGTGCTCGGTCTCAATGTCGCGCAGCAAAACGACTTCACAGGCTATCGCGGCAAGGAGCTGGTGCAGGCGACGCGCATTCCGATGATCGAGCACCGCAAGATCATGGAGCGCTGCGGGTTTCAGCCCGGCGCCGGTTACGACGTGAAGAAGTTCAAGCAGATCCTCAACGACCGCGACTACTGCAAGTTCAAGACAGTTCCTGGAAAAATCTGATGGCCATCGACACTTATATCAAACTCCGCGCCGCGATTGCCGATACCGCCAACCGCGACGACCTTTCCGCCGACGTGCCGGTGTTCGAAGGCACCACCATCGAAGGCATGATCAAGCGCGCGGTCATGAATGCAACCGCCACCATTCAGCGCGATCTCATCGCGCGCGGCGGCCACAAGAACATGGAAACGGTGGATGCGACGCTGACCACGGCGGCGGGCGTGGAATATCTCGACTTCCCCGCCGACTTCGCGGGCGTGCGCGCGTTTCTGCTGACCGGCGATCCCTTGCGGGTGCTGGAGTTCGTCGATCCCACCACCTTGTGGATTCAATACGCGGCCGCCGCCACGGGCCGGCCGGAGAAATACACCATCGTCGGCGCGCGCCGGGCCTATCTGCGGCCCGTGCCGGACAGCGCATATCCCGCCCGCCTTGTTTACGCCCAGGCGCTGCCGGCGCTGGAGGAGGACGGCGACACAA
>JADZAK010000003.1 GCA_020852595.1 Rhodospirillaceae bacterium
CCGGACGTCCATCTCGCGGAAGTGGACCAGCGGAAAGTGGCCTTCATGCGGGAGGCGGCGCGCGTGGCCGGGGTCCAGGTGACCTTCCACGGCGCCCGAATCGAATCTATCCCCGCTTTTCAGGTCCAAGTCGTGACCGCTCGCGCCCTCGCCGCTTTGGAGCGCCTTCTGGACTGGACCGAACCCTTCCGGGGCTCCGACACCCTATGCCTGTTCCTCAAGGGTCAAACGGTTGAGGCTGAATTGACGGAAGCCCACAAGAAATGGACAATGGGGGTTGATCGGCAGCAAAGCCTGACCGATCCCACTGGAACCATTCTGTCCCTTCGTGAGGTCCGCCGTGTCCGAGACGACAACGTCCGAGACGAGCCCCCCCGTCACTGAAACGAGCCCGGGAAATAAGCCGCGTCGTCCACGGGTTATCGCCATTTCCAATCAGAAAGGCGGCGTTGGGAAGACCACGACCACCGTCAATCTCGCCACCGCCATGGCCGCTGTGAACAAGCGTGTGCTGGTGATTGATCTCGATCCGCAGGGCAATGCCTCCACCAGCTTCGGCATCGACCAGAAACACCGCGCGGTGAACGCCTATCATCTGCTGACGGGCGGCGCCGATATGAATGCCGCCGTCGTCCCGACGGTCATCCCGGACCTTAGCATCGTGCCATCCGGCGTCGATCTCGCCGCCGCCGAGCTGGAGCTGGTCGATTTGGAGAACCGCCAGGCGCGCCTCAAGGATGCGCTGGCCGGCCATGGTCAGAACTGGGATTTTGTCCTGATCGATTGCCCGCCGTCCTTAGGTCTTTTGACCCTCAATGCCCTGGTCGCCGCCGATGCCGTGATGGTGCCGCTCCAGGCAGAATTCCTTGCGCTGGAAGGGGTTAGCCAGCTTGTGCGCACCATCGAGCGGGTCAAAAAGAGCTTCAACCCGAATCTCGAACTGCAGGGCATCGTGCTGACCATGGTCGACCGCCGCAACTCGCTGTCGGTGATGGTGGAGAACGATGTGCGCGAGTTCTTCGGCCAGAAGGTCTATGCCACGACCATCCCCCGGAACGTGCGCATCTCCGAGGCGCCGTCTCATGGCAAGCCGGTGCTGCTTTATGATTTCAAGTCCACGGGTTCGAAGGCCTATCTCGATCTGGCCGGCGAAGTCCTCAAGCGCGAGACTGCCGCAGCATGAACGCCGATAGCCCGAAGCGTCTTGGCCGGGGGCTGAACGCTCTCTTCGGCGATCAGGACGCCACACCCGAAACGCCGGCTGCGCCCGCGCCGGCTCAGGTTGTCGCCGCGCCGGCCGTTGCGGCTGCCGCCGCCGGCCCGGTCACGCGCCTCGCCGTCGATTTGCTGTCGCCCTCGCCCTATCAGCCGCGCCGTCACTTCAACGAGACCGCGCTGTCCGAGCTTTCCGACTCGGTGCGCGAGAAGGGCGTGATCCAGCCGCTGCTGGTTCGCCCGGACCGGGCGAAACCCGGTCACTACGAAATCATCGCCGGTGAACGGCGCTGGCGTGCGGCCCAACGCGCGCAGGTGCATGAAGTGCCGGTGCACCTCGCCGACCTCTCGGACGCGGAGACTCTTGAAGTCGCGCTGATCGAAAACCTGCAGCGTCAGGATCTGACGCCGGTCGAAGAAGCGCGCGGCTATCAGCGCATGCTCGACGAGTTCGGTCACACCCAGGAACGCGTCGGCGAAATCGTCGGCAAGTCGCGCGCGCATGTCGCCAACACGCTGCGTCTTCTCAATCTGCCCTTCTCGGTTCTGCAAATGCTTGAGGAAGGAAAGATCACGGCGGGCCAAGCGCGTCCGCTCATCGGTGTCGCACGCGCCGAAGACATCGCGCGCGAAGTGGTCAAGAAAGGCATGAGCGCGCGCCAGGCGGAACGCTACGCCAAAAACTTCGGCCGTAAGAAGCGTGCGGCGAACATGCTGCCGAAGGACACCGACACCGCGGCGCTCGAACAAAGCCTCGCCAAGGCGACCGGTTATAAAGTGAATATCGCCTTCGACGGCGCCGGCGGCACCGTGACGATCGCTTACGCCAGCCTTGAACAGCTTGATGACATTGTGCACCGCCTGTCGACCGGCGCGCCGCGCCACGAGTTGCACGACTAATAAATGCTGCCGCACGTTCCGTTTTATTTCCTGCGTCACGGCGAGACCGATTGGAATCGCCGCCGCGTGATGCAGGGCCACATCGACATCGCGCTCAATGAGGTCGGCATCCGTCAGGCGATGGATGTCGCGCCGGCGGTCGCGCAATTGCCGATCAAGACGATCTGCGTAAGTACGCTTTCACGCGCGCGCCGCACGGCGGAGATCGTGAACGTCAACAACGCGCCAATCGTCGTCCTCGACACGCTGAAGGAATGCGGCTTCGGCGTGTACGAAGGCCAGGACTCAAACGGTCCCTGGCGCGAAGGCTGGATGGCGGGCGGCGCCATCGAAGGCGGCGAGCGCCGCGTCGACTATATCGCCCGTGTTCATCGCGCGTTGAACGAAGCGCTCTCGCATCCCGCGCCGGTCCTGATCGTCGCGCACGGAGGCACGTTCTGGGCGATGGAAGAACTGCTCGGCGAGATCGTGCATGTGCAGAACTGCACGTTGTTCGAAATGACACCGCCGCCGGCGGACCGCAAACACTGGAAAGCGACACAGCTTGCCTGTCCGGTGGAACCGCCGCTGGCAATCGGACACGGGCGTTAGCGTCTACCGCCGCGCCCAACTTGGGCGAGCTGGATGAAGGCGCGCTCGATCAGCGCTTCGGCGGGCATGTCCGTGGTCTTCGCCTGCATCTCGGCTTCGGTCACGATCTCGAGCCCGCGCGCAAGCAGGTTCTCGCTCCAGCGGTTGGCCTGGTTCGTGAAACGGTTCTTGAACTTGAAGAAGATTGGCGGGCGCAACATCGAGACCGCGGCGTCGGCGCTCTTGCCTTCGGCCATGCGGCCGCGCGTTTCATGCAGACGCGACAAGTGCCGGGAAACCATGGTGAGGATGCTGATGGGCGACGTGCCCTCGTTCACCAGGCGACCGTAGACGCGCTGCATGGTGACGTGGTCGCCGTCGGCAAGCGCGTAGATCAGGTCATCCATGCTGAAGCCGGCCGTGTCGCCCACACAGGCGAGCACGTCTTCTTCCGTCACGGTGCCGGCGCCGCCTTTATAGATGATGAGTTTCTCCAGTTCGCGGCGCGACAGCTCGCGGTCGCCGCCGAGATGATCGACCAGCCAGGACAAGGCTTCCGGCGCGATCTGCAAACCGGCGGCGCGCAGCATTTCACGGGCAACGCCTTCCACCGCGTCGGCGGTGTCGGCGTAGCAGGGCAAAGCGGCGATGCGTTCGCCGCCCTCAAAAGCGGCGCGCAATTTGGAGCGCGGGCTGAGATCGCCGGCGGTCACCACGACCAGCGCATCGCCGACCGCATCCGCGTCGAAGGATTCAAAAAGCTCGCCCAGAGCATCGCCTGCGTCACGGACGCGCACCACACGTCGCCCGCCGCCGAAGGACATGGCGGCGGCTTCATCGTGCAGGCGCGCGGGATCGTCGCGCAGCGCGTCGCCGGGGATTTCAACCACACGGAACGGATCGTCGATGGAGCCGGCGACGGCTTTGGTCAGACCGTTGAGCCGCTCGCGCACGAGCCCGGAGTCCGGGCCGTAGACCAGCACCGCGCGGATCTTGGGATCCGGCTTGGCGACAAAGGCGTCCGCGCGTCCGGTGATTTTCATTTTTTGAAGTTACGGTTTCGCCTGCGCGACCGGCTTTTCCGCGCGCTTGTGGAAATAGACCGCGAGGCGAGTCTTGATGTCTTCACCCACAATACGGATCGCGCGGTTTTCGGCGTCGGCTTGAGACGCAACCGTCGCATACTGTTCGTCGAGGATGTTGTAGCTGACGATGGCCTGTACGCGGTCATCGACGAGGCGGTTTGGCCCTTCGTTCAGATAGAAGTTCGCGGTGAGAA
>JADZAK010000004.1 GCA_020852595.1 Rhodospirillaceae bacterium
ACGTCGTCCACGGCAGGAACTCCATGAGCTGCGCGAACAGGATTTTGCCGCCGTACATGGGCATCTCCGAAAGAGGGTTCCTCTCTCGAAAATAGCCTCAAAACGCCGCGTCTCCGTTCAAGTCGGCGCCACGCCATTATTGCCAAAAATGCTTATGGTGCCGTACTTTCCTCGACGCTGCGGCCGGTTTAACCGGCCAGCAGTGATCTGATATAAATTTCGCTGTATTTCAGCTTCGCGTGGAGCTCTGCATGAAAAACTTCGTCTTCGCTGCCGTGTTGCTGGTGTCGAGTTCGGCGCTGGCCCAAACCAATCTCAAAGACCTGAAGCTGGAGATTCCGGCGGCGAAGTATGTGCTCAAGAATGGGCTGACGCTGATCGTCAACGAGGACCGGAAGGCGCCGATCGTGTCGGTGCAGGTTTGGTACAAGGTGGGCTCGCGCGACGAACCGGCGGGGCGCTCGGGTTTCGCGCATCTGTTTGAGCACCTGATGTTCAACGGCAGCGAACATTCCGATACGGATTGGTTCAAGCCGGTGCGCGGCATGGGCGGCACGGCCATCAACGGCACCACCGACGCCGACCGCACCAATTATTTCCAGACGGTGCCCACGGGCGCGCTGGAGTCTATTTTATGGCTCGAGTCCGACCGCATGGGCCACTTCCTGGGCGCGGTGAGCCAGGCGAAGCTCGATGAGCAGCGCGGCGTGGTGCAGAACGAAAAGCGCCAGGGCGAGAACCGGCCCTATGGCTTCACCTATGAGCGTATCGCCAAGGCGACCTTTCCGGCGGGCCATCCTTATTCACATACCACGATTGGCTCCCTGGACGACCTGAACGCGGCCAAGCTCGAGGATGTGAAGGACTGGTTCCGGACCTGGTACGGACCGTCGAACGCCGTCATCGCGCTGTCGGGGGACATCAGCCCCGCGGACGCGCTGGCGAAAGTGGAGAAGGCTTTCGGCGATATTCCGCCCGGGCCCCCGGTGGTGCGCGCGAAGGAGTGGATCGCCAAGCGCAGCGGCGTGCAGCGCGATGTCGGTTATGACCGGGTGGCGCAGCCGCGCCTTATAAAAGTGTGGAACGTGCCTTCCGATGTTTCCAGGGATTCGGCGCTGCTCGATCTGGCGGGCGACGCGCTGACGGGCGGCAAGACCTCGCGCCTGTACAAGCGCCTGGTCCATGACGAGCAGGTGGCCACCAGCGTGCGCGCGGTGGTGGACCGGGGCGAGATCGCGGGGCAGTTCTATCTCACCGTCGACGTGAAGCCGGGCGTGGACGTGGCCAAGGTGGAAGCCGAGGTGGACGAGGAACTGGCGCGGCTGCTGAAAGACGGGCCGACGCAGGGCGAACTCGACCGGGCGCGCACCGACATGGCGGCGAGCACGGCGCGGGCGCTGGAAAGCACCTATGTGAAAGCGGCGTGGCTGCTGGACGCGGAGTCCGCCTTCGGCGATCCGCAGAAATGGCGCGACCGCCTTGATGTGGCCTTTTCAGCGACACCGGTCGAGGTGCGCGACGCGGCGCGGCGCTGGCTGTCGGACGGGCAGTATGTCCTGACGGTGCTGCCGCGCCCGCCTTTCACAGTCGCGGGCGCCGGTATGGATCGGGCCACGTTGCCCAAGCCCACGCCGACGGCGGCTGAAAATCTGCCGGCGCTGGAGCACGCCACCTTGGCGAACGGGCTGAAGCTGATCGTGGCCTCGCGCCGCGCGGCGCCGATGGTGACGATGACCTTGGCCGTGGAGACGGGCTTCAGCGACGCCGACGCGGCACTGCCGACGGGCGCGGCGGCCATGACCGTGAGTCTCATGGACGAGGGCACGGTCTCGCGCGACGGCTTGCAGATCAGCGACGAGCTGCGCAGCCTGGGCGCCGATCTGTCGGTGAACGGGGACGATGAGCGGGCGTCGCTGTCTTTAAGCACCTTGTCGTCGAGCCTCGATGCGGCGCTGGCTTTGTTCGCGGACGTGACTTTGCATCCGGCGTTCAAGCCGGAGGATCTGGAGCGCGAGCGCCGGCAGGCGATCGTCGGCGTGGAGCGGGCGCGCCAGCAGCCCAACGCCGCCGGGGCGCGGGCCTTGCGCGCGCTGGTGTTCGGCGCGGATCATCCCTACGGACGCTTGACCACGGAATCCGCGCTGACGGCGTTCACGCGGGAGCAAGCTGTCGCCTATCACAAACGCTGGTTCACGCCGGAGAACGCCACTTTGGTTGTCGTCGGCGATACCACGCTGGCGGAGATCCGTCCGAAGATCGAAAAGGCCTTCGCGGGCTGGCGGAAGGGGAGCGTGCAGCGCAAGGCCGTGCCCGAGGCGCGCGCGACGACATCGGGCCTCTACGTCGTGGACCGGCCGGGTTCGCCGCAGTCGGTGATCATGGTGGGCGCGGCGGCGCCGAAATGGAACGTGGAAGATCAGGTAGCCTTGAACCTGTTCAATGACGCCTTCGGCGGCGCGTTCACCTCGCGGCTCAACATGAACCTGCGCGAGGACAAACATTGGTCTTACGGGGTGCGCAGCTCGGTGGGCATGGACGGGCGCGGGCCGCGGCTGTTCCAAGTCGGCGCGCCGGTGCAGACGGACAAGACCGTTGAAAGCGTTCTGGAGCTGCGCCGCGAGTTCACGGAACTGGCGCAGGTGCGGCCGTTGACGGCCGACGAGATCGCGCAGGTGAAAAACGATACGACGCTGGCTTTACCGGGCCGGTGGGAGAGCCTTGGGTCGGTGAAGGGGACGGTGGTGGATCTCGCCTATCGCGGGCTGCCGGACGATTACTGGTCGTCGTTTGCGTCCCGTGTGAATGGCACGACGGCGGAGGAATTGTCCCGTGTGAGCGCGAAGTTCGTGCGGCCGGCGGAGATGGTGTGGGTGATCGTCGGCGACGCGGCGAAGATCGAGCCGGAGATGAAGAAGGCGGGGATCGGGCCGGTGGTGCGGGTGGATGCGGATGGGGTGGTTTTGAAGTAGTGGAGTAGCTGAGAGAGCGCCAAACCCAGCTGTCATCCCGGCCTACGCCGGGGTGACGAGAGGGGGGCTGCGCCGCTACGCCTTCTTATCCGGCACCTGGCGACTGATTTTGTACATGAAGAACAGCGTGAACACGGCGGCGGCGGCGACGACGTAGCCGACGGTGGGGTAGTGCTCGAGGCGGCCGTCGGGCGCGCGGGTGACGATGGCGCCGGCGAGGGCGGCGCAGACGCCGCCGGAGATCTGCTGGAGCGAACCGCACACGGCGTTGAACGCGCCGCGCTTGGCCGGTTCGGGCACGGCGCTCATCAGGGCCTGCGACGGCACGATGCGCGAGAAGATGCCGATGAACAGGAGCAGGTTGATGGCGATGACGCCGAGCAGCGGCGTTTCCCCGAGGTGGGTGTAGAAAATCACCATCACGATCGACAATAAAGTCCCAAACATGAAGACGGGGAATTTGCCGAACTTGTCCGCCGCGCGGCCGGCCAGAGGCCCGACGAAGATCATGCAGAGGCCGGTGACGAGATAGATCTTCGGCAAGTCCCCGGCCGAGATCTTGAAGTTGTTGAGGGTGAAGTCGGCGCCGAAGGGCAGCAGCATATAGCCGCCGGTGGCGAGCAGGCCCACGACCCCGAAGGCCAGAAAATGGCGCGGCTCGGCGATGGTGGCCCACAGATGCCTGAAGGCGTTGCTCTCGGTGTGGAGCTTCAGGTGGGCGTCCACCGGCTTCATGTTGAGCGCGATGACGGCGCCGACGCCAAGGCCGATCACGACAATGGTCAGGAACGGCGCGTGCCAGGTCCAATGGTTGGTGAGATAGAGACCGGCGGGCAGGCCGAGCACCTGGCTGGCCGCGAAAGCCGTCTGGATCATGCCCATGACGCGGCCGCGTTTTTCCATCGGGAACAGGTCGGTGGCGATGGCCATGACGGTGGCGCCGATCACGCCGGCGAACATGCCCGTGATGACGCGCGCGACGAGCAGGATCGCGAAGCTTTCCGCGAGGCCACAGAGCAGCGTGCCGACCATGAAGCCGGAATAGAAAAACAAGAGCAGCCGCTTGCGGTCGAATTTGTCGGCAAAACCCGCCGCGACGAAGCTGGTGACGCCGGCCGCCAGAGCATAGGCGGAGACGACGATGCCGAACTGCTGCGGGGTGATGCCGAGCGCGGGCATGACGAAGGCGCCGAGCGGCGAGAGGATCATGAAGTCGATGATGATGGTGAACTGGAGGAAGGCCAGCATCGCGACCACGAACTTTTCGTAGCCCGTGAAGCGGGGGGCTTTGGCATCCGTGGTGGACATGGCGGCGGACCTGCGGCTGGGCGGAAAGGGCCGTGTAACATAGGGGTGCCAACCGTCGCGAGGCACTGCCAAATTCTTTTCGGCGCACAGGGCTTCTTTGCTTTGCGCGGCGGTGGAAAACTGGTTTTCTGCGGCCCCTGGGAGAATCAGCTTTTATGTCTGTGTTGTCGTCCGAGCTGCCGGAGCCGCTGCGCCTGTTCTTCGACTATTGGCATTCGCTGCCGAAGACGGGGCTTCTGCCGAAGCTCGCGGATTTTTTCGATTCCGTGCCGCCGGCGGTCGCGCCGTATCTGGTGGTCGCCGATATCC
Organism: Rhodospirillaceae bacterium; assembly: GCA_020852595.1. Lineage (GTDB taxonomy): Bacteria > Pseudomonadota > Alphaproteobacteria > Rhodospirillales > Rhodospirillaceae > SHVO01. Next base: position 4,587 of record JADZAK010000004.1, read on the forward strand.
TGGCGCCCGAGGATACGCGCTTGCGGTTTTTTGGAACGCGGCTGGTGGAGCGCGCGGAGTTCGATCCGACGGGGCTGCCGGTCGCGGCGCTCTATGCCGAGAGTTTGCGCAAGCGCATCCATGAGGTGATGTGGACATGCGTGCGGCGTCCCGCCGGCTATGTGCTGCGCCGGACGGTCGTGGTGCGCAGCGGGTTCCTGAACGAGAATTTGAGCCTTGGCTTGCCGGTGGAGATTCCGACCTCCAACCTGCGCGCGGTGATGGCGTTCACGCATGGCACGGCCGAGGTGCGCATGATCGACCGCGGCGAGGACACGCTGGTGCAGGAGATGAAGTTCGAGCGCTGGGTGGATCTGGGGGCGGGGACGCCGTAGGGGCGCGTCCAATACGCGGAAATTATATCTGATATAATTTCCGCTGCGGTGTAGCATCTTGCCATGACCGGGGTTTCGCAGGATCGGGCGGCGTGGCTGGCGCGGCATGTGCTTCCGCACGAGGCGGCGCTGCGGGCGTGGCTGCGGCAGAAATATACCCTCGGGGTCGAGGTGGACGATATCGTCCAGGAGACTTACGCCATCCTCGCCGGGCTCGAGAGCGTGGAGGCGATCCGCAATCCGCGCAGTTATGCCTTCCAGACGGCGCACTCGCTCATCCTTGCGCATTTGAGGCGTTCCAAGATCGTCTCGATCCGCAGCGCGTCGGACCTCGAACTGGCCGGCGCCATGGCCGATACGCCGACGCCCGAACAGGTGGCCGCGGACCGGGACGAGCTGGCCAACGTGGCCCGCGTGCTGTCCGATCTGCCGCCGAAAGTAAGGGAGGTCATTCTCTTGCGCCGGGTGCAGGGGCTGTCGCAGCGCGAGACCGCCGAACGCCTTGGCATCACCGAGAATTCCGTGGAAAAGCGCATTTCCCAGGGCATCCGGGCCCTTCTGGCGGCCTTCGGGCGCGGCGGAAAACGGGCCGTCAACCCTCTAAGGAGTGACGAAGGCCCGGAAAACGGCGAGCCATGGCGCCGCCGCGACAAGGATTCCGAATAGGTTTTCGTATAGGAACTGCCTGCCTCACCGGGGCGAGTCCCGGGTTGCATATATAGAGTGCGTTTTAAGAGAGATGCCGTGACTCCAGAGTTCGAGACAGACGACGCGCCGGGCCCCCAAGGCGCCACAGAGAACGCCATCGATGTGAAGTCGGCGCTGTGGGCCGCGCGCCTGGACCGTGGGCTGTCCGCGGCCGAGACGGCGGAGCTTGGCGCCTGGACAGCGGCGGACGTGCGTCATCGCGGGGCGCTGGCGCGCGCGCAGGCGGCCTTTGCCTATCTCGATCGCGCCAAGGCGCTGGGACCGAATTTCGCGCCCGGCGCGGCGCCGCAGGTTGAGAATCCGGTGCGTCCGTCGCGGCGCAGGCTGCTGACGGGCGGGATGGCGGCCGCGGCCGCCGTGGGCGGCGTGGCGTTCGGCCCGCGTCTCTACACGCGCTTTTTCTCCGGCGAACCGCCGCAGCTGTACACGTCGAAGAAAGGCGAGATCAAACTGGTCTCGCTGACCGATGAGTCCGTGCTGACCCTCAACACCCATTCCCTGGTCGCCGTGAACTACACGGGCGAGCGGCGCGGCGTGGAGCTGATGGACGGCGAGGTGATGTTCGCGGTGGCCAAGGATCAGGCGCGGCCGTTCTCGGTGCTGGCGGGCGAGCTGGAAGTGCGCGCGGTGGGCACGAGTTTCGTGGTGCGCAACATGGCGGGCCTGCCGCCGGAAGTGCTGGTGCAGGAAGGCATGGTGGACGTGGTGTACCGCGCCCAGCCCACGTCCTTGGTGCGCGCCGGGGCTAATACGCGCGTGACCGGAGAGAGTGGCGCGCGCCTGATCAAGGCGTCGGTGAGCCCCGATACGGTGGCGCGCGAGACCGCCTGGCGTCAGGGCATGATCGCCTTCGAGGGCGTGAGCTTGCGCACGGCCGCCGCCGAATTCTCGCGCTATTCCGATACGCGCATTGTCATTGACGACGCGGCGATCGCGAACACGACCATCACGGGCCTGTTCCAGGCCAACAACCCGGCCGGTTTCTCGCAGGCGGTGGCGGGGAGCCTTGGCCTCAAGGTCGAGCGCGGGGCGGGGTTTGTGAGGCTTTATAGCGAGTAGGGCTTTTCCTGTACGTCCTATACGCACCGCGAAATTTGGGGCGAAATTTGGGGTCAGGCACGAAAAACACGTCTGCCCTACCAAGCACGTCCAATCTTCATCGTTATTCGTATCTGACCCCAATTTTCGCTCAAGCCTTGGGCCGAGTGAGGCTGCTGCGCAACAGTGTGCGGTGCACAATAATAAAATGACCCGGGGGTCGGCGGAAACATCTCGCGTGTCCATCTAAGTCGCGAAGGGCTCTCCAGGGAGGAGAGCGCTCAAGAGACTATTGGGGGGACTATGCGTTCATTTAAAGCGAGACTTTCTACGTCCGTGGCGATGGTGGCCGTGGCGCTGACTTCAGCGCAGGCGCAGGCTCAGACCGCGCCGGCGGCCGGTACCGCGGTGGACGAAATCGTCGTCACCGGCACGCGCGTGGTGCGCGACGGCTACGAGGCGCCCACGCCCCTGACCGTGCTGGGCGCGGAAGCCCTGGAAGCGGCGGCGCCGGAAAACATCGCCGATCTCGTGAACGATCTTCCCTCGGTGGTGGGCAGCGCCAGCCCGCAGACCTCGAACCTCTCCTTCTCCAACGGCCAGGCGGGTCTCAATACCCTGAACCTGCGCGGTCTCGGTTCGAGCCGCACCCTGGTGCTGCTCGACGGCCAGCGCTCGGTGCCCTCGACCATCAACGGCCTCGTCGACGTCAACGACTTCCCGCAGCAACTGATCAGCCGCGTCGATATCGTGACCGGCGGCGCTTCGGCGGCTTACGGGTCCGACGCGCTGTCGGGCGTCGTGAACTTCGTGCTGAACAAGGACTTCACCGGCGTGAAGGGTGAAGTGTCGGGCGGTCTGACCACCTACGGCGACGATCCGGCCGCGAAGGTCGCGCTGTCCGCCGGCACGTCGTTCGCCAACGGCCGCGGTCACCTGCTGGCCTCCGGCGAGTGGAGCCGCCGCTGGGGGATCTTCGGCGTGCCGCGCGAGTGGAACAACGAAGGCTGGGCGATCATCAACAACCCGGCCTACGGCACCAACGCCGCCGCCGGCCAGTCGACCAGCGTGCCACAACGCCTGCTGCTCTCGGGTGTCGGCCTCGGCACCGCGATGCCGGGCGGCATCATCACCAACACCGCGCTGCGCGGCACCTACTTCGGCCCCGGCGGCACGCCGGCGCAGTTCAACTACGGTCCGATCGTCTCCGATCCGTTCACCCAGGGCGGCGACTGGAAAGCCTCGCAGGTCAACTTCTACAACACGCTGGACCAGCGCGTGACGCGCGAAGGCATCTTCCTGCGCTCGAGCTACGACGTGAGCGAGAACGTGACCGCCTTTGCCCAGGCCCAGTGGGGCTTCGCGCGCTCGATCGGTCTCGCGCTGAAGCAGTTCAATATCGCCAACCTGATCGTCCGCGCCGACAACGCGTTCATTCCGGCCGCCGTCGCCCAGCGCGCGCAGGCGCTCGGCCTCTCGCAGTTCACGCTGGGTTCGAACAACGTCGACATGCCGACGATCACCTTCGACAACGAGCGCACCGTCAACCGCTACGTCGTCGGCTTCAACGGCTCCTTCGACGCCATGGACACCGCGTGGACCTGGGACGCCTATTACCAGAAGGGCGTGTCGCGCACGTCGGAAAACGGCCTCAACGTGTCCTCGAAGGCCGAGTTCGGCGCCGCCATCGACGCGGTGCGCACGGCGAACGGCACCATCGCCTGCCGCGTCAACACCGACGCCAACCCCGCCAACGACATGCCGGGCTGCGTGCCGTACAACGTGATGGGCCTCGGCGTGAACAGCCAGGCCGCGATCAACTACATCTTCGCCAGCCCCGAGCATCCGCAGCGCAACCAGCGCTTCGCGCAGGATGTGTACGCCTTCACGCTGAACGGCGAGCCGTTCGACATCTGGGCGGGCCCGGTGTCGCTCGCGCTCGGCGCCGAACACCGCAAGGAAGCGGTGCGCGGCCGCGCCGATCCGATCTCGCTGATCAACGGCTGGTTCGCGGGCAACTACCTGCCGACCTTCGGCAGCTACAACGTGACGGAAGGTTTCGCCGAAACCGTCGTGCCGCTGGCCAAGGACGAAGCCTGGGCCGACTCGCTCGACCTCAACGCCGCCGTGCGCGCCACCAGCTACTCGACCTCGGGCATGGTGGTGACCTGGAAGGTGGGCGCGACCTATCAGCCGATGAGCGACATCCGGTTCCGCGTCACGCGTTCGCGCGACATCCGCGCGCCGAACCTGAACGATCTCTATCAGGCCGGCACCGCGAACACGAACAACGTGACCGATCCGTTCAACAACAACGCGCTGACCCTGTACCAGGGCCTCGCGGTCGGTAACCCCGCGCTCGAGCCGGAAAAGGCCGATACGACGGGGATCGGCGCCGTCGTGTCGCCGTCGTTCATCCCGGGCCTGACGGCCTCGGTGGACTACTACAACATCAACGTGAAAGGCGGGATCAACTCGATCGGCGCGCAGACCATCGTCGACCGCTGCTTCCAGGGCGTCACGCAGTACTGCGCCGCCATCACGCGCGGCGTGAACAGCTCGGGCGCCAACGTGATCACCCAGATCCGCGTGCAGCCGTTCAACTTCGCCGAGGCCACCTCGCGCGGCCTCGACCTCGAAGCGTCGTACACCATGCCGATGGACACGTTCTCGTCCGACTGGGGCGGCAACCTCAACTTCCGCTTCCTGGCCACGCGCTACCTGAAGAACTACGCCAACGACGGCATCAATCCCGCCTACGACACGGTGGGCGTCCTGAACGCCGGCAACAACGGCCCCCCGAAGTGGGTGTACACCAGCACGATCACCTACGCCGCCGATCCGATCACCCTCAGCCTCACGGGGCGCGGCATGTCGGGCGGCGTGTACGGTTCGGGCAACTACGCCTACATCCAGTGCACCACGGGGTGCCCGGTGTCGACGACATCGGCGCCGACGATCAACATCAACCGCATCGCGAGCGCGTTCTATCTGGACCTCGGCACGAAGTACAAGTTCCTGCAGTCGGATGACGGCGTGAGCGCGGAGATGTTCCTGAACGTGAACAACCTCCTGAACAAGAACCCGCCGGTGGTGGCTTCGGGTCCGGGCGGTTTCCCCTACGCGGCGATCCCGGCGGCGCCGGCGCTGCACGACGTCTTGGGCCGGATGTTCCGCGCGGGCATCCGTTTCCAGATGTAACGGAGTTGGGGGCGCCGGTGCGGACCATCGGCGCCCCCGAACTTTTAAATGTCGGTTTGTGCCGTTTTGAGGTTTCGCCGTTTTGAGGTTTCCATGCGCTCGATGAAGAGGCCGCTCGCGGCCGCCGTGCTGTTCGCCGCCGCCGCTTTTCCGGCCGCCCTCTTTCCGCGGGCGGCTTTCGCGCTTGAATCGCGCAGCGTGGTGATCGGCTGGCTCGGTCAGGCCACCATGAACGGCGACAAGGATTGCGGGGCGGAAGGTCCGAACCCGGTCATCGGCGATCAGTATCTGAAGCACCTGAAAGACCTCGGCTATTCGGGTGAAGAGGTCGAGGCGCTGGCGAAGAAATCCGCCGAGGGCGGCCCGGGCATGGACCCGGTGTTGGAGATCGTGTGGATGCGCGGGCGCGTGGACGGAAAACCCACGAACCCTTACGTCTACCCCGAGACCGCGATCGATCCGAAGCTGAAGCCGCTGGACGGAAAATTCGCGTTCGGTTTCGATCTGGACGGGAAGGGCGCCGATCAGGCCTCCGCTTTCACCGATCCCGACACGCTCGAGAAGGGCGTGGACCATGAGATGTACCGCGCGCTGGGATGCATGCGCAGCTTCCGCGGCTCGCTCACGGGCCGTCCGACCTATTGGGCGTGGGCCTGGGGCCAGACGCGCGATTCACAGCCGGCGTGGATCGTCACGGTGACGGGCGAGGACCTGTCGAAGGACGGCGACGTCACCGTCACCTTCGACCGCGCGCTGGAGCATGTGAAGTCGAACCCGGACGGCTCGCCGAAATCCGATGCCACGTACCGGGCCGACCCCGATCCGCGGTCACATAACGTCTTCAAGGGCAAGATGAAGGACGGCGCGGTGACGGTGAGCGAGGCGGCGGATTTCCGCATGCTGCAGAACCCACTCATCGCGCCGGAGCTGCGCCTGGATCACGCGAAGGTGCGGATCTCGTTCAAGGAAGACGGAAGCGCGACGGGGATGATTGGCGGCTATCAGCCGTGGCGTGACCTCTATTGGGGCATGGCCAACGGCGCGCCGGGCGTGGAGCTGTGCGTCACCGGGGATATCGTCGGGATGTACTACCTCCTGAAACATCACGCGGACTTCGACCCGGACCCCAAGACCGGCCAGAACCGCGCGATCTCGGCGACCTATTATTTTGAAGCGGTGCCGGCGTTCACCACCCCCGCGCAGCAGACGGCGAGCAAATAATGAAACAGATGCATTTGATTGCGGTGGCGGTGTGCGCGGCCTTGGCGTCTTGCGCGCCGGCCGAGGACAAAGTGTCGGGCGCGGGAACGACCGCGGGCGTTGCCCCGGTCGTGGCGGGCGAGGCGACGATGCGCCGTCTCACCGCGGAGCAATATCAAAATGTGATCGCGGACCTGTTCGGCGACACCATTGAACTCGGGGGCCGCTTCGAACCGGAACTGCGCGTGAACGGCCTGATGGCCGTGGGCGCGTCGAGCGTGTCCGTGACCGCCGCCGGCATGGAGCAATACGACATGATGGCGCGGCGCATCGCGGCGCAGATCATGGACGAGAAGCGCCGCGCGCTGATGATGCCCTGCCAGCCGGCGGACGCGAAGCTGGCCGATGACGCCTGTGCGCGCCAATTTCTAGCCGAGTCCGGCTTGTGGCTCTATCGCCGCCCGCTGACGGACGCGGAACTCGGCTCCTATGTGACGACCGCCAACAAGGCGGCGGCGCGCTTGGGGAATTTCCACGACGGGCTGGCCATGAGCTTCTCGGCGATGCTGGCCTCGCCGCGTTTCCTGTTCCGCCAGGAAACCCTCGAGCCGGATCCGGCCCACAAAGGCCAGGTCCGCCTGACCGCCTATGCCAAGGCCGCGCAGCTCAGCTTCTTTTTATGGAATTCCGGTCCCGACCGCGCGCTGTTTGAAGCCGCGCGCACGGGCGAGATCCACACGCCGAAGGGCTACGCCAAACAGGTGGACCGCATGATCGCCAGTCCGCGCCTGGAGCGCGGCGTGCGGGCTTTCTTCGTCGACAACTTCCATTTCGACGAGTTCTCGCTCCTGACCAAGGATGCCGAGATCTTCCCGAAGTTCAGCGCGCAGGTGTTGGCGGACGCGCAGGAGCAGACCTTGCGCACGGTGGTCGATTTGCTGGTGAAGCGGCGCGGCGACTACCGCGATATCTTCACCACGAAAAAAACCTTCCTCACCCAGGAACTCGCCGCCATCTACAAGGTGCCGGTCGCCGAGCACGGTCCGAACGGTTCGCCGGACATCTGGCAGGCTTTCGAGTTCTCAAAAGACAGCGCCTACGGCGGGGTGCAGAGCCAAATCGCATTCACCGCGCTTCACTCGCATCCGGGCCGCAGCTCGCCGACCATCCGCGGCAAGGCGATCCGTGAAATCCTGATGTGCCAGAAAGTGCCCGCGCCTCCGGGCAACGTCGATTTCAAGCTGGTGCAGGACACGAACAACCCGGTCTACCGCACGGTGCGTCAACGCATGGACGCGCACGCGACGAATCCGGTGTGCACGGGCTGCCACAAGATCACCGACCCGATGGGCTATGCGCTGGAGACCTTCGACGGCGGCGGCGCCTTCCGCACCAAGGAGAACGGCGCGGACATCGACGCCTCGGGCACGCTCGACGGCAAACAGTTCAAGAGCGCGATGGAACTGGGGAAGGTGCTGCACGACAGCCCGGCGACCGCCAATTGTCTTGTGAACCGCATGGCGTCCTATGCCACGGGCCGCACGTTCAAGCGCGAACCGTGGATCCAAGCGATGGAGCAGGGCTTTGCCGCCCAGGGTTATGTGGTGCCCGAGCTGATGCGCGCGGTCGCGCTGCATGATGTGTTTACCCGCGTCGCGCCGCCCGCGCAGCAAGCCGCGAACTAGGAGCCGACCATGAACAAACTCGCCTCACGCCGCCGCGTGCTGAAGTCCACGACCGTGGGCCTCGCGACCGCCGTCGGTCTTCCGCTGCTCGATTGTTTCCTGAACGCCAACGGCAACGCCATGGCCGCGACCGATGGAAAAAAAGCGGGTGCGCCGTTACCTGTGTGCTTCGGCACCTGGTGGCAGGGCCTTGGCCTCAATCCGGGACGCTGGATCCCGGAGAAGGTCGGCGCGGGCTACACCCATAACGTGGAACTGAAGCCGCTGGAGAAATTCACCGGCCGCATGAACGTGATCAGCGGCACGAAGTATTTCCTCGACGGCCGTCCGCTGGAAACCCACACCACGGGTTTGCAGATCGCCTCCATGGGCCGCATCCCGACGGGCGTGAACACCGTCGCGAGCCTCGACAGCGAGATCGCCGACGTGATCGGCAAAAACACGCGCTTCCGTTCGATCGAACTGGCGCTCGACGGAAGCCGCGCGAGCGTCTCGAAGCGCGCCGGCAGCGCCACCAATCCTTCGGACCCGTCGCCGGAAGCGCTGTACGCGCGCATCTTCGGACCGGAGTTCCGCGATCCGAACGCGGCGGACTTCACGCCGGATGTGCAGGCCATGGCGCGCCGCAGCGTGCTGTCGGATGTGCAAGACGAGCGCATGAGCCTCGCCAAGGAACTCGGCGCGAGCGACAGGGCGCGTCTGGATGAATATTTCACCGCGCTGCGCCAGGTGGAGCAGCAGCTCGACATCGAGCTGCGCAAGCCCGATCCGCTGCCGGCCTGCTCGGCCTCCGCCAAGCCGACCGACATCAAGACGGGCCGCGAAGTGGCCTTCGTCGAACAGAATATCAAGATGTTCGGCACGCTCATGGCCCACGCGCTGGCCTGCGGTCAGACGCGTGTGTTCAACGTGATGGTGGGGTCGCTGGGCCTGCGCAAGCCGGGCACGACGCAAAGCTGGCACCCGCTGACGCATGAAGAGCCGATCGACGACGCGCTCGGCTATCAGAAGGAAGTCACCTGGTTCATCGACTTCATGAACCGCGGTTTCGCCTCGTTCCTCACGGAGTTGGACTCTATCAAGGAAGGCGCGGGCACCGTGCTCGACCGTTCCGTCGTGGTCTGGCAGACGGACCATGGTTACGCGCGCACGCACACCATCGACGCCCTGCCGATCTTCACGGTCGGCGGCGCGGCGGGGCGCTTGAAGACCGGCATCCACGTCTCGGCGGCCGGCGATCCGGCGACGCGCATCGGCCTCACGATGCAGCAGGCGATGGGCGTTCAGCGGGGCAGCTGGGGCGGCCTTTCCAACGAGACCTCGAAGACCTTCACTGAAATCCTGGCGTAGGCAGGGGATCGTCATGATGCGCAAAATTCTTTTCACCGGTGCCGCGCTGTTTGCCGCGACAGTGACCGCGAACGCCGCGGAGAAGTGGAAGAACGCCGAGATCGCGACCCCGGCCGGCATCACCTTGCAGCCGCTCGACAAGGGCCAGGGTTATGACCTCGGCAAGAGCGCGGCGTCCTTCATCGCGCGTGAACGCATCGCCTTCACCGACGCGAAGGGCCTGACGCTCTATACCTACGCGAACGACACGGCCGGCAAGGCGACGTGCCTCGATGAATGCGCCAAGACCTGGCTGCCGGTCGCGGTTCTTCCTAAAGTCAAGGCGTTCGGTCCGTGGTCGATCGTCACGCGCGCCGACGGCGTGAAGCAGTGGGCCTATGAGGGCAAGGCGCTCTATCGTTTTGTGAACGACGTGGATCCGGGGTCCGTCGGCGGCAACAGCCCGGCGCGTTTCGGCGCGCGGCGCTTGAACGGCGCGGGTGTGTTCGTCGGCGGCGGGATCCGCGGCGCCGGGGCGCGCGGGGCGGCGGCGGATGTTCCGCTTCCGGCGGAATGGACACCGGCTCTGGCGTTCCCGGTCGGCGGCGTGAAAGCGCCCGAAGGCCTGGGTGTGCGTGAAGTCCCGGATGCCGCCGTCGTCGGCCTGGTCGACAGCGACAATTTCACGATCTACACCACCGGCAGGAATCCTTCGAAGGTGGAAAGCGTGGACTGGAAGCCGGTGCAGGCGCCGGTGTTCGCCAAGGCCCAGGGCGATTTCAACTTCATCGACCGGGCCGACGGCATCCGCCAGTGGTCCTATAGGGGCCGCGGCCTTTACACCTACGCCGGCGACCTCATTCCCGGCGACGCCAACGGCGTCGGCGTTTCCAAAGACTGGGACGTGGCGGCCGTCGTGCGCTTCTACATGCCCGCGGGCGTTTCGATTCACGCTACGCCGGGCCAGGGCAAGGTGCTGGCGAACGAAAAGGGCATGACTCTCTATCGCCGCGACGGCCATCTCCTGCCGTCGGGCGGCGGGCCTAATTTGCGCCGCGGCGCGCCGCCGCGCCCGGCCGTGGGCCGCGATATCGGCACCGATCCGCGCTGCGGCACGGAGTGCCTGAAATCGTGGCACCCGTACCTCGCGCCGGACGATGCGGCGCCGCAAGGGTTCTGGACCGTGGCGGTCCGCGCCGACGGCAAGACGCAGTGGGTTTATCAGGGCTACGCCCTGTGGACCTTCGACGGCGACAAGAAGCCGGGCGACATCAACGGACATGATACCTACGACATCATGTTCAGCGAGGATAAGACCGCGCCGCCGCTGGATGCCGGAACGCCCTACGACGGCGCGCCGGGGCTCTATTGGGCGATCGCGATTCCGTAGAGGAATCCCACCGGCCAATCATCTACGATACGATCCGAAACCGGCCCAAAAGGGAGGCCGGTTGCGCATGCCAGGTGGGGATCTCGTGCATCGCGCCGTGTTGAAGGGGAGACTGCGCGCGTCGGCGGCGGCATTCGTGCTGGCCGCGAGCTTTAGCGCGCCCGCGCTTGCGCAAACCCGTACGTTCGAGATCGCGCCGCAGGAAGCCGTGCGCGCGATTCCCGAATTCGCGCGCCAGGCCGGTGTGCAGATCATCGCGCCGGCCGACCGCTTGCGGGGCGTGCAACTGCCCGCGCTCACCGGCGACTACGATGTCCGTCAGGCCCTGCGCCGGCTTCTGGCGGGAACG
>JADZAK010000005.1 GCA_020852595.1 Rhodospirillaceae bacterium
CTCACCACGTTGTACGGAATCGAACCGGCCGTGCTGTGATATTCATTGCCGGGCGTTCCATCGGCCTGCACGGCCCAGTGTCCCGTGGAATAGTTGCCGTTGGCGCCGACCTGCATGAAGGTGACGAGGATCTTGCCATCTTCTGTGTAGGCGAATGTGCGGAGCGCAACGCGGGGCTTGTTGCCGGCATACTTAGATGCTTCGAGATCAACCTTCCAAGGACCGATCAAGGCCGCGGGTATGATCTCCCGCGCGTCGCGATGTCCCTCGGCAGCGGCGCCGCCGGCGGCCGCCGGAGGCGCGGAGGCCGACATGGCCGGTGCGGCCATGAGGGCGCTCACCAGAATTCCAGCCGTAAGAGAAAGACGAAGCAGCATGCGCGCCATGGATATTTCCCCCTGCAAGTCCGTTGTGAGTGGACGTAGTATGAGGATGGCTAGGCAGTACTTTTTGCTGTTGTGAGGGCAAAAGCGGCACTTTCGCCCAATTGGGGCACGCTAAGCGAAAGGCCTCGCAAATAGCCTTGGATCGAAGGGGCGCTATGAGCATTACATTTGACGACTTTTTGAAAATCGACATTCGTTCGGGGACCGTGGTGAAAGCGGAGCCCTATCCCGAAGCGCGTAAGCCCGCGCTTAAAGTATGGATCGATTTCGGCCCCGAGATCGGTACGAGGAAATCTTCGGCTCAGATCACGGCGCACTACACGACCGAAACCGTTATCGGCGTGCAGGTCGCCGCAGTGGTCAATTTTCCGCCGAAACAGATCGGCAAGTTTACCTCGGAATGCCTTGTGCTGGGTTTCGCCGACGAAAACGGCGGCGTGGTGCTGGTGCGCCCCAACATCGCGGTCCCGAACGGTCAGCGATTACATTGAGGGGCCCGGGGCCCCGAAAAGCCGCAGCAGATTCTACAAGTCGGCCGTTGGAGAACGATAAGAACGGCCATTTAGGGGACTCAAAACGGTATTCGCGTTTCTGTCCTCACGGATATCTTTGCATCCTGGTCGAACCTGGAAAGGACCGTGCGAATGCGTCTCACAGACTTTAAAGCCCTGAGCTTCGACTGCTACGGCACGTTGATCGATTGGGAATCTGGCATGGTCGCCGGGCTCTCGGGACTGACGTCGCGGGTCAAACCGGCCCTCACGCGCAACAAGATCCTCGAGGCGCACGCGCGTCATGAGTCCGAACAGCAGCGCGTGACCCCGGGCAAGCTTTACCGCGATCTTCTGCCGATCGTTTACAAGCGCCTCGCCGAAGAGTGGGGTGTCCCCGCCTCGGTGGACGATTGCGAAGCCTATGGCCAATCCGTCCGCAACTGGCCGGCCTTCGCCGACTCGCCGGGTTCGCTGCAGTACCTCAAGAAGTACTTCAAGCTCATCATCCTTTCGAACGTCGACAACCGCACCTTCAGCCACAGCAACGCCCGTTTGCAGGTCGAGTTCGACGCCATCTACAGCGCGGAAGACATCGGCACCTACAAGCCGGCCGATCAGAACTTCAACTATATGTTCGATCACCTCGACAATATCGGCCTCAAGAAGAGCGAGGTGCTGCACGTCGCGGAAAGCTTGTTCCATGACCACAAGCCGGCGAACCGTCATGGCCTCGCGAATTGCTGGATCTATCGCCGCTACGAACAGGAAGGTTTCGGCGCCACGATGGATCCGGGTGAACGCCCGAAGGTGGACTTCAAGTTCCATTCGATGTCCGACCTGGTCAAAGCGCATCAGGAAACGCTGCGCGAACAATAGGCGGGCAGTTTAAACGCACGCCTTTCCAGTGGCCGCCGGCTAAATACCGGCGGCCATTTCCGTTTTTGCCGCTCGCCCGTGGCGGCACATCAATATGCCGGCCTATGCCGCATGCGTATTATCTCCCGGCGGAATGGCCGAAACCGGCATCGAATGCTTTTGAGGGGCTCCTAAACTCTTGGTGGTTGGTCGCTTTCGACAGCCGCTTTGTCCACTGGAGTTCCTCCGCATGGCCTCGCTGACTCTTCAGAAACAGGACCTGTTTTCCACCAACGCCTTTATCGGCGGCGTTTGGCGCGGGGCCGTTTCGGGGAAGACGTTGAGCGTGCAAAACCCGGCGACGGGCGCTGTCGTCGGCACCATTCCCGACTGCGATGCAGCCGACACCCGTGCGGCCGTCGATGCCGCCAGCGCGGCTTTCGCCAAGTGGCGCAACACGACGGCGGCGGAACGCGCGGCGCTTCTGGAGCGCTGGCACGCCCTGATCCTGAAAAACGAAGCCGACCTCGCGCGCATCATGACCGCCGAGCAGGGTAAACCGCTCGCCGAGGCCGCCGGCGAAATCCGTTACGCCGCGACCTTCGTGAAATGGTTCGCCGAGGAAGCCCGCCGGATCGAAGGCAAGACTATTGCCTCGCCCGAACTCAACCGCCGCATTTTCGTGACCATGGAACCGGTCGGTGTTGCCGCCGCCATTACGCCGTGGAATTTTCCCGCTGCCATGATCACGCGTAAGTGCGCGCCGGCGCTGGCGGCGGGCTGTAGCGTCATCGTGAAGCCTTCGGAGCTGACGCCGTTCACCGCGCTCGCCCTCGCGAAGCTCGCCGAAGAAGCGGGTTTCCCGGCGGGCGTATTCAGCATCGTGACCGGCTTGCCAACCGCCATCGGCGGCGAACTGACCTCCAACACGACGGTGCGAAAAATCTCGTTCACCGGCTCGACGCGAGTTGGCGCGCTGCTCATGCGCAACTCCGCCGACACCATCAAGCGCCTCAGCCTGGAACTCGGCGGCAATGCGCCGTTGATTGTGTTCGATGACGCCGATCTCGACGTCGCGATCGCCAGCACCATGGCCAGCAAATTCCGCAACGCGGGCCAAACCTGCGTGTGCGCCAACCGCATTTTTGTCCAGGCCGGTATCTATGACGCCTTCGCCGAGCGCCTGGCCAAGGCCGTTTCGAATTTCGTGGTCGGTGACGGCATAACGCCGGGCGTCACGATTGGCCCGCTCATCAATCACGCGGCCGTGGAAAAGGTGCGCGCGCATGTGGACGACGCCCTGACGCTTGGCGCCAAGTCTTATGCCTCCGTTGAGAATAAGATGGACCCATCGCGTTTCGTCGGGCCTTTGGTGCTCACGAATGCCACCTCCAAGATGCGCCTTGCCCGCGAGGAAACCTTCGGCCCGGTTGCGCCGCTGTTCAAATTCACGCATGAGCAGGAAGCCATAGAAATGGCCAACGCGACGGAATACGGCCTCGCCAGTTACTTCTATACCGAGAACCTGCACCGTGCGTTCCGGGTTGCTGAAAAGCTTGAGGCAGGCATCGTGGCCCTCAATACAGGCGCCATTTCCATGGAAATGGCGCCCTTCGGCGGCGTAAAACAGTCTGGGATTGGCCGCGAAGGCGGACGGGAAGGGATCGCGGAATATCTCTCCGAGAAGACCTTCCACCTCGGCGGCTTGAAGTCATAACAGGACGCGGACGAAAATCATGACGCGCACATATTCCATCGCGGTCATTCCGGGCGACGGCATCGGCAAGGAAGTCATGCCGGAAGGCATTCGCGTTCTGGAGAAGGCCGCGAAACGCTTCGGCTTCCAACTGAAGCTGACGTGGCACGATTTCGCCTGCTGCGACTATTACGCCAAGCACGGCGTGATGATGCCCGCCGACTGGAAAGAACGGGTCGGGGCGGTCGATGCGATCTTCTTCGGCGCCGTCGGTTGGCCCGATACGGTGCCCGATCACATCTCGCTGGCGGAGTCCCTGCTCAAGTTCCGCCGTGAATATGATCAGTACGTCAATCTCCGACCGGTTCGCTTGATGCCGGGCGTTCCGTGTCCGCTCGTGGGCCGCGAGCCGGGCAGCATCGATTTCTGGGTCGTGCGCGAAAACACCGAAGGCGAATACAGTCCGGTGGGCGGCCTCATGTTCCGCGGCACCGAACGTGAAATCGTCATCCAGGAAACCGTGATGACGCGCGTCGGGATCGACCGGGTGCTGCGCTATGCGTTTGAACTAGCGGCCAAGCGCCCGAAAAAGCACCTGACCTCGGCGACCAAGTCCAACGGCATCGGCATCACCATGCCCTATTGGGACGAGCGTGTGGTCGCGATGGCGGAAAATTATCCCGGGGTGCGCTGGGACAAGTATCACATCGATATTCTGACCGCGCAGTTCGTGCTCAATCCGGACCGTTTCGATGTCGTGGTCGCCTCGAATCTGTTCGGCGATATCCTCTCCGATCTGGGGCCTGCCTGTACGGGCACCATCGGTGTCGCGCCGTCGGGCAATATCAATCCGGAGCGCCGCTTCCCGTCGTTGTTCGAACCCGTGCACGGCTCCGCGCCGGATATCGCCGGGCAGGGGATCGCAAATCCTGTGGGCCAAATCTGGTCCGCCGCCATGATGCTCGAGCATTTTGGCGAGCTGGAAGCCGCGGCTGCCATCCTCGCCGCGATTGAAAAGACCCTGAGTACGCCGGCCTTCCGGACGCGGGACCTCAAAGGAACCGCCTCCACGGAAACTTGCGGCAAAGCGGTTGCCGACGCCGTTTAGCGGCCTGCAAAAATACGCTAAACTGCTACCCGCTGTGAGATTGGCCCGGGGGGACCAATGCGACGAGCGCGCCGCTCCCAAGTTGAAATGAGCTTGATCTTTGACCGCATTCGCCGGACGCTCGCCGGCGTGCTGGAATTGAAGGCGTGCGCGGGGGCTGCTCTCATATGATTCCAAGTCCGAAGCTCGACAGGATCGATCTGAAGATCCTCGCGGAGCTGCAACGCTCCGGCCGCATGACGAATGTCGAGTTGGCGTCGGCGGTTTCATTATCGCCCAGCCCGTGTCTCACCCGCGTCAAACGGCTGGAAAGCGCCGGCTATATCACCGGCTACAGCGCGCTCATCAATCTTAACAAGCTCGGTGAGTTTCTCATTGTCTTCACGGAAGTCACGCTGTCGGAACACCGCAGCGGCGATTTCTCGCGTTTCGAGCAGCGCGTGCGCAAGATCGACGAAGTGATCGAATGTCACCTCGTGAGCGGCGGTTATGACTATCTCCTGAAGTTCATCACGCGCGGCGTGGTGCACTATCAGTCGATCATTGAAGGCATGCTCGAAGGCGGCTTCGGGATCGAAAAGTATTTCAGCTACGTCGTGATCAAGTCGCCCTTCATCAAGCACCATCAGCCCATTCAGGGCCTCTTCGGCGAACCTGAAACGCTCGTGCATCACCCCGAGCCCAAATAAAAACGGCCTGCACGGCAAGGTGCGGGCCGTTTGCGCCTGTGCGTGATTGCTACGCGGCGGCGGGCCGTTTCACGAACGCGCTCCGGATGAAGTAACCGACCAGCCCGATCGCGTTCCACATCAGGAAGAACTTCTGCGTCGTCGTGGGCAGGCTCCACATCAGGTAGAGGCAGCCCAAGATCGCGATGGGCGCCACGATCCACACGGCGGGAGTGTGGAAGACGCGCGCTCGGGATGGATCGCGTTGACGCAGGACCAGCACACACACGGCAACCGCGATGAAGGCGGCCAGCGTGCCGGCATTGGCGAGCGCGGCAATTTCGTCGAGTGGGATCAGGCCGGCCAGCACGGCTACGATCACCGCCGTGAGGGCGGTGATGCGGATCGGCGTGCCGGTTCTCGCATTGACGACCGCGAGCCTCGCGGGAAGCAGACCGTCACGCGCCATCACGAAGAAGATGCGGCTTTGCCCGTACAGGAACGCAAGGATCACCGTCGGCAGGGCGATGATCGCCGCGGCACCGACGGCGGCGGCGGCGGCGCCTTGGCCAAGCTCGCGCATGATCAGCGCCAGCGGCTCCGGGCTGTTCGCGAAGGCCGTGAACGGGGTCGAGCCGACCGCGGCGGCGGCGACGCAGATGTAGAGGACCGTGCAGGCGATCATGGAGCCGACGATGCCGATCGGGAGATCGCGTTCCGGCCGCTTGGCTTCTTCAGCGGCGGTGGAGATCGCATCGAAGCCGTAATAGGCGAAGAAGATGATGGCCGCCGCCGCCATGACGCCGCGCTGCAGCCCGTCCACCTCATGCTTGGCGAAGCCGTAAGGCATGAAAGGCTCGAAGTTCGAAAAATCGAAGTGCGGCAGCGCGACGAGGATGAATACCAGAAGCGCGACAAGCTTCACGACCACCAGGACTGCGTTGACCGTCGCGCTTTCGCGGGTGCCGGCGATAAGAAGCCCGGCGACACAGGCGATGATGAAGATCGCGGGGATATTCATGATGCCGCCCGCATGCGGACCCGCCGTGAGCGCCAGCGGCAGTGCGATATCGAGGGATTTGAGGAAACCCACCGCATAGCCGGACCATCCGACCGCGACGGCGCTCACCACCAGTGAGTATTCGAGGATGAGGCACCAGCCGACTACCCACGCCAGGACCTCGCCGAGTACCACATAGCTGTAAGTGTACGCGCTGCCTGAGGCTGGGATCATGGTGGAGACTTCGGCGTAGCAGAGCGCGGCGCAGGCACAGATGACGCCCGCGGCAACGAAGGAAAGAAGCACACCTGGTCCGGCGAGGTTCGCGCCGACGCCGATCAGGGTATAGATGCCGGTGCCGACGATGGCGCCGACGCCGAGCGCGATGAGATGCCACCAGGATAGCGTTCGGGTGAGCCGGTGATGGCCGGCCATGTCAGCTTGTTCGATAGGTTTGCGATGCATCCAGTTGGTCATCGGCGCGTCCCCCAGTTCGTGTCATCCCCAAAGCGAAGTCTGTCTCAGTCGGCCCCTTTGCGCCACCGCCGCCAGTGGCGGACGCGCGTAGGATCTTGCCGCGGTCTCGATCAATGTGAGGTGAGAGGGGGGTGCGTTTGAACGAAGGCGCGCGGCGTCAGCGCGGTCCGCGATGCGGGCAGTGGTCTGTCTCGGAACGCCAATTCGCATTGTGTGCCGCCCCTCCCCCTGTGTCCCATGACGATAGGAGCGCGGTGGCGGCGTTTTCTTCTTTTTTGACGCCTTGGGAAGCGCAGTGGCTTGCAATTGGCGGAAGCGGAGGGCAGTTACTGCCGTAGCCCTACGGTGCCCAGGTGCGGTGCGGCGTAGCATCTTATGCCGCATAAAAAGCTTAACCCGGCCCGGTCTTATTGACTTTGAGGCCCTCAGCTATACACTCAGTCAGTAATACAATTTAGAAACTGACAATGTCGTTGCAGCCAAACTGGATCGAAGCCGCCGCCTGGCTTTCCGGACATGGCCAATCGGTTTGTGATTGTCTTTCAATGATTTGCGTTCCTGGTCAGACGAGGTAAGGCGTGGCGTCGGCGATGGCGGGAACCGGACAGTACAATCTCAAGATTCCCCGGATCTCGGTAATCGATGCCCTCGCGACCTCGCTCCGTGAGCGCGTCCTGAGCGGAGACCTCCTCCCGGGCCGCCCGCTGCCGGAAGCAGAACTCGCCGCACAATATGGGGTGGCCCGCCCGACCATCCGTGCGGCCATTCAACAGCTGACCCTGACCGGGCTCCTGGTCCGCGAAGCCAACCGCAGCGCCTATGTGCCCAGTCTGACGCCGGATCAGGTCCGCGACCTGTTTGCGGTCCGCACGCTCATCGAAATTGAAGCGATCCGCACGGTCGCCAACAACCGCTTGCCTATTCACGACGCCGAACAGGCGGTGATGCGCCTTGGCATGTTCCCGCCCGACGCCAAGTGGAGCGATGTTGTCGCCAGCGATCTCGAGTTCCACCGCGCGATTGTTACGGCGACGGGCAGCTCGCGCCTTTTGCGTCTCTTTAGCCTTTTGGAGGACGAGATCCGTCTTTCCATCGCCCAGCTTCGCCCGGCATATGAGTCGCACAGGTCTTTGTATGAGGAGCATCGCGAGCTGCTCGCGGTGATCCAGAGCGGCGATGGCGACAAAGCCGCGCATTTGCTCCGCCAGCATCTGCAGCAGGCCATCAACGACCTCTCGAAGACGTAGACTTACTTCTTCAAACCCTGCGCAAAGCAATAGAACAGGCCCTGGCCTTCCGCTTCGCTGAGGCCTTGCGGGCTGCAGGAATTCACCTGGCGTGCGGAGTTCCATGAATTGGGCGCGGGAAGCGCGCGGTCGCCCTTGCGGTCCATGTGTCCGACCTGAACGGCCCCGTTATCTCCAACATCGGGACCGGCTACGCCATCATGGCCCTGCGCGCGACGGGGGCATTGGACGTCAAAACCGCCGGCGCCGCGCGGTAATCAGCGCTTTTCGAGCGCCGGCCGAGGGTCTTGGGGGCCTTCGGCCACCCGTGAAAAAATTTCCACAGATCGTGAATTTTTCGGCAAGGCGGGCCCTAGGCCGGGCCGTATATATAAGGCCACGCATTATCAGATCTGGAGGAAGACCATGCAGCTTCGTTCCCGCCTGCCCGGCGGCGGTACACCTAAGCCGAATCGTTGGGGCGTCGACAGCGAGTACGGCGTCCTGCGCGATGTGCTGGTTGGCCCCATCGACAATTTCCGCTGGACGCCGGGAAATGCGGTTGCGCAGCGCACCGAGCGCGTGGGGTTGAAGTTCGATCTCGCGACCGCCAAAAAGCAGTATGCCGAGATGCTCGACGTCTACCGCCAGGCCGGCGTCACCACGCACATTCTGCCGACCGAAGAGGGCCTCCCGTACCAGATCTTCGCGCGCGACAGCAGCGTGATGACCCCGTGGGGCGCTATCGTCATGCAGATGCAGAAGCCGTATCGCCGCGGCGAGATCGCTTCGGTCCTGCGCTTCTACCTCGAAGCCGGTATTCCCATTTACGACATCGTTTCTCAGGGCAATGTCGAAGGCGGCGACTTCATGGTGCTGAAGCCCGGCGTGGCGGTGTGCGGTTTCTCGGGCGAACGCTCGATTGAACCCGCCGTCAATCAGATCAAGGGTTGGTTCGAAGGCGAGGGCTGGGAATTCCGCGGTTACGCGTTCGACTCCCATTTCCTGCATCTGGACGTGCAGATGGGCATGCTCGCCGAAAATCTCGCGGTCGTGTGCACCGAAGCCGTCGAAGAAGAATTCGTCACATGGCTGAAGTCGCGCGGCATCCGCATCATCGACGTTTCCTACGGCGACGTCATGCAGATGGGCACCAACGTCGTCGCGCTCGGCGGCGAACGTGTGCTCGTCCCGTCGACCAACAAGAAACTCGCGCAGGCCTGCCGCGCCGAAGGTTTGACGGTTTACGATCCCGATGTCTCGATGATCGCCGCCGGCGGCGGCGCCGTGCACTGCATGTGCCAGGCCCTGCGCCGAGACCCGGCGTAAGGCTCGACAAAAAAGGCCGTCCCCCACGGGACGGCCTTTTTCTTTTCCGCGAAGTGTTTCGCGTTTACTTCGTTTCCATGCCGGTCACGGCCATGAGAATGCTAAGGGACGTGGTCATGCCCTTCACCATCGGGCCCTTTTCGACATCGATCCACTCGTCGAGCGAGTGGGCGCGGCCGCCGCGGTTGTCCGGGGCGTTCTTGCCGATCGTGATGGCGGGAATGCCGAGGCTCATCGGAATGTTCGAGTCCGTCGAGCTGTAGCCGTAGTCGGCCTTGTAGCCGCCGGCGACGATGGCCGCGGTCGCCATCTGCACCAGTTCGGACTTCTCGGCGGTGCCGCCGGCCGGCCGGTCGCCGATCAGCTTCACATCGACGGTCAGCGCGCCTTCCTTGGTGGAATGGCGTCCGTTTTCCGCCTTCACCGCATCCTGCACGGCCGCGAGGATCTTATCTTCGATCTTCTTGAGCTCGGCCGGGGCTTCGGAACGCATGTCGACTTCCATCCAGCCTTCGAGCGGGATCGAGTTGACCGAAGTGCCGCCGCCGATGACGCCGATGCTGTAGGTCGTCTTCGGCTTCTCGGGCACTTCCATCTGCGACATGTTGGCGGCCGCCTGGCCGAGCGCGTACATCGGGTTCACGAGGCCGAAGGCGCCGTAGCTGTGGCCGCCCGGCCCCTTGAACGTGAAGCGATAGCGCTTCGATCCCACCGCGCCGTTGGTGATGCTGGCGACGCTGCCGGCTTCGATCGAGAAGAAGGTCTTGATCTTGTCCTTGTAGGGACCCTTGGTGAACATGTAGCGCACGCCGCGCAGATCGCCCTGGCCTTCTTCGCCGACGGTGCCCACAAACATGATGTCGTCGCGGGTCTTGATGCCGGCGACATTCATCGCGCGGATCATGCCCAGCATGGCCGCCAAGCTGAAAGTGTCGTCGCCGACGCCGGGCGCATTGAGCTTGTTGCCCACGCGCTTCACCTTGACGTCGGTTTCCGGGGGAAACACGGTGTCGAGGTGGGCCGAGATCACGACAAACTTGCCGTCGCCCCTGGTGCCCTTGCGGAAGCCAAGCACATTGCCTTCCTGGTCGAGCTGGACGTCGGCGAGGCCGGCTTCCTTGAACATCTCGGCGAATTTCTTGGCGCGCTTTTCTTCCATGAACGGCGGCGCCGGAATTTCGGTGAGCATGATGCCCTCATCGACGATGCGGCCATGCTGTTTGTCGAGGTCCGCGGCCGCCGCCTTGAAGGCGGGGCTGGCCAGGATGGCCTGCACGGTGGCGGCATGCGGTGAGGTCTGGGCGAGGGCGCTGGATGCCGAGAAAAGCAAACCGGCGGCGAACAATGATGTAGAAACGCGGTAAGAAAAACGCATGATTTTCCCCCTTCACGAAGGGCCGCCCCAAGCGGCCCACGACGGCGTAAGAAAATGATATGCTAACCCTACTGGCCCCGCCAACGAGCACTTTTGAGGCGCCCGGCTCCTTCCGGCAGTAATTAAGTGAATTCTGGATCGCTTTTCGGCCTATTTGGCTCACTGTTACAGGACCTCGTCGAAATTCCGGCGGGGGCTATGCAGTTCTCACCCCATGTCCCCGGCGCCCTGGCGCTGGAAGAGGCGCCGCCCGCGCGCATGACGGGCATGGCCATCGCCGCGCCGCCCGGCACGCTTGAGCGCCGCTATACGCTGGCGCTGGCCTTGCGGGCGCTTCAACCGGGCGCGCCGTTGACCGCCATGGCGCCGAAGACCAAGGGCGGCAATCGGATTGCGAAGGAACTCGAATCGTTCGGTTGTGACGTAGAGGCAACGAGTGCGCGCCACCAGCGCATCTGTCGGACCTTTCGTCCGGCTCTGTTCAGCGCTGAGGCGCAAGCCAATCTGGATGCGGCCATGACGGACGGCGCGCCGCGATTGGTCGAGGGGCTTGGGCTATGGAGTCAGCCGGGTGTGTTCAGTTGGGACCGCGCGGACGCGGGCACGGCGCTACTGCTTTCGGCCCTGCCCGCATTTGCAGGGCGCGGCGCCGATCTCGGATGCGGGATCGGTATCCTTGCGCGGGCTGTCCTTGCGAGCGCCGATGTGACGCGGCTGGAACTTTTGGACATCGACCGGCGCGCCGTCGCGGCTGCGCGGCGGAATGTGAATGACGCGCGTGCGCACTTCCATTGGGCCGATGTCCGCAAGCTTACGGATCTCAAGGACCTTGATTTCATCGTCATGAACCCGCCGTTCCATGACGGCGGACTGGAAGACAGGGCCTTGGGCGAAGCCTTCGTAAAACAGGCATACCGCATGCTGCGGCCGGGCGGCCGGGCATGGCTCGTCGCAAACGTTCATCTGCCCTATGAAGCCGTGATGTCGTCGTCGTTCGCCCATGTGAATTTGCGCGCCGAAGAGGGCGGCTACAAAGTGTACGAGGCCACGAAATGAGCGGCACGACCAGGATCGACCGGCTGATCGCCAACTTAGGCTATGGGTCGCGTAACGAGGTGCAGGCCCTGGCGCGCAATGGCCGCATCCTTCTCGATGGCGCGGACGTGGACGATGCCGGAAAGCGCATCGCCCTGACACCCGACCTGCCGTCACGGCTGACGATCGACGGCGAACCGCTCGATCCCTTGCCGGGTCTTGCGCTGATGCTGCACAAGCCGTTGGGCGTGACCTGTTCGCATAAAGAAGCAGGGCCGCTGGTCTATGACCTGCTGCCCCCGCGCTGGCGCCGCCGCGATCCCGCGATCTCGACGGTGGGCCGCCTCGACAAGGAGACGTCGGGCCTTCTGCTCATGACCGATGA
>JADZAK010000006.1 GCA_020852595.1 Rhodospirillaceae bacterium
ACGACCGCAGCTACGCCTATAAGACCTACACGACCGGTTTCAACGCGGGCAAAGCCAACGCCTACTACGATTGGCAGAACCCGCAGTCCGGCACGCGCGGCCAGTTGCATGTGCTCGACTACTATGAAGACGAAGACAACTTCCGCTGCTCGGTCTACAGCCAGAAGATCTGGATCGACGGCCGCCCCGAAGAGGCCCGAGGGCGCGCCTGCCAACAGCCCGATGGCGCTTGGGCCATCATCGACTAGCGGTTTTTAGAAACGCGCTAGGACCAAAAGCCCGGCAGGTCATGATCGACCTGCCGGGCGTTCTTTTTCGATAATCACTTTGGGAAACGCGAGCGGGAGGGGGAAACGCGAGCGGGAGCGCGGTCCGTTGTGCACCGCAGCAAAGCCGCAACGCGGCGCGGGCGCCAAAGGCCAACTTCGTTTACAAGAAAAAGCTGTGCGGTCGATCAAAGGTGCGCGCGTTCCCTTGCTATTTAGGGCGTCTTTTGTTTCAGTCGCAGAATCAATCTGCAACGGAGGGGTTTGTTCTATGGGCAAGACGGCACAATGGGTGCTTTGGGGGGGTATCGCCATACTTGGCGCCGCCTGTATGGGCGTTCTCGCGCTCCATGAGGGAGAGTCGATCAATGCCGCGTGGCTCGTCGTGGCCGCGGTCTGTACCTCTGCGATCGGCTACCGTTTCGACAGCGCCTATGTGGCGAACACGGTTCTGGGCGTCGACCCCAACCGCCCGACGCCCGCCGTTCTGAAGAACGACGGTCTCGATTACGTCCCGACGAATAAGTACGTGCTGTTCGGGCACCACTTCGCCGCCATCGCCGGCGCCGGTCCGCTCGTCGGTCCGACCCTCGCCGCGCAGATGGGCTATCTGCCGGGAACCATCTGGATCCTGGTGGGCGCCGTGTTCGCAGGCTGCGTGCAGGATTACGTGATCCTGTTCTTCTCCACGCGCCGCAACGGCAACACCCTGGGTCAGATGATCCGCGACAACCTCGGCAAGGACGCCGGGATCGTGGCCATCGTCGGCATCCTGTCCATCATGATCATCCTGCTCGCGGTGCTGAGCCTGGTGATCGTCAAAGCGCTCGCCGACAGCCCGTGGGGCGTGTTCACCGTCGCGATGTCGATCCCGATCGCGGTGCTGATGGGCCTTTACATGCGCTATATCCGTCCCGGCAAAGTGCTTGAGGTCTCCATCGGCGGCTTCGTGCTGCTGATGGCCGCGCTGTACGGCGGCGCCTATGTCGCCGAGCATCCGGAATGGGGTGAGTTCTTCACGCTGTCGGGCACCGCCATCACCTGGTGGCTCGTGGTGTACGCCTTCGTGTCGTCGGTGCTGCCGGTGTGGCTGATGCTCGCGCCGCGCGACTACCTGTCGACCTTCCTGAAGATCGGCACCATCGGGCTGCTCGCGGTCGGCATCCTCGTCGTCACGCCCGACCTGCAGATGCCCGCGATGACCAAGTTCGTCGACGGCACCGGTCCGGTGTTCGCCGGCACCTTGTTCCCGTTCCTCTTCATCACCATTGCTTGCGGCGCCATCTCGGGCTTCCACGCGCTGGTCTCCTCGGGCACGACCCCGAAGATGATGGAGAACGAGATCCAGGGCCGTCCGGTGGGCTACGGCGCGATGATCTGCGAAAGCTTCGTGGCCATCATGGCCCTGATCGCGGCTTGCGCGCTGGAGCCTGGCGTCTACTTCGCCATGAACAGCCCCGCCGCCGTGATCGGCACCTCGGTTGACAGCGCGGCCACCACGATCAGCTCGTGGGGCTTCGTGATCACGCCGGAGATGCTGTCGCAGATGGCGACCGACGTCGGTGAAACCTCGATCCTGTCGCGCACCGGCGGCGCGCCGACCCTGGCGGTCGGCATGGCGCACATCCTGTCCCAGTTCCTGGGCGGCACGGCGACCATGGCTTTCTGGTATCACTTCGCCATCCTGTTCGAAGCGATGTTCATCCTGACGACGCTGTCGGCCGGCACCCGTGTCGCGCGCTTCATGATCCAGGATCTCCTGGGCATGGTGAGCAAGACGATGGGCGACACCTCCTCGACGGTGGGCAATCTCACGGCGACGGGCCTTGCTTGCGCCGCGTGGGGTTACTTCACCTATCAGGGCGTGATCGATCCGTTCGGCGGCATCAACTCGCTGTGGGCGCTGTTCGGCGTCGCCAACCAGATGCTGGCGGCCATCGCCCTCATCCTGGCGACGGTGCTCATCGTTCAGCTCGGCCAGATGAAGCGCATCTGGGTGACCGCCGTTCCGCTGGCATGGCTGCTGATCTGCACCATGGCGGCCGGCTGGGACAAACTGTTCCACGCCGACCCGAAGATCGGCTTCCTGTCGCACGCCAAGATGATCGAAGAAGGCCTCGCGTCGGGCACCGTGATGGCGCCGGCGAAGTCGATCGAAGAAATGCAGCGCATCGTGTTCAACGACTATCTGGACGCGGGCATCTGCGCCTTCTTCATGCTGATCGTCGTGGCGCTGTTCTTCTTCGGCATCCGTGCGATCCGCGGCGGCCAGGGCGTGACGGTTGACGCCACCCCGAGCGCGGCGCGTACGCAGGCGGCGGAGTAAACATGGCCAAGAGCCGCAACCTTCTCGCGGATCACTTTCCGGACGCGGTCTCGGCGGAGCCGGGCCTGTTTTCGCAGGTGTTCGCCCGGTTGCGGCAGACGGCCCGGTTGATGTGCGGTGTGCCCGACTACGACACGTACATCCGGCATCTGAGAGCCACGCATCCGGACCGGGACGTGCCGACCTACGCCGAATTCTTCACCTTGTGCCAGAACCGGCGCTTCGGCGTCGGAGGCGGCATGCAGGCAAGATGCTGCTAGGCCGGGTGAGGCTTTAAGAAACAATCGGGCGGTGCGGGGAAACCCACACCGCCCGATTTTTTTGGCCCGCTTTTAACGGGTTAGAAGCGGAAAGTTAAAGCGCCCTGGGTTACGTCTCTTTATATAAGGGCCCCTTCGGATTGACCTTGGGGCGCGTTTGCCCACATAGACGGCCATGAATATCGCCCTCCCCACCACGCACCAAGGACCCCAGGCGCCGCCGAAGCCATTGTTCTCGTACAAGAAGTACTGGGCCCAGCGCTTCGGAACCGCGCCCTTCCTGCCGATGAGCCGGGAGGAAATGGACGTTCTCGGATGGGATGCGTGCGACATCATCATCGTGACGGGTGACGCCTATGTCGATCATCCGAGCTTTGGGATGGCCATTATCGGCCGTCTGCTCGAAGCGCAAGGCTTCCGCGTCGGCATCATCTCGCAGCCCGATTGGCAGAGCCCGGACGCCTTCAAGAAACTCGGCGCGCCCAAACTGTTCTGGGGCATCACCGGCGGCAACATGGACTCGATGGTGAACCGCTACACGTCGGACCGGCGGCTTCGTCACAACGACAGCTACACAGCGGGCGGCGAAGGCGGCAGACGCCCCGACCGCTCCGTCATCGTCTACGCCCAACGCTGCCGCGAGGCGTACAAGGACGTGCCCATCGTGCTGGGCGGCATCGAAAGCTCGCTGCGCCGCATCGCGCACTACGACTATTGGTCGGACAAAGTCCGCCGCTCGGTGCTGGTGGATTCCAAGGCCGACATCCTCTTGTACGGCAACGCCGAGCGCGCGGTGGTGGAAGTCGCGCACCGCTACGCCAAGGGCCAGAAAGCCGCGGACATGGACGACGTGCGCGGCGTCGCGATCCTGAAGACCGCCGTTCCGGAAGGTTACATCGAGGCCAAGGCCGACGACATCGAAGCCAGCGACGAGGGCGCGAAGCAGACCAAGGACGGCGAGAAAGTTGTCGTGCGCCTGCCGGCGTTCGAACAGGTGGAAAAAGACCCCGAGCTTTATGCGCGCGCGAGCCGCGTGCTTCACCGCGAGAGCAATCCGGGCAACGCGCGCCCCTTGGTGCAAAGGCATGGCGAGCGCGAACTGTGGGTGACGCCGCCGCCCATCGCCATCTCGACCCCCGAGATGGACGGCGTGTACGAACTGCCCTATGCGCGCGCGCCGCATCCGTCCTACGGCGACCAGAAGATCCCGGCGTGGGAGATGATCCGCTTTTCCGTCACCATCATGCGCGGCTGTTTCGGCGGCTGTTCCTTCTGCTCGATCACGGAGCATGAAGGCCGCGTGATCCAGAGCCGTTCGGAAGGCTCGATCCTCCAGGAAATCGAGAAGATCCGCGACAAGACCGAGGGTTTCACGGGCATCATCTCGGATATCGGCGGTCCGACGGCGAACATGTATCGCCTGGCGTGCAAGGACAAAGCCATCGAGACCAAGTGCCGCAAGCCGTCTTGTGTCTATCCGGACGTTTGCCCGAACCTCAACACCAACCATGACTCGCTGATTCAGCTGTACCGCAAGGCGCGCGAAATCCCGGGCATCAAGAAGGTGATGGTAGCCTCCGGCGTGCGTTACGACCTCGCCGTGAAGAGCCCGGCGTATATCAAGGAACTCGTCACCCATCATGTGGGCGGCTACCTCAAGATCGCGCCCGAACATACCGAAGCGGGCCCCTTGTCGAAGATGATGAAGCCGGGCATCGGCGCCTACGACAAGTTCAAGCAGATGTTCGACCAGGCGGCGAAGGCGGCGGGCAAGGAATACTTCCTGATCCCGTATTTCATCGCCGCGCATCCGGGCACGACGGACGAGGACATGATGAACCTTGCGCTTTGGTTGAAGCGGAACAAGTACCGCGCCGACCAGGTGCAGACCTTCCTGCCCTCGCCCATGGCGATCTCGACGGCGATGTATCACTCGGGCAAGAACCCGCTCAAACCCGTGCGCCGCGGCGGGTCCGAACAGGTGGAAACGATCAAGGGCCTGAAGCAGCGCCGCCTGCATAAGGCGTTCTTGCGTTACCACGACGCCGAGAACTGGCCGCTGCTGCGTGATGCGTTGAAGCGCATGGGCCGCGCCGATCTCATCGGCCCGGGCAAACATCAGTTGATCCCGTCATGGCAGCCCGCCGGCACCGGAAACTCCGGCGGCGAAGGCACGCGCATGGGTAAGAAGCACCGCGGCCAGACGTTCCTGACGAAGGGAATCCCCGAGCCCCGCCGGCCGAAGACCTAAAAGAGGATCCTATATCCGTGGCGCCGCGCTCCCGGATCGGCGAGACTTGAGCCTTCAAGGGAGGATCATCATGAAATTCATTCTCGTTGCAGCCTTGTTTGCGAGCACGGCCGCGCTTGGCGCCGACGCGCCGCCGAAACCGGCGACGCTGGGCAAGACTTACGTCAATCCGTCAGGCACGGTGTTGAGGCCGCTGACCGATCCCGCCATGTACGGCGGCACGGAAGTCGACGTCGGTGAGCTGACGTTCGCGCCCAACACCGATTCGGGCGATCATGTGCACGGCGCGGTGGAGACTTTTTATGTGATCGCGGGCGAACTCGAACATGTGGTGAACGGAAAGAGCACGATCCTGAAGCCGGGCATGGTCGGCACGGTGCGTCCGCCGGATAAAGTGCGTCATAAGACGGGCCCGGCCGGAGCCAAGGCCGTCGTCGTGTGGGCGCCGGGCGGTGAAATGGCCCGCATCGCCGCCCGCTGGAAAGAGCAATAGGGAAAGAGCAATAGCCATTTCGACGCGGCTGACACCCGGAGGGGTTTCAGTTCTCCTCGATAAAAAACTTGGACGTAGTTGTTACATGCGCGCCGGTGTGCAGACTCCGCGCGTCACGCCCAAAGTGACCGCTGCGACGGGGGAAAACACGCCGCGGCAATGACGATGGGGGCTGTCGTATTTGGGAGCCCCGGCTCAGCGAGCCGGGGCTACAAATACCTAGTCATCCGTGAGCAGGCTCATCAGGCTCGACGTATCCCAGCGTCCGTGCCCGTGAGCCTGAACCTCGGCATAGAACTGATCGATGAGCGAGATCGCGGGCAGGCGCGCGCCGTTGCGGCGCGCTTCGTCCATGGTAATGCGCAGGTCCTTGCGCATCCAATCGGTCGCGAAGCCGAAGTCGAACTTGCCGGCGAGCATGGTCTTGCCGCGGTTCTCCATCTGCCAGGACTGCGCGGCGCCCTTGGAAATGACGGCGAGCACCGCTTCCATTTCGAGGCCTGCGCGCTGGCCGAAGTTCATGGCCTCGGCGAGGCCCTGCACGATGCCGGCGATACAGACCTGATTGACCATCTTCGTAAGTTGGCCGGCGCCGCTGCCGCCGATGAGTTTGCACATCTTGGCGTAGGAGGCGATGACGGGTTCGGCCTTTGCATAGGACGCCGCGTCGCCGCCGCACATGACGGTGAGCTGGCCGTTCTCGGCGCCCGCCTGGCCCCCGGAGACCGGGGCATCGATGAAACCGACGCCTTTGTCCTTGGCGAGACCGGCGAGTTCACGCGCGATATTGGCCGAGGCGGTGGTGTGATCGACGATCACGGCGCCCTTGGCGATTCCGTCCAGCACGCCGTCCTTGCCGGTGATGACCTGGCGCAGGTCCGGATCGTCGCCGACGCAGGCGAACACGATCCCGGCGCCCTTGGCGGCGGCGGCCGGCGTCGGGGCGCTGGTGTGGCCGTATTTCTCGACCCAGGCCTTTGCGCGCGCCGGCGTACGGTTATAGACCGTGACCGTGTGCGCCTTGGCGAGATGCCCGGCCATGGGAAAGCCCATGACGCCAAGACCGATGAAAGCAACGTTCGCCATATCCCGCCCCTCGTGATGACCAAGGAGCGGAGTGTAGCGGGCGCGTTGCGGGCCTGTCAGCAGGGCTTGAAGAGAAGATCCTGATAAACGCCGG
>JADZAK010000007.1 GCA_020852595.1 Rhodospirillaceae bacterium
GACGCTCACAGGCGCGCCGGGCGAGGCTGTGCCCGTGACCGTCGTATCGGCCAGCATCAGCGCGAGTGTCTCCAAGGCCTGGTCTTGCGCGAACGTGAGGCTGAGAAGGCCATGGCCGACTCTTAAGGCCCATCCTTCCTCCGGCGCCGACAGAAGGCCGGTGATCCGCTGGACACCCGTAAGGTCGAGGACAGGATCCGTCGGGGCGCCGAGGGACAAGGTGATGCCGACGGGGGTTCCCTGCCAACGCCAACCGCCCTGCGCGGGCGGCGCCGTGACGCCGAGTTCGGCGACCTTGAGGCCGACACGCGCCGGGAAGCCGGCGAACACGGGTTCGCTGTGCTCGATCGCATAGCCTTGGCGGTTCAGGTCCGCGACAAACGCGTCCACACGCGCGCGCAGCCAAAAGGCGGCGCCCAACCACGCGGCGCCGTAAACCAGCGCGAGGACCACAAGGAGACCGAGACCTTTTTTGAGCATGAAATAAAAGCGCGGGCGGGTGAGGACGGAGACTCTAGAACTTTCGCGGCGCCTGTTTGGTCTTCAAATTCAGAAAAACTTTTTCGATCAGCACCCAGAAGGCCGCGAGGCCCAGCACGAAAAGCGTGACGTCCCCGGCGGACCTGACCTTGATGCCGCCCAACGCCATCAGGATGA
This sequence comes from Rhodospirillaceae bacterium, assembly GCA_020852595.1. Lineage (GTDB taxonomy): Bacteria > Pseudomonadota > Alphaproteobacteria > Rhodospirillales > Rhodospirillaceae > SHVO01. Next base: position 658 of record JADZAK010000007.1, read on the forward strand.
AACAGCCGATCGCGAACGCAAAGGCGCGGAACGCGGTGAGCATTTGACGCTTCACGGCCACCCCCTGGTCATTGTGCCGCCGTCGATGAACCGGACGCAGTGTGCCCGCTCCGCGTGCGGCGATCAAGAAAGCTCCGGAAGAGGGCGCGTGAAAAGGCGAGAGCCTCACCCGTGCTTCGTCGGGTGAGGCTCTCAGCGACCGGATCAGCGGGGGTGTGGGGTGAGGGATCCGATCGTTCGTTCGTGTTCGCTGAGACCGATATCACCAACCGAATAAGGCGGATGAATGGCGCGATTGTGGCGCGGTTTCAGCGCATGAATCTGCGCAACTAACGCGCGCGATTTGCCTTCTGGTGGTTGCGGATACCGCGCCTTAGTGACCGTGAAGGTAAGGGCGGTAAACTTGCTTGGGAGTTGCGGGGACATGCCGGGGAAGCGCGCCGCGCGAATCGCCGCGGCGATGGAAGAAGATCGCCGCCGCCAGAAGGGCCGGGCCCAGCAGCGCGAAGCCGAGGGTCAAAACAAAGGTGATGACGCTCGATTTCAGCCCCTCGGCCGCATCGACCTGGATCCTCAACGCCTCGGCGCCGCTGTAGGTCAGCAGCAAGGCCACAAGGACGGCGACAATGAATAAAGCGCGTTTCATGCTCTTAACCTACAGGCCGGTTTTGACGGCCGTAGGGCAAGGTTGGGGCAAGACCGGGGCGCGGTGGTCCTGCTAAGCTCGCGCCATGATTGACCTCGCGCTCGCGGCCTTCGTCAACTTTATCGTCATTATCGACCCCATCGGCGTCGTTCCCTTTTTTATGAGCCACACCGCGCATCTCGATCCGGCCGGCCGGCGCGCGACGGCCCTCAAGAGCATCACCATCGCCGCCGCGATCCTGCTCGTCTTCACGGTCATTGGGCAGCCGCTGCTGCACTATCTTGGCGTTTCGGTCGCCGCGTTCCGTATCGCCGGAGGCGTGCTCCTGCTGCTGCTGGCCGTGGACATGGTGCTGGTCAAGGAAAGCGGGATTCGCGCCACGACGCCAAAAGAAGAGGAGGAGGCGACCCATCGCCCGGACGTCGCGGTCTTTCCCCTGGCCGTGCCGCTGATCGCCGGTCCGGGCGCCATCACGTCCGTCATTCTTCTCCAATCTCAGAATGCGGCCTCGCTCGCCGGCCGGAGCGTTGTCGCCGGGGTTATGATCGCGGTGCTCCTGATCACCGGGCTCGCGTTTCTGGTCGCCAGCCCGATCATGCGCATGCTGGGCGTCACGGGCATCAATGTTATGACCCGCGTTCTCGGCATCATTCTCGCGGCGCTGGCCGTCAGCAATATCCTTGAAGGCCTGCGCGTCAGTTTTCCGGTCCTGGGCTGACTCGTCGGGTTTCCCGGCTGTACGGGGAGCGGCGCGCCGTGGCACAACTAGGGTCCTGTCCGCGCGCATCCCCGTTCGTAAATGACCGCCTTCACCGAATTTCTGAAGTCACGCGCAAACGGCCGCGCCGTGGCGGCCGCCGCGATCTTCGCGGTGCTGGTGTTCGTCGTGCAGGATCGGGTCCTGATCCCGCATTTCCAGGCGGTCACCGGCTTCAAGCCGTTCGACGTCCAGTTTCCGCTGACGCGCTATATGGTCGCGATCCAGCTCGGCGCCTACGAGCGCACAGCCGGTCCCGCCTACCTGCCCTTCTTCATGGTGGATATGCTTCTAAGCTTCGTCAGCGCCGGCACGCTGATGCTGCTGTGGTCGTGGCTGTTCCGCCGGCCAAACCGCATCTCGGGTTTCCTTGAGCGCGGCGGCATTATCTTCGTGCCGCTCTACACCCTCGGCTGCGACGTCGCCGAGAACATCGCCTTCGCCCGGCTCATCGGCGGGCTGACCGGCGAGAGCTTCGCCCGCACCGTCGAATTCGCGGTGACGGTCCACGGCATGCGCGGCGCGCTGCTCGACCTTCAGGTGATTTTAACCCTCCTGTTCGTTATTCTCTTTGGGCTTGGAGCCGGCACGCGGCGGCAATCCGGTTCCCTCCAGGGGGAGACAGCGATCGATGGCGAATAATCCGGCCTTATGGGACTATGCCCATATCGCGCTATTCGTCGTGTGGCTGTGCGCCGAGATCTGCGTCTTTGTTTGCACCGCGGCGGCCAAAAACACGAAGCTCGCTTATGAGGCGCGCGGGCGTTTCGTGGAACTGGCCCGCAAGATCTACATCGTTCCGCGCATCTGTTTCGCGCTGATCCTGCCCGTCGGAATCGAACTGACGGGCGCCATCAACGTCTATCCACTCTCGCCGGACCTGCGTGTCCTTTTCTGGTGCGCGGCGGCGGTCTGGCTTTTCCTGATCCTCGGCGCCGTGCGCCGTGAATCGACGCCGATGGGCGCGCTGCTCGGTTACGTCGAGATTGCCTTCCAGGCGCTCGCCGGCGCCGGCTTCGTGGTCTATGGCCTCAATTCGCTCGCGACCGGTTCGCCTATCGATGAGCCCTGGTTCGCGGCCAAGCTCGCGATGTTCGGTCTTGCTTTCTGGACGGTCATCGCGGTCAACGTCAGTTTCCGTCCGTTTTTCGCGCCCTTCGCCGAGATCGGCGAGGAGGGCCCGACGCCCGAGCGCGAGGAGGGTGTCGCCCGGGCGGTCAATCACACCCTGTTCTACATGGGGGTGCTTTACCTGCTCATTGCCGGCATCGCCTTCCTGGGCCGCGTGAAGCCGCCCTTTTAGCTCCCGTCCCGCCGTGGTATCGGCTTGCCCATGACACTGACCCTTCAAAGCATTACGGATCGTTCGGCCGTCGTGGCCGTGATCGGTCTTGGCTATGTGGGCTTGCCGCTCGCGCGCGCCTTCGCCGAGAAAGGCTTTTGCACCCTCGCCCTCGACATCGACCCCGCCAAGATCGAGAAGCTGAATGCTGGCCGCTCCTACATCGACCGTATTCCCGACGCCGCCGTCGGCGCACTGGTGAAGGCGAAGACGCTTCTTCCTTCCGCCGACTTCGCGCGTCTTGCCGGCGCCGACGCGATTGTGATCTGCGTGCCCACGCCGCTCACCCGGCAGCGGGAACCGGACATGAGCTACGTCGTCAAAACGACGGAAAGCATCGCCGCGCATTTGCGGGCCGGACAGCTCGTCGTGCTTGAATCGACGACTTATCCCGGCACGACGGATGAACTCGTGCGCCCGATCCTCGAGCGGACGGGTCTTAAAAGCCGCAAGGATTTCTTTCTCGCTTTTTCGCCCGAGCGCGAAGATCCGGGCAATCCGAACTTCAGTGTCGCCAACACGGCCAAGGTCGTCGGCGCTGACGGTGACGAGGCGCTCGCTTTGGCGGCCGCGCTTTACGGCGCCATCGTTCCGAAGATCGTTCCGGTCGCCGGAACCGCGACCGCGGAAGCCGTCAAATTGACCGAGAATATTTTCCGGGCCGTGAACATCGCCCTGGTGAACGAACTGAAGGTGGTGTTCGACGCCATGGGTATCGATGTGTGGGACGTGATCGAAGCGGCCAAGACCAAGCCGTTCGGCTTCATGCCCTTCTATCCCGGCCCCGGCCTCGGGGGGCACTGTATCCCGATCGATCCCTTCTATCTGTCATGGAAGGCGCGCGAGTTCGATGTCACCACGCGCTTCATCGAACTCGCCGGCGAAATCAACACCGCCATGCCGCACCTGGTCATCGAGCGCCTCGCCAAGGCGCTCGATGCGCGCTTCTCGCGCGGCATCAAGGGCGCGCGCCTGCTTCTGCTTGGACTGGCCTACAAAAAGAATGTCGATGACACGCGTGAGAGCCCGGCCCTGCGCCTGATCGAGCTTCTGGAGGAGCGCGGCGCTGCGGTCGACTATCACGATCCGTTCGTGCCCAAAATTCCGCCGACGCGCCACTACGGCCCGATCGCCGGCCGCGCGTCTGTCGCGCTGACGCCGGCCGTCATCGCGGGCTATGACGCCGTGGTGATCGTGACGGACCATGACGCGGTCGATTACGCGGCCGTGGCCCACTCCGCCAAGCTCGTGGTCGACACCCGCAACGCCCTTCGCGCCGTGGCCGAGCGCGCGAATATCGTGAAAGCGTAAGGCCCTACACATCTGTGTGAGCGCCTCTTGCCTCCGTCCTAAAAACAGCGTTGTTACACGTAGCGTAAGTCGTTAGTATCGCGAACAAATTCGGGGTTGCGAGGGGATGTGGACGCCGCGCCGAATCGTTTCGAGTTGTGGCGGCAGCGCTCAAGTTTGGACGCAATTGCAGCACAATTGTTTCCGACATTGATCCTGTGCCGTGGCGGGTACTCAACTTTTCTCAATGGGAGGAACGGACGCTATGACTGAATTCAACTTTACCCGGCGTAAGCTTCTGGCGCGCGGCGCGACGCTGCCGCTGGCGGGCCTTGCGGTGCTTGGCGCTTCGCGTGTGGCGTCCGCGGCGGATGCGATCTGCGCCGACCCCGCCAAACTCGACAGTGGCCAGATGAGCATCCGTGAATCGCTCAACTACGTCGAAACCTCGAAAGACCCGACCAAGGTGTGCGGCGGTTGCGGCTTCCTCCACGAAGTGAAGGGGAATTGCGGCAGCTGCATGATCTTCAATGGTCCGGCGAACATTCACGGCCATTGCGATTCGTGGGGCGCGAAGGGCTAACGCCCGCACCATCGCCTGAATAAAAGACGGCGGCGCCCACCGGGCGCCGCCGTTTTCTTTTGCAGACCGCGGCGGCTCTAAATCAGCGCGCGGGCCTTCAGTTCATCCTTGAGATAGGCGTAGTAGATCGGCGCGGCGATCAGGCCCGCGATTCCAAACCAGGCTTCCATCACCAGCATCGCCGCTAAAAGTTCCCACGCGCGCGCCTTGATGCGTGTCCCGATGATGCGGGCGTTCACGAAATACTCGAGCTTATGGATCACGACCAGGAAGGCGAGCGACCCGGCGGCGACCAGCGGGCCGACGCTCAAGCTGACGATGACGATGACGGTGTTGGAGATCAAATTGCCCAGGACCGGAAGAAGCCCGGCGATGAAAGTCACGGCGATCATCGTCTTCAGGAGAGGCAATTGCACGCCGACGAGCGGCAGCACCACGGTAAGATAGATCGCCGTCAGGAAAGTATTCAGGGTCGAAATGCGGATCTGGGAAAAGACGATATTGCGGAACGCATTGCTCAGGAATTCGGCGCGGTCTTCCATCGCGCGCGCCAGAGGTCCAAGCGACGGATCCTGGGTGCCGCTGTAAAACGCCACCAAGCCGCCGATGATCATGCCGATCACGATATGAAAGGCGATGCGTCCCGCATTCTGGCTGAATTGGCCCAGCTGGCCGGCGTTTTCGCGCAGCCATTTCGCGCCGGCGGCCTCGATGTCGCCGACGTTCGAAGGCATATACTGCTGCGCCCACGTCGGCAGGTATTCCCGCGAGGTGCCGACGATCTCAGCCATGCGATGCATGAGTTCGACAAAACTGTCCGGTCCCGTGACGAGGTCGATGATCTCCAGGATGGCAAGTCCCACCGCGATGCTGACGATCAGAAGCGGAACCGCCAGGGCGACCGTACGGCCGGCGTCATGATTGAGGCCCATGCGATAGAAGATCGGCGAAATCAGGTTCACGACGTGGAAAATCAGGAGACCCGGGAGCAGCGCCGCGAGCAGGCCGATGTGGAGGACGGCATACAGACCGGCCCCCATGATGACGATGGACGTGAGTTCGATTTTCGATGTTTCGGACATAATGGCCAGCATCCCCCCAGGCCCGAACCTAGCCGCCCCGCACCGTTTCGCAAATGGCTATTCTGGCGAAATGCGCTTCCGTTCTCACGCCGGTTGCGGCTAAGAACCTACCCAAGGAGCCGCGATGACCGCCAATAGCTTTACCGCCCACAATATCCGCTTCGCCGACGGCAGCGAGACCTTGCCGGGATATGTTGGCGGCCTGGTGGCCGACACCGCATGGTGCAAGGGCGCCAAGCGCCTCTTGAACCTTATCTACGGCGGCAACGTTGCCGGCAAGCGCATCGCCGATCTCGGCTGCCTCGAAGGCGGTTACGCCCTCGAATTCGCGCGCATGGGCATGGACGCCTTCGGGCTGGAAGTGCGCCAGTCGAATTACGACAACTGCCTCGAGGTGAAGCGCCGCGCCGGCCTCGCGAACCTCGGCTTCGCCAAGGACGATTGCTGGAACATCGCCAGGTACGGCGCCTTCGATGTCATTTTTTGTTGCGGGCTGCTCTATCACCTCGACCGCCCGGGCGAGTTCATCCACCTGATGGGCAAACAGGCGCGCGACGCCGTCATCATCAATACACATTTCGCGCCCCACGATTGGTACCCCATGACGGCCTTCAAGGACGTCATGGGTCCCCTGGAGACGCATGAAGGCGTGCCGGGCCGCTGGTACCACGAACACAACGGCGGGACGGTCGATCAGCTCGAACAGATGAAGTGGGCGTCCTGGACCAACCGGCGCAGCTTCTGGCCCACCAAGGAGGCGCTCCTGCAATTGCTTCAGGACGCGGGCTTCGACCTTGTCATCGAACAGTATGATATTGTCGGCGACATCCACGACACGTTGATGGACCCCGAGAATATCAAGCACCACCGGGGCGTTTACGTCGGGATCCGCACCAAGCGCTAATGTTCGGCCGCCGCCATCGCGGGCTGGCTCGGCGGCGCCGGGCCGCGCTCGGGCACGCGCAGCAGGAAGATCAGCGGCATCACCAAGACGATCGCATAGGCCATCAGGCGGTAGTCGTTCAGGTACGAGATCATCATCGCCTGGCGCGTGATCTCGCTGTTGAGATGCGCGATCCCCGACGCGGCGCCGGTCGACCAGCCGGCTTCGGGCACGAGGGCTTGCAGGGCGCGGCTGAAGGGCGTGATGTATTCGGCCAGGCTGGCGTGATTGATCTGCGTGTTCTGCGCCACCAGCGCGATCATCACGGAGATCCCCACGCTCGAACCCATGTTGCGCGTCAGGCTGAAGAACGCGGCGGCTTCCGTGCGCAGGTGCGGCGCCAGCGTCATGTAGGCGATCATCGAGAGCGGCGGGAACAGGAAGCCGATGCCCACGCCTTGCAAGACGCCCGTCGCGATCATCTCGAAGCTCGACACATCCATCGTCCAGGTGGACATGTGCCAAAGCGCCGCGGCGGTCAGGGCTAAGCCGAAGAACATGATCAGGCGCGCGTCCAGCTTGGTGACGATCCGTCCGACCAGCGCCATCGCGAGCATGGTTCCAACGCCGCGCGGCATCAGCACAAAGCCGGTATCGATGACGGAATAGTGCATCAGGTTCTGCAGCATCAGCGGCATCAGGGTCATGGTCGCGAACAGCGTCACTCCAAAGGCCGCGCCGATCACCATGCTCACGCTGTAGTTCAGGTCGCGGAACAGGCTGAGCGTGATGAACGGCTTGTCGGTGGTGAGCACATGGACGATGAAGGCGTAGAACGACAGCGCCGCCACCGAGGCTTCCAGGATGATCTCATAGGACTGAAACCAGTCCTGCGTTTCACCGCGGTCCAGCATCAACTGGAACGACGTCAGCGCGATCGCAAGCAATCCGAAGCCCAGGAAATCGAAATAGGTCTGTTTGTTCGGCGGCGTTTCGGGGAGCAGCGCGATGACGCTCAGGGTGCTGATCACGCCGAGCGGCGCGTTGATGAAGAAGATCCAGCGCCAGTTATAATATTCGGTCAGATAGCCGCCGAGGGTGGGGCCCAGGATCGGGCCCAGCATCACGCCCATGCCCCAGATCGCCATGGCGGGGCCTTGTTTCTCGCGCGGGAACACGTCGAGCATGATCGACTGGGACAGCGGCAGAAGGCCCGCGCCGAACAGCCCTTGCGCGACGCGGAACATGATCATCTCGGGCAAGGTCTGCGCGATGCCGCACAGCATCGAGGCGGCGGTGAAGCCGACGATAGAACCGATCAGCAGGTTCTTGGTGCCGAAGCGCGAGGCCAGGAATCCCGTCAGCGACATGCCGATCGCGGACGCGATCATGTACGAGGTCAGCACCCAGCTGATCTGGTCCTGCGCGGCGCTCATGCTGCTTTGCATGTGCGGCAGGGCGACGTTGGCGATGGTCGCGTCCAGGGTCTGCATGATCATCGCCAGGGTGACGACGATCACCAGCGCCGAACGGCGGCCGGGATGAGCGTTGAAATACTCGTACATCTGCGCCATGGCGCGGATCCGATCCTAACGTGGCGTCTTACGGCGCGTGTGTGCCGTCGCCGGCCTGCGCGCCGAACCAGTGGGACGCGCGGCGGATGCCGGTATCGACTTCCGCGATCACGCTCATGCCGGCGCGCAACGTCGGGCCGTTGGCCGGATCGTCAAAGGCGATCCGAACGGGGATGCGTTGCACCACCTTCACCCAGTTGCCGCTCGAGTTCTGCGCCGGCAGCACCGAGAATTCGGCGCCGGTCGCCTGGCTGATGCTCGACACCTTGCCGTGGAATTCACGGCCCGGGTATGTGTCGACTTCGATGTCCACCGGCTGGCCGGCTTTCATCTGGGTGAGATCCGTTTCCTTGAAGTTCGCTTCCACCCACACGCCCGAGGTCGACACCAGGGACATGATCGGCGCGCCGGTGCGCGCGAAGTCGCCCACCTTCGGGACCTGGCTCACGATGCCGTCGAACGGCGCGATCAGCGTCGAACGCTCGACGAACAGCTGCGCGCTTTCACGTCCCACCAGGGCCTGTTGATAAGAAGAATGGTCTTCCGGCCGGATATCGGGGTCGCCTTCCAGCGTCGCGAGGATCTCGGCTTTCTCCTGCTGCAGGAGGCGCAGGTTCCGGCGCGCGGATTCCAACTCGTGTTGCGCCTGATCGAGCTTCGCGGCCGCGACATAGTTGGCCTTGGCGAGCTGGGACTGACGCTGGAATTCGCGCTCGGCGAACTTCACGTTGGTCTGCATCAGGGCGATGGATTCTTCCTTCTGTCGGTAACGCGCCTTCGCGCTCTCGACGCTCGCGACGGCGGCGCGCATCTGCGCCTCGGCGCCGGCGAGGCCGACTTTGTAGTTGGTCGCGTCGATGGTCAGCAGCGGCTGGCCCTTGGTGACCTTCTGATTGTCCGTCACCAGCACCTGCAGCACGTTGCCGGAGATCTCCGGCGACAAGGAGGCGATGTCGGCCTTCACATAAGCGTTGTCGGTCGAGACGAAACGTCCGCCCGCGAGATAGAGCCCGCCGCCGATCAGGATGACGGCGAGCGGAACGCCCAGGAGCAGGAGGCGGCGCAGGCCGCTTTTTTTCTCCGGCCCCGAAGTCATCGCGGATTGGGTCTGGGTCGTATTGGCGTTCATGGTCATGGGTCCTAGGCGACGCTGACGGTGGTGTCTTGTTTATCGAGATTGGCGCGCATGCGTTTCAGGAGGTCCGACGCTTGCGTGAGCTCTTCGCCGGTCAGGCCGGCGATGGCGGTGGCGCGGAACTCATCGAGGATCTCGGTCAGTTGCGCGATCACCGGCCGGGCGTTCTCGGTGAGGTAAACTTGCGTGGCGCGCCGGTCGTTCGGGGACGGGCGGCGTTCGATCAGGTCCTGCTCGGCCAGGCGGTCGAGGGCGCGCGTCAGCGAGATCGGCTGCACTTCGAGCAGGCTCGCCAGATTGGTCTGGGTAAGCCCTTCGTTGCGCGACAGGTGCCACAGCGCACGCCACTGCTCCTGGGTGAAACCCAGGCTGCGGGTCGCGCGGCTCAGGTACTGCCGCATGGTGCGCGACAGCTCATACACGTCCATGACGACGGGAAAGTTCTTCGGGGCGCTCATGCGCTTCGGCTCCAGACTCTTATTTCAGGCCGCCCTTATACGAATCATATGATATTATATGCTATGTATATAATTGTAAGGCTGCCTTGCAAAAAGCATCACGCGAATTTGGGGTCAGACTCCATTTCCGGGCTCGACTTTGACCCCATTTAACCCTCTGACTTCCCTCGTTTTCCGCGTGTAAGGTGGGCCCTTCGCCCGGAGGTCCGTCATGGCTAAACGCCCGACCAAGAAGCCAGCCCAGAAAGCCGTTGAGACCAGCCCCAAGAACACCCCAAAGACCGCCTCCCGCGTCCTCGTGGGCATCGGCGGGTGGACCTTCGCGCCCTGGCGCGGGATTTTTTATCCCAAGGGCCTTTCCCAGAAGAAGGAGCTGGAGTTCGCCAGCCGCGCGCTGACCTCCATCGAAATCAACGGCACCTATTATTCCTCCTTCAAGCCGGTCACCTGGGCCAAGTGGCGCGAGGAGACCCCTGACGGTTTTGTCTTCGCGGTGAAGGCGTCGCGCTTTTGCACCAACCGGCGAGTGCTCGCCGATGCCGGCGAGTCCGTCATGCGCTTCCTCACCCAAGGTCTCAGCGCGCTCAAGGATCGCCTCGGTCCCATCAATTGGCAGTTCATGGGCACGAAGAAGTTCGACCCGGCCGACTTCGAAGGTTTCCTGAAACTGCTGCCGCCGGAGATCGACGGCCTCCCGCTGCGCCACGCCCTCGAGGTGCGCAGCCCCACGTTCCAGGATGAGCGCTTCTACGATCTCGCCCGCAAATACAACGCGGCCATCGTTTACGCCGACGATGACGACTTTCCCGAGATCGAGGAACAGACGGCCGACTTCACCTATGCGCGCCTCATGCGCACCGGACCCAGCGTCAAGACCGGATATAAACCCGCCGCGCTCGACGCCTGGGCCAAACGCGCCAAAACCTGGGCGAAGAACGGCGACGCTTTCGTCTATTTCATCTCCGGCGCCAAAGAGCGGGCGCCCGCCGCCGCGCAAGCCCTGATCGAACGGGTGAAGTAATCATGCGCGCGCCCGTTTTGTTCATTGGCCACGGCTCTCCGATGAATGCGATCGCGGACAATGAATATACGCGCGCGCTTCAGGACCTTGGCCGCAAGCTCGCGCGCCCGCGCGCGATCCTTTGCGTCTCGGCCCACTGGATGACCGAAGGCACCTGGATCACGCACCAGGCCCAGCCGCGCACCATCCACGACTTCTACGGTTTTCCCAAACCGCTGTTCGACGTGCGGTATCCCGCGCCCGGCGATCCCGGGCTCGCCGAGGAGATCAAGGCGCGCGTCACGGATATCACCGTCAATCTCGACGACGAGCAGTGGGGGCTCGATCACGGCGCCTGGTCGGTGCTCCGGCATATTTTCCCCGACGCGGATGTGCCCGTGCTGCAGCTTAGCCTTCACATGGAGCGTGACGAGCGCTTCCACTATGTCGCGGGGCGCAGCCTGGCGAAATTGCGCGACCTGGGCGTGCTCATCCTCGGCAGCGGCAACATCGTGCACAACCTGCGCCTCATCAAATGGGACGACGCGGCGGAGCCATATCCATGGGCCTCGGAGTTCGACGCCTGGGTCGCCACGAAACTCGCCGCGCGCGACGATGCCGCGCTGGTGCACGACGCGCGGTCCAGTGAGGCGGGACGCCTGTCCATCCCGACGCCCGAGCACTGGTATCCGTTCCTCTACGCCCTCGGCGCCGCCGATCCGGCCGAACGCGCGGAAACGGTTTACGACGCGATGCAGAACGCCTCGATTTCCATGAGGTGCGTGGGGTTCGGCCTATAAGGCGCCGACGGCGGCCGCGACCGCAAGATAGCGGCCCGCCTTGGCGACGGTCACGAGCGCCAGGAAAACCGGCAGCGGCTCGCGCATCACCCCCGCGACGACGGTGATGGGATCGCCGATGAACGGCGCCCACGATAACAACAGCGACCATTTCCCATAGCGTTGATACCAGCCCTGCGCGCGCGCAAGAGTCTCGGCCTTGGCGGGGAACCAGCGGCGCTCCTTGAACCGCTCCACACCGCGTCCCAGCAGCCAGTTCACGACGGCGCCGAGCACATTGCCCACGCTCGCAACGGCGATGAGGGCCATCACAGGCTGATCGCCGGCCAGCACCAGCGCGGCAAGCGCGGCCTCGGACTGCGCCGGAAAGATCGTCGCGGCCAGGAACGCGGCGGTGAAAAGTCCGGCGTAAGCCGCGAAATCGCTCAAGCCTGTCTCATTTCTTTACGGTTCCCAGCCGCGCGGCCCGGTAAACCGCTGCGTTCCCTTGTTTTGTCCCCTTGGTACGGAAGTTGCAAAGCTTTGTTGCGCTCGCGGATGAAGAGCAGTGGGACAACGCCATGCATCAGGCCTATCGCGTCTGCTTTTTCGAGGACGGCGTCCTCCATGCCACGGCGGTCCTGGTTCTGCACTTTGCCTCCGACAACAGCGCGGAGGACGAGGCCGTGCAACTGCTTGCGGCGAGCGCTCTGTCCCGGGTCGAGGTCTGGCGGGGAACGCGCCGAATTTGCCGGCGCCACCGCCTGTCGACACGCGCGGCGCTTGCGGTCCACGCGCCCGGCGTGTAGACAGGCGCCCATGAAAAACGCCGCCCGCATCACGTTCGCGCATGCGCACCGCCATCATCATCCGATGAGCGGGCTGTAACGCATTTTTGCGACTTCAATTGCGAAACCAGGCCCCTCCGACGGACGGGGCCTTTTTTATGTCTCCTCCGCCGGCGGGCCATTTGAAAGGAGACTTCCATGTTACGCGGTACCAAAGTTCTGACGGGCGAAGAGGCCCGCCGTTATGTCGAGATCATCTCCGTCCTGCGGAGGGTGGTTCACCGAGGCGGGTTATTCTGAAATCGTCCTGCCCTCCATTTGGGAGTCTGGAACGTTCCTCGGCAAGATCGGGCCCGACAAGGAGGCCCAGATGTGGACCTTCCGCGACCGCGGCAACCGTCCTGTCTGCCTCGTGCCCGAAGCCACCGGCATGGTGCAGGAGCTTTGGAACAACGGCTGGGCCGCCACCATGCCCAAACCGGCGCGGATTTTTTACGTCGCGCGCTGTTACCGCTATGAGCGCCCGCAGACCGGCCGCTACCGCGAGTTCACGCAGTTCGGTATCGAAGCGCTGGGGCCGAGCGTCGGCCGGGACGAAGTCGTGTCGCTGATGAAGGACTGTCTCGAGGAACTCGGCATACCTTACACCTTCAACGACAAGGTGCGCCGCGGGCTCAGGTATTACATCGATGCCGGTTTCGAAACCGAGTGCGCCGCTCTTGGCGCGGTGCGCCAGCTTGGCGGTGGCGGCCGCTATGCCGAGGGCATCGGTTGGGCCTTCGGGGTGGAACGTCTTCTGCTTGCGCGGGGGCTTCGTGACGGCCGCGAGTGCCTTGCTGCCGGCGGATAGACGCACTAATTGATCCCAGGGCCGGCCGGAGAGCCTGGGCCGGTCGGAGGGAAAGGGGCGTGACCATGCGGTGGCTTTTTCTTGCTTTGATGACACATGGATTTTCTGGCGCCGCATATGCGCAGGAGGCTGCGCCGGCATCCCTGTCCACCCATGAGGCCAATTGTCCGGAAGGTTATACGGGGCCCAGCGTGCTCGTGCGCGTTTCGGGATTCAAGGACCGCACCGGGCAGCTTCGGGTCGAGCTCTATCCCGATAACCCGGAAGACTTCCTGTCGCCCGGCCGCGCCCTGCGCGCGGCGGGAAAGGTCTTCCAGCGGATCGATATTCCCACCCCTCAGGCGGGCGACGGCGAGGTCTGCATCGTTGTCCCCGCGGCCGGAGGATATGCGGCGGCCATTCTTCATGACCGGAACGGCGATGGTAAGCTCAACCCTTTCAGCGACGGTTATGGTTTCCCCAACAATCCAAGTCTCGGCTACAGCAAGCCGGACGTGAAAGAAGCCGCGTTTAGGGTGGGCGAGGGGCGGGCCACCGTAGACGTCGTGTTGAACTACTGGAGCGGGCTATCCGCGCGGCCGCTTAGAAAATAGTCCGGGGGAAATAGTCCGGAAAAATACGCCGGCGCGCGATCGAAGCATCATGAAAACAAAACCCGCGAAGTGACGGCTTCGCGGGTTTTGAAATTCTTATCGGATGGCTGGCTAGAAGCCGAGCACGCCTTGCGGCTTCGCTTCGGCGACCGCATCCGCCGCGCCTTGCGCGACCTGCTTGGCCA
>JADZAK010000008.1 GCA_020852595.1 Rhodospirillaceae bacterium
CGGCATCAATTGGACGGGCCGCTACATGAGTTCGGGCCAGTACGGCAGCAGCACGCAGCGCTACATCGAGTGTCAGCCCGGTTCGTGCCCGGTTTCGACCGCGGCCTTCCCGACCATCGACTATAACCACATCGACAGCCGCTTTTATCACGACCTGTCGCTCACCTATAAGTTCATGGAAGGTGAGGGCGGCGCGAGCGCGTCGGCGTATCTCAACATCATGAACCTGATGGACAAGGCGCCGCCAATGGTTGCGAGCACAAACTATTGGTATATGAACGTCAATCCGCAGCTCTATGACACGATCGGCCGCCGCTTCTACGCGGGGATCCGCTTCCGCATGTAAGTGAGATATTGGATAAATCATGCGCTGAATCAGGCCGCCGGTATCAAACCGGCGGCCTTTTTTTAGTAATTCTTACCAACGCGGCTGAAAACCGCGGCAGGACCGCAACACTCTGAGGCGATACGCGATTTTCCGCCGTTTTTAAGCATATCGGCGTTGTCTCGCGGGGGCCTTTCTGTGACAACCTAGCGTGCACGCGCGTATAGCGTGCGGGAGGCTTGGCGTACTGGCGCAAGGGTCGGTGGAAACACATTCGACCCGTCATCGCCGGAGCGCTGTGTGCGAGGTGGGGGGATCTTCGCCTGAGCGGCTGAACGGCCGGTCGGCAATCATCTTCGACATATCGCATTCTTGTCATCCCGCGCTGACGTGGCGGCACGCAAGCTGTCCACACCAATTGGGGAGACCTCATGTCTTATAAAAACGCGGCCGCGGCGCGGCGCTTCGGCTTCATGACGACCGTGAGCTCGGTTGCCATGCTTGCCGCTTCGTTTGCGGCTCAGGCGCAGACGCAGCCGGCTCAAACGGGCGCGCCTGCCATCGACGAAATCACCGTGACCGGCACGCGCGTTGTGCGCGACGGCTACGAAGCGCCGACGCCCGTCACCGTGATCGGCGTCGAGCAGATCGAACAAGCCCCAATGCAGCACATCTCCGATTTCGTGATGCGTCTGCCGGCCTTCGCCGGCGCGCAGAGCACGACCTCGGGCGGTAACGAAATCTCCACCGGCCGCCAGTCGCAGAACAACCTGAACCTGCGCGGATTGGATTCCTACCGCACGCTCGTCCTGCTGGACGGCAATCGCTTCGTCTCCGGCGACGTGAACGGCTCCGTGAACGCCTCCGACCTTCCGACGCCGCTGATCAGCCGCGTCGATGTCGTGACCGGCGGCGCGTCGGCCGCTTACGGCTCGGACGCCGTGGCCGGTGTCGTGAACTTCGTGCTCGATCGCGAATTCACGGGCGTTAAGGCTGAAATCCAAGGCGGTATCACCGCGCGCGGCGACGATCCGAACTACAAGGTGAGCCTGACGGCGGGTACGCCGTTCGCCGGCGGCCGCGGTCACTTCCTGTTCTCGGGCGAGCACGCCTGGAACAAAGGCATCTTCGGCGCCGGTAAGTCGCGCGGCGAATTCTGGGGCTACGACACCTATCACATCGTCGAAAACCCGCTGTGGGCCGCCACCGCAAATACGGCCACCGGCGCATCGCCGCTCAATCCGCGCTTCCTCGTGCGCAGCCAGGTCGGCTCGATCCTCGCGACGCCGAACGGCATCATCACCGCCGGTCCGCTCAAGGGCACGCTGTTCGACAAGAACGGCCGCGCCGCGGGCATGTATAACTACGGCTCGCTGACGAACTCGCAGTTCACCGTCGGCGGCGACTGGGCGATGTCGGACGCCACCTACTACAACCAGTCTCTGTCCAACCATGTGACGCGCCAGGCCTACTTCACGCGCGCCAGCTATGATCTGACGGACAACGTCACGGCTTACGCCAACTTCATCTATACCTACAGCTACGGCTACGCCCGCTCGAAGCTGGACGACCAGCTCGGCAACCTGAACATCCGCGTCGACAACCCGTACCTCGATCCGTCGGTCGCGGCGCGCATGACGGCGCTGGGTCTCACTCAGTTCACGATGGGTAGCTTCCTGCACGACGTGCCGTACATTCAGACCGACAACTACCGCGAACTCTGGACTTACCAAGCGGGCCTCGAAGGCACCGTCGACGCCTTCAACACCGATTGGGACTGGAAAATTCACGGTCAAACCGGCTTGACCCGCGGCGATCTGTCGGGCCGCGTGCTCGATCTCGGCCGCCTGCGCGGCCTCGGCGGCGTCGCCACCAACGCCCTGGACTCCGTGCGTCTGGCCAACGGCCAGATCGTCTGCCGCGGCAACACGGATGCCAACCCGGCGAACGACGACCCGCTGTGCGTGCCGTTCAATCCGTTCGGTTCCGGCGTGAACAGCCAAGCCGCCATCGACTACGTGAAGGGCCGGGCGCAGCTGTATCAGCGCAGCCGCCAGAACTTCTACGCGTTCTCGGTCACCGGCGAACCCTTCGAAACGTGGGCCGGCCCCGTGTCGCTCGCGCTCGGCGGCGAATACCGTACGGAGTCCGTATCGCCCGGCGATATCGCGGGCTACTGCCCGAAGTGCCTCACCAGCTCCTACACCGCGGGTAACTACAAAGGCACCCTCGGCAAGTACAACGTCAAGGAAGGCTTCCTTGAAACCGTTATTCCGCTTGCCAAGGACGAAGAGTGGGCCCGCTCGCTCGACCTGAACGGCGCCGTTCGCGCCACCGACTACTCGACGTCCGGCTTCGTCGTGACGTGGAAAGTCGGCGCCACCTACGCGCCTGTCGATGAAGTGCGTATCCGTGCGACGCGTTCGCGCGACATCCGCGCCGGCAACCTCGGCGAATTGTACAACGCCGGTGGCGGCGGTCAGTCGCCCGGACTTGTCGATCCGTTCCGTACCCTGCCGGGTCAGTCGTCGACGCAGGCTCAGCAGTACAGCTGGCTCAACTCGACGTCCGGCAACCCGCTTCTCGAGCCGGAAAAGGCCGACACCACCAGCGTCGGCATCGTCTACCAGCCGTCGTGGTTCGAAGGCTTCAGCGCGTCGGTCGATTACTACGACATCACGATCAACGGCGCGATCGAAACCCCGGGTGAAGTGCTGCAGCGCTGCTTCGATTCCGGCGGCACCTCGATCCTCTGTAACGCCATCAAGCGCTTCGCGCTGACCGATGCGGACAGAGCGCTCGGCTACACGATCGGCCAGATCCAGGTCATCAACAGCCAGCCTGAAAACCTCGCGTTCCTGAGCCAGAAGGGCCTGGATATCGAGATGTCGTACCGGACCAGCTTGGACCGGATCGTCGAAAGCTGGGCCGGCGATGTGTCGTTCCGCGCCGTCGGGACGAACATCATCGAGTCCCTGCGTGACGACCGCCGCAACCCGCCGGTCGACGCCGCGGGCACCAACAGCGGCACGGGTCCGCTGTCCTGGCGTTGGCTGTTCAATATCGGTTACTCGCTCGACAATATCGATATCGGCTGGACCGGCCGCTATATGAGCTCGGGCGTGTATGGCGGCGGTACGTCGCGCTATGTCGAATGTCAGCCGGGCAGCTGCCCCGCCTGGACCAGCTACGCGCCGACGATCGACTACAACCACATCTCCAGCCGCTTCTACCAGGATCTGTCGATCAGCTACGACTTCATGGAAACGGAGCAGGGTGGAAAGCTCACCGGCTTCCTCAACATCATGAACCTGATGGACAAGGCTCCGCCGATGGTCGCCAGCACCAACTACTGGTACATGACCGTCAATCCGCAGATGTACGACACGATCGGCCGCCGGTTCTACGCCGGTATCCGCTTCCGTATGTAAGCGCGGTTCTAAAAGACGAGACGGAAAAGGGGAGCCAAAAGCTCCCCTTTTTCTATTTGAGCGC
>JADZAK010000009.1 GCA_020852595.1 Rhodospirillaceae bacterium
CGCCCGGGCTGTCGACGCGGATGATGACGGCGGCGATGTCCTTGTCCGCCAGCGCGTCGCGCACGGCCTTGGCCATGACGCCCGAACGCACCCCGGTGGCGGCGCTGAACAGGTTCCGCTCGTCCTCCTCGTCGCCGCGCACGATCTCGCCCACGGCGTTGATGATGGCGATTTTCTTGGAGGCGGCCTTGGCCGTAGTACCGAGATCGAGATATTCGCGGACGTCGAGGTCGCTGGCGCCGGCGACTTTTTCCTTCACCGCGGCGTCGAATTCATCGCGGTAGCCAACGGCATCCACGAGGCCGCTCTCGCGCGCTTCGGCGGCGAGCAGCGGACCGCGATCGACGAGGGTCTTCACGGCTTCGGGCGCGAGCTTGCGGCTTTCGGCGATGCCGGCGATCATCTGATCGAACCACGAGCCGAGCAGGGCGGTGAGCGCCTCGCGGTTGGCCGCGGACATGCTGGAATTGGTGAACTGCTCGCCCGCGCTCTTGTATTCCTTGCGCTGAAGGAACGAGGCCTTGATGCCGAAGCGGTCGAGGAAGTCCTTGAAGAACATCTGCTCGGTGCCGATGCCCGCGACACCTACGGTTCCGGAGGGTTGCACCCAGATGTCGTTGAAGGCGGAGGCGAGGTAATAGGACGGCATGGCGCCGACCGTCTCGCCCATGGTTTCGGAGAAGAGGTAGGTCGGTTTGCCCGAGGTTTCGAACTCCGCGACCAGATCGCGCACGTCCTGCACCTGAGCGAGGCCCAGCGGCGAAACGCTCAAGGTGGCGCGCAGGGCGACGACGCGCGGGTCGTCCTTCGCGCGGCGCAGCGCGACGATCACGTCCTGCATGCGGGGTTTCGACTTGCCGAGGCCGGCAAAGCCGTGGTGTGCGCGGCCTTCGGAGATTTCCTTGTCGAGATCGAGGGTGAGCACGATCTTGTCCGGCGCGCGGGCCTTGTGGTCGTCGCCCTTGAAACTGGAGACGGCGTAGACGAGGCCGACAAAGACCACGATGACGAGCACACCGAGGCTGGCCAAGAGACCGAGGAGAACTTTTCCGAACGTGCGCATCGCGGCTCCTAGTTAAAACAGCGCCCCCGAACGTCCCCCCGGACGCGTATCCTTATGAATTCTGCGCCCGATGGCGCAACAGATGATCGGCAAGAACGGCGGCGACCATCGCTTCGGCCACGGGCACGCCGCGGATGCCGACACAAGGATCGTGACGCCCCTTGGTCACGATCTCGGTGTCGTTGCCGTGAATATCGACGGTCTTGCGCGGCGCGAGAATGGAACTCGTCGGCTTGATGGCCACGCGCGCGACGATGGGCTGGCCGGTGGAGATGCCGCCCAGGATGCCGCCGGCCTTATTGGACAGGAACTCGACCGCGCCGTCCTTTCCGGCGCGCATCTCGTCGGCGTTCTCTTCACCCGACAGCGCCGCGGCTTCAAAGCCGGCGCCGATCTCGACGCCCTTTGCGGCGTTGATGCCCATGAGCGCGCCGCCAAGATCGGCGTCGAGTTTGGCGTAGATGGGCGCGCCGAGGCCGACAGGAATCCCGTCGGCGACGACTTCGATCACCGCGCCGCAGGACGAACCCCGCTTGCGCACGCCTTCAAGATAACCCGCCCAAGCCTCGGCGGCTTTTGCGTCCGGCGCGAAGAACGGATTGCGGTCCACTTCGGCCCAATCCCAGTTGGCGCGGTCGATGCGGTGCGGGCCCATCTGGATCAGCGCGCCGCGAATGGACACGCCGTCGCCGAGACGCGCGCTCAGAACCTTGCGTGCGACGGCGCCGGCGGCGACACGCATGGCGGTTTCGCGCGCGGAGGAACGCCCGCCGCCGCGATAATCGCGGATGCCGTATTTTTGCTGGTAGGTGTAGTCGGCATGGCCGGGGCGGAACTTCTGGGCGATGTCGCCGTAGTCCTTCGAGCGCGCGTCGACGTTCTCGATCAACAGGCCGATGGGCGTGCCGGTGGTGACGCCTTCAAAAACGCCGGAGAGGATTTTGACGGTATCGGGTTCCTGGCGCTGCGTCGTGTACCTGGACTGGCCGGGGCGGCGCTTGTCGAGCCATGCCTGGATATCGGCTTCGGTCAGCGGAATGCGCGGCGGCACGCCGTCGACGACGCAGCCGATGGCCGGGCCATGGCTCTCGCCGAAGGTCGTGAAGCGAAAGAGCGTGCCGAAGGTATTCGCGGACATAATTCTCTACTTGGCGAGGTTCGCGCCGTTAAGCAGATCCGCAATGCCTTGTGAGGATTCGGGCGCGAGCATGCCGACGACATGGTAGCCGCAGTCCACATGGTGAACTTCGCCGGTCACGCCGCTGGACAGGTCGCTGATGAAGTAGAGGCCCGACTTGCCCACGTCCTCGATGGTGACGTTGCGGTCCATCGGGGCGTTGAGCTCGTTCCACTTCAGGATGTAGCGGAAGTCGCCGATCCCCGAGGCCGCGAGGGTCTTGATCGGGCCGGCGGAGATGGCGTTGACGCGGATGTTCTTGGAGCCGAGGTCGGCGGCGAGATAACGCGTGCTGGCCTCCAGCGCGGCCTTGGCGACACCCATCACGTTATAGTGCGGCATCACGCGCTCGGCGCCGTAGTAGGACAGGGTGACGAGACTGCCGCCGTCCTTCATCAACGGTTCGGCGCGGCGGCAGACGTCGGTGAAGGAGAAACACGAGATATCCATGGTGCGCAGGAAGTTGGCGCGGGATGTCTCGACGTAGCGGCCTTTCAACTCATCCTTGTCGGAGAAGGCGATGGCGTGCACGACGAAATCGAGGCGTCCCCATGTCTTTTCAATGGCTTCGAACACCGAAGCGACCGAGGCTTCATCCGTCACATCGCAGGACAGGACGAGGGGACTCTTCACGCTTTCGGCGAGCGGACGCACGCGCTTTTCCAGCGCGTCGCCCTGATATGTGAACGCCAAGGTGGCGCCATGCTTGGCCGCCTGCTGGGCAATGCCCCACGCAATCGACCGATCGTTGGCCACACCCATGATGAGGCCGAATTTTCCTTCGAGCAAACTGCCGCCACTCATTCGTATTCTTCCGAAAACCTTTCGGGAACCAATAACTTAGTGCATCCTACACTAAAGGCGTTACAGGGCAAGGCATGGGGCGCGCAAGGGCCATGAGCGAAAGCCCGGAAAAATCAGCGGATCCGCCGATGGAAAGACGCGTCCGGCCGCGTCCGGCGCCGCGCGTGACCATGCGGTTCTTTTTGAGGCGCATGAGCCAGCACGCCATCTTGGAAATGGCGTCGTCATTGAGTTTCTCGACCATCTTCGCGCTGATTCCGGCGCTGGCCCTGGTGCTCGCCGCCGTGGCCGCCTATCCGGGCCTCAGCGCGCTTCGGGAGCGCATGGAACAGTTCCTGCTTTCCAACCTCATGCCCGAAACCGGTTTGCATGTCGGCGTGGCCATCGCCGGGTTCGTCCGGGCGGCCGGTGAACTGACCGCGGTCGGCATCATTGGCTTGATCGCCGCCGCGCTGATCCTTTTGGTCTCCATCGAAAGCGCCTTCAACAAGATCTTCCGGGTCGCGCGGGATCGCCGCCTCGCGATCCGCCTCCTGGTATTCTGGACGCTGATGACCATCGGGCCGTTGCTCCTGGGGCTCGGGTTTTCGCTGTTTGGGATATTCGCAGCCCTGCCGCTGTTCGGAGCGCCGGAGGAGGCGACCAACTTCGATATCGTTCTGGGCAGCATCGCACCGTCGGCGCTGGGCTGGCTGGTGCTGACGGTGCTGTATGCGATCGTGCCCAACCGCCGGGTCTTCCTGAAAGACGCGATGATCGGCGCCCTGCTGGCGGCGGGCCTGTTGACCTTCGTGCGATACACCTTCGCGTTCTATGTGCTGACCATGACGGCCTATCAGGCGATTTACGGCGCCATGGCCGCGATCCCGGTTTTCCTGATCTGGATCTTCGCGGTCTGGGTCATCGTCCTCGCCGGCGCCGTTGTCACCGCCTCGCTGCCGGACTGGCGCCATGAAAGCAGCGGCGCGGTGGTGGGGCCGGCCGGAAGGCTTATGACCGCGCTGTCGATTTTGGAGCGTTTGGAGCGCGCGGTCCGCGAGGGCAAGGGGCTCACGACCGCGCGGCTGGCGCGCACCGTCAGCGCGCCGGATATCATTTTTGCCGCGGTGCTGGGCGAACTGCACAATATGCGGTTTGTGGTCGTGACCGACACCGGCGAGTGGATGCTGGCGCGCGATTTGGACCGCACGCCCCTGGCCGACCTCGTGCACGGCTTCGGGTTCGGCTTGAGCTTCGGTCTCGGCATGGTCGAGGCGCCCGAGTTCGACGACAGCGAAACCGGCAGGCGCATCGCCGCCGCGTTACGTCAGGCCGCGGAGTCCGAACAGCGCGCGCTGTCGGTTACTCTGGGAAGGTTGATGCAGGAGCCGGTGGAGGCGTGAGTGTCGGCCGTCCTTGGCGCTTCGGGTCAAGGACGACCGAAGAATAAACAAAAACGGCCCCGTTTTAGGGGCCGTTTTCATTTCGAGGGTCCGCGTTTCTTTTACGAAACGATCTTCCAGGAGCCGTCCGGCTGCTGGCAGGCGCGGCCGAAGCCGCGTTCACGCTCGCCGCCGACGACGATCTCGGACTGGAACTCGCGGCAGTATTCGCCGCGCTGGCTGCGGCCGTCACGCACCGGCGTGACGGTGCCGCGATGGCCGGTGTCCGGATTGTTCCAGATGATGGCCTCGCCGATCGGCGCGCCGTAAGCGCGGGTTTCGGCTTCGCGCATCTTCATGCGGTCGACTTCGTCCATGCGCTTGCCGACCGAGCTGCCGATGGCGGCGCCGGCGAGGGTGCCGATGGCCACCGCCGCGAGCTGGCCGCTGCCGCTGCCGAACTGGGAGCCGAGCAGGCCCCCGAGGCCCGCGCCGACGAGAGTGGCGCCGGTCTGGTTGTTGCCCTCGGCGCAAGCGCTCAAGGACAAGCCGGCGGCGACCGCCATGATGACTGCGAGTTTCGACGACTTGGATCTAATCATGACCTTCACCTTGGTTATGCACTGGGTCCGGCGCGGAGGGCGCGGCCGGAGGTCTTCCTTAAACGATTGAGTCCGTGATTTGGTTCGCGTGCTCACCGCCCCGAGACCTCATAAGGCCCGAGAATGGTGGCAAAAATAAGTGCGCGCCGTGGCGTCCGCAAGGGGTGGAAAAGCCACCAAAAGCGAAAAAATCCGAAGATTGACAAGGACCTGAGGGAGACCGAGGGTAACGGCCTTGCCACAGTCTTACGAGTGCCCCCTTCGTGTCCATTCTCATCCCCGACGTCGCCGATCCCTTGGAGCTCTTCCGGCGCTGGCTCGACGAAGCCGTCGCGCAGGAGCCCGATGTGCCGAACGCCATGAGTCTCGCCACCGCGACCCCCGACGGGAAGCCCTCGGTGCGCATGGTCTTGCTGAAGGACGTGAGCGGCGGCGGTTTCGTTTTCTACACCAACGCCGAAAGCCGCAAGGGCCGCGAGATCGCGCGCAACCCGGCCGCGGCGATTTGCTTCCACTGGAAGTCGCTGCTGCGCCAGGTGCGCGCGGAAGGAACGCTGACCGAGGTGACGCCGGCGGAGGCCGACGCTTATCATGCGACGCGTCCCCGCCAGAGCCAGATCGCGGCCTGGGCCTCGGCGCAGTCGCGCGAGATCGAGGGCCGCGCCGCGCTCGAAGCCAAGGTCGTGGAGATGGAGAAGCGTTTCGCCGGCGGCCCCGTGCCGCGCCCGCCCTATTGGACGGGTTTCCGCCTGAAACCCGAGCACATCGAATTCTGGTTCAACGTCGCGAACCGCCTGCATGACCGCCTCGTGTTCCACCGCGATGGCGATGGGTGGACGACGGTGCGTTTGAATCCGTGAGTGGGCGCAGCCGCCCGCAGGCCCCAGGATGACCGAAACAACAAGCAACCGGAGTCCCGCAGCGCTGATGCGCCTGGCCACGCGCGCGGCCGTCGCGTGCGCGGTGCTGCTGATCGCGGTGAAGACGTGGGCTTACCTGCACACGGGGTCGGTCGCGCTGCTTTCGAGCCTCGCGGACTCCGCGCTCGATCTTCTGGCTTCGGGCCTCAATCTGATCGCCGTCCGGTTTGCCTTGACGCCCGCCGACGATCTGCATCGGTTCGGCCATGGGAAGGCGGAGCCGCTGTCCGGACTTGGCCAAGCGGCCTTCGTCGCGGGTTCGGCCGTGCTCATCATCGTGCAGGCCATTTCGCGCCTGCATGACACGGCGCCGGTGACGGATGCGGGGCTCGGGATCGGCGTCACGTTGCTCTCCATCGCCGTCACGCTCGGCCTTGTGACGCTGCAGCGCTACGTGATCGCGCGCACGTCGTCCATGGCGGTCAGCGCGGACTCCCTGCACTACACGGGCGATCTTCTGCTCAACGCCAGCGTTATCGCCGCGCTGGCGCTGGCGTCGATGCCCGGCTTGGCGTGGGCGGATCCGGTGTTCGGCATCGCCATCAGCGTCTTCATCCTGGTGAACGCAGTTCGCATTGCCATACGGTCGGTGGATGCGCTGATGGATAAGGAGCTGCCGACCGAGGAACGCGAGCGCATCATCGCCATCGCGCTCCAGCATCCGAAAGCAAAACGCGTTCATGAGCTGCGCACGCGCAGCTCGGGCATGCAAAAGCATATACAAATGCATATCGTGTTGGACCCGACTCTGACTTTGCTGGAGGCGCACCGGATCTGCGACGATGTCGAGAAGGCGATCGAAGGCGAATTTCCGGGTGTGGATATCATTATCCACGAGGACCCGGACGGCATCCCCGAATACCATCCCCGCGTGGGATTATAAGGGCTTGGCGGGTGGGGCGCATGTTAATGCGCCGCCCGGCGGGCGCGGCCGCCCGGCCGAACCGGCCCCGCAGTCAACTTTTTTACTCGATTTCACGGGATTTTGGGTGTTTGTTGTCGGCCCGGCGTTTGGTTTTGCGTAGTGCTGGTTTTCCAATTGAACCCAAGCTCATGACCATCTTCAGAACCGATCACTGCCGTTCGTTTCTCGCCCACTGGCAATCCTTGCGTGTCGGCAATGCATTGCCGACCTTGAAAGACTATCTCGGCAAGCCGCATCCCGTCTTGCAGCCGAACGTTGCGATCAAGGACGTCGTCGAGCCGGGCTATTTGCGCGTGCGTCTTTTCGGGACGCATCTTGTCGATGTGTTCGGCGCCGATGTCACGGGCCGGAACCTCATGGTGTTCGCGGGCAACGAGGTCATGGCCGCAGAGTTGTGGTTCCATCAGCACATGGTGGCCACGTATCCCGTCGGCCTGCGCAGCGTGAAACTTGCGGCCACCGCGTCGGGACGCCCGATTTCGTTCGAGGATGTGGGGTTGCCGCTGACGCCGTTCCCCGGCGGCCCGCCGTGCATGGTCTGCTGCCTCGGCTTCGTCGAGGTGATCGATTACAAGGACTCGATGTTCAGGCTTCTGAAGCATACCTCCACGCGCTGGATCGACATCGGAGCCGGCGTTCCCGCCCGCGGTGCGCCGGCCAAACATCGCCCGGTGGGCCTGCTGCGCGCGGCCGAGGCGTAACCCGCACATGGAATTATGGCCGCTGCAAGGGCGCCAGCAGACTTTTTGCTCGATTTCGATCCCTTTTCGATGTTTGCTGGAGGCCCAGAAGATGCGTGGGATGGGTCATCAGAATGTATCCGTTTCGAACGGAGCTCACCCGGGCTTTTCATGCCCATTGGCAGTCGTTGCGCGCCGGTGACGGCTTGCCGGCGCTTAAGGATTTTCTGAGCCGCCCGCAGCCGCACCTTCAGCCGCATATCGTGATCAAGGACATCCTGCCCACGAAGTACATCCGCGTGCGCCTGCACGGGACGCGTTTGGTGGAACTGGCGGGCGAAGACCTCACGGGGCAGGACCTGCTCGCGTATTCCGACACGCCGGAGATGGCGGAAGATCTTTGGTGCTTTCAACGCAGCATCGTCGATCATCGCGTCGGCCTGTCGGTGCTGAAGAACACCGTGACCTCGTCGGAGCGCGACGTGACGTTCGAGGAGGTCACGCTGCCGGTGGAAGGGTTTCCGGGCGGGCCGCCCTGTGTGATCGGCTGCGTGGTGCTGATGGAAGCCATCAGCACCAACGACACGGTCTCGCATCTCCTGGCTTATTCCGACGCGCACTGGATCGATCTCGGTTTCGGCGTTCCCGCCTACCATCCGCTTAGAACAATGCAAGTTGATCCCCTGTGCGCGGCGGAGGCTTGAACTGCGCCGTGTCGAGCGGCGGCTGCGGCTTGTTGAGGCCGAGACGCTTGCACGCCAGTCTGAAGCGATCCGCGAGAGCTTCGGCAATAGGGCCGTTCCCCGTCATCCGCTCGCCCCATTTGGGATCGTAATCGAGACCGTCGCGCATCGCGCGCACCAGGCTCATCACGCGTGAGGCGCGTTCGGGCACGCTCGCGGCCAGCCATTCCTGGAAGAGGTCCTTCACCTCAAGCGGAAGCCGCAGCATGATGTAACCCGCGGAGGTCGCGCCGGCATCGCGCGCGGCCTCGAGCACGCCTTCGAGTTCATGATCGTTGAGACCCGGAATGGCGGGGGCGAACATCACGCCGGTGGGGACGCCGAGGCTGCTGAGATCCTTGATGGCGGCGAGGCGCCGCTGCGGCGTCGAGGCGCGCGGTTCCATTTTTCGGGCAAGGATGTGGTCGAGCGACGTGACCGAGAGCGAAACCTTCGCGAGGTTCTTCCTGGCCATGGCGTGCAGGATGTCGGCGTCGCGGGCGACGAGGGCGGACTTGGTGACGATGCCCACGGGGTGATTGAAGCGCGCGAGCACTTCCAGGATAGACCGCGTGATTTTGTAGGTGCGTTCGGCCGGCTGATAGGGATCGGTATTCGTGCCCATGGCCATGGTGCGGCAGCGGTAGCTGGGCGCGCGCAATTCCTTGTCGAGCAGGTGCGCGGCGTCGGGCTTGGCGAAAATCCGGCTTTCGAAATCGAGGCCCGGGGACATGCCGAGATAGGCATGGGTAGGCCGGGCGAAGCAGTAGGTGCAGCCGTGCTCGCAGCCTCTATACGGGTTGATGGACCGGTCGAAGCCGATGTCGGGCGAGGTGTTGCGGGCGATGATGGTGCGGGTGGAATCTTTCAAGATCTCGGTGCGCAGCGGCGGGGCGGGGGCGTCGAGATTGTCCCAGCCGTCGTCCAGGGCCACCGTGCCCCGGTTCTCATAGCGCCCAGAGGCGTTGCTGACGGCTCCACGGCCCCGGCGGGCGTCCGGGTGCACGCCGACGGTCCCCTCAAGCGCGCCGCCCATATAACGGGCCTCGCCGCGGGGATTGGGGTTCGGGGTTTTCTTGGCGGAACCGGGTGACATCCGGGAATCATAGACCCGGAAAAAGAACAAAACAAGAACAATCGGCCATGAAGTGTAAACGGTGCTCTTGGATTTCCGGGATATCCCAGGGTTATCGGTCGAGAACTGGGCTTGGCAATGAAGGATGAGTGCCGTTAAGCGCGGTTGTCCGCTCTCATGCGGCGGCCTACCCGGAACACCGATCTTGGAAAAAATACGCCCCGGCGATGAGGGGGGTCACCGCCGGGGTTTTACCGGTCCATCCCTAGGGGAGGGGGAAGCCGCAGAGGGGAGGGGCTTCCGTATGGACCGGGTCTCCTGGGGGAGAGCGCGTCACCGCGCTCCCATGTTCTGTTCATCGCGCCCGTTCATCGCACCTGTTCATCGCACCTGTTCATCGCTGGGGCGAAATCTCCACCGCGAACGTATGGTCTTCGTTCGCGACGATCGCGACCTGCGCGAGATCGCCGCGGACGAGACGCGCCTCGAGACGTTCGCGGCGCTCGGTGCTTTCAGGCTCGGCGGCGAGGGAGGTCGCGACAAAACCGGCGACGATGAGGATGGTGCCGGAGAAGGTGGCGGTACGAGTCATGGTGACCTTCGTGGACATCGGGACGTGAGCACCCTTGTGATCAAATAATATGGCTGGATTGTGGAATGCGGCGTGTAACCTTTGGATGTCGCGCGACTGTGAAGGGTGTAACGGGGACCTGAAGTTGGTGTAACGTCGTGTAACAGAAGCCGGTCCGCTTACAGCGCGTTGCACTATTTTTCCCAATGGTTTCTTGGACATGGGGGGTGGCCCCCCTACACTTGGGGCAGGTTTTCTGACCATTCCGGGAAGACAAAATGTCCACTGCCAGCGAAACGCCGAAGCCCCACATCCTCATCGTCGATGACGATGCCGAGATCCGCGATCTGCTCTCGCGCTTCCTTTCCAAGCACGACTTCCGCGTCACCACGGCCAAGGACGGCCGCGAGATGCGCCAGGCTCTGCAGGACTGGTCCTTCGATCTCGTGGTCCTGGACCTGATGATGCCGGGCGAAGACGGGCTGACGCTGTGCCGCCAGGTGCGCAGCGAGTCCTCGATCCCCATCATCATGCTGACGGCGATGGGCGAGGAAGTGGACCGCATCATCGGCCTTGAAGTGGGCGCCGACGATTACATGGCAAAACCCTTCAACCCGCGTGAACTGGCCGCCCGCATCAAGGCGGTGCTGCGCCGGTCCTCGAGCGGCGCCGCGGTGGAAACCGACGACGACCGTCCGGCCAAGGTGGCTTTCGCCGACTTCGTGCTCGATTCCGCGACCCGGACCCTGCACCGTTCGGGTTCGGACATCGCCCTTACCGCCGGGGAATACGACCTTTTGGTCGCTTTCGTGGATCATCCGCGCCGCGTGCTGAACCGCGACCAGCTGCTCGATATGGCCCGCGGCCGGGCCGCGATCCCGTTCGACCGTTCCATCGACGTGCAAGTCGGCCGCCTTCGTCGTAAGATCGAGATGGATCCTAAGAATCCAAATCTGATCAAAACGGTTCGCGGCGGCGGTTATATGTTCACCCCCGAAGTCCAGGCTTCATGAGATTACCGCCACTGAGCCTTCGGGCTCGGGTGTTCGCGGTACTTTTGCTGGTGGTCGCCGGGACCAACCTGGCCGCGCTGTTCTTTTACTACGGCTTCCGTGACGAGTGGGCGGCGGTAGGCGCCGCCACGCAAGGCGCGGAGCAGATCATCGTCATCCGGCGCATGCTGGAGCGCGCGCCGACGCGTCAGGAGCAGATCGAGCTTCTACAGCGCCTGAACTCGCCGGTCATGCGCATGACCTTCAATACCCAGCCGCTGGTGAAAAACTCCGACCGCCAGCTGCCCTCGCGCATCTTCCTTCGTGCGCTCAGGCGCGAGTTCCCGCGCGACGCCGAAATCCGCGCCGACAGTCTGTTCGACGACCGCGCCTTCGAGAACCTGCCGTTCATGGAAGCCATGGACCAGGTGACGGACATGGACCCGCATTTTCCGCTGGGCGACCCGTCGCAAGGCCAGCAGTCGGCGGACTCCCATACGATCCCTGAAGGTTTCCCGCCGTCGCCGGCGGCCAGCCCAAGCGAGGAACGCCCGCGTGACAGCGGTGAGTTTTCGCGGCGCGCGATTCACAGCCTGCGGTCGCTGGGCGGGACCTTGCCGGTCGCGGACGCGGTCATGTTCCGGGTGTCGGTGCGCCCGGTGAATTCGACGCGCTGGTTCAACGCCCGCGTGGTGCTCAATATCGCCGAGCCGCCGGGCCTGACGGCGTTTCCGTACTGGCTGGCGGCGGTCTCGGTATTGTTGATGGGAGTCGCGCTGTGGGGCGTCAGCCGCGCCACGGCGCCGCTGCCGGTGTTCGCCGCGGCGGCCGAGCGCTTGGGGGTCGACGTGAACGCCGAGCCCTTGAGCGAGAAGGGCCCGCCCGAGGTGCGCCGGGCGACGCGCGCCTTCAACACCATGCAGATGCGCGTGAAGCGCTACATCCAGGACCGCACGCAGATGCTGGCGGCGATCAGTCACGATTTGCGTACGCCGATCACGCGTCTTCGCCTGCGCGCCGAGTTCGTCGACGACGACCAGCAGCGCGAGAAGATGATGCACGACCTCAATGAAATGGAGGCGATGATCGCCGAGACGCTGGTGTTCGCGCGCGACGACGCGGCGAACGAGCCGGCCTCGCATATCGACGCGGCGGCGGTGGTGGCCTCCCTGTGCAGCGATCTCAGTTTCTCGGGCCGTGAAGTGGCCTACACCGGGCCGGACAGCTTCGAGTTCCTGACCCGTCCGCTGGCCTTCAAGCGCGCCATCACGAACTTGGTCGATAACGCGCTGAAGTACGGGAAGACGGCGCAAGTCACGCTGGCGCCGGCGGCGGGCGAACTGCGCATTTATATCGATGACACAGGCCCCGGCGTGCCGCCGCATGAAATGGACCGCGTATTCCAGCCCTTCGTGCGCCTGGAAGGCTCGCGCTCGCGCGAGACCGGCGGGGCGGGCCTGGGGCTTACCATCGCGCGCAACGCCATCCGCAGCATGGGCGGCGACGTGGATCTCATGAACCGCACGGAAGGGGGGCTGCGCGTGACCGTCAGCCTGCCGGTGGCGGGCGCCGAGACGGAAGGCACGGCGTAACTACCTCTTCCTCTCCGCCGGCCCTATGATGGCCGGCGTTCCGCGAGGGGAAAGAGATGATCGGACGTTTCATCGTTGGGATTTTCATCGCCTGTGCCGTGAGCGCTCCGGCCTATGCGTGGGGCGACGCGGGGCACAAAATGGTTTGTCATGTCGCGTGGGACAGCCTGAAGGAGAAGCCGCGCGGCGAGGTGAAGGAGCTGTTGGGCGCGGCCGGCGAGGCGGCGTTCGCCGAAGCGTGTACGTGGCCCAACCATCACCGCGACACGCATCCCGAGACGAGAGACTGGCATGTGGTCTATGTGCCGAAGGATGCGCGCAAGGTCGAGGAAGCCCGGGATTGCCCGGAGAAGACAAGCTGTCTGATCCGGGAGATCGACCGCAATCTCGCGATTCTGAAAAGCGGCGCTTCCCGGGAAGAACGCGCGACGGCGCTGAAGTTCCTGGCGCATTTTGTCGGCGATATTCATGAGCCCTTGCGTATCGGCTTTGCAGAAGACCGCGGCGGGGAAGGCATCCCGGCGACCTTCCTGGGCAAGGCCACGACGATGCGGGCGATATGGGACGAGGACATCCTTGCGACGGACCCTCAGGCGCTGGACTCGCTGCGCGCCACATATCAGGCCTATACGCCGCTGGACCGCCTGTTCGTGGAATGGATCGAAACACCGCCGGTGGAATGGGCGACCGAAAGCCTGTGGATCATGCGCACGCCCGCGACGGGTTATGTGGGCAATCCGGGTGGACTGGTGTTCGACGAGGTCTATCTGAAGCAGAACATGCCCGTCGCGCTGGACCGCATCGCCAAGGCGGGCATGCGTCTGGGCCACGTCTTGAACGAAGCGCTGAGATAACCCTTCGATGTGCGGGCGTTACAAGCTGGTGGCCCCGACGGGGCGTGTGTTCGACGAGTTCGCGCTGGCGGGCACGCGGCTTAATCTTCAGCCGCGCTACAACATGGCGCCGACGCAGGAGTGCCCCATCGTGCGCCGCATGCCGACGGGCCGGCAGATCACGCTGATCCGCTGGGGGCTCATTCCCGGATGGTCGGCGCCGCAGCGCCCGGGCATGCCGATGGGAACAGGCCAGATCAACGCGCGCGCGGAAACGGTGGCCGAAAAGCCGACCTTCCGCGAGGCCATGAAGCAGCGCCGCTGCCTGGTGGTCGCCGACGGGTTCTATGAATGGCGACAGGACGGGCGCGAGAAGCGCCCCATGTTGTTCGAACGTACGGACGGCGGGCCGATGGCCTTCGCCGGGCTCTGGGAGCGCTGGGAGAACCTGGAGACCTTCGCGATCATCTGCACGGCCGCCAATACGCTGGTCGGGGCAATCCACGACCGCATGCCGGTGATCCTGGCGAAAGACCATTGGGACGCGTGGCTGGAGACGGAGAAGGCGAGCGTGGCGGACGTGCTGCCGCTGCTGACGTCCTATCCGGCGGATGCGATGGCCGTGCGCCCCGTGAGCCCGCGGCTCAACAAGGTCAGCGCCGAAGACGACGCCTCGCTGCTGACTCCGGAGCCCCCGGCGCAGGGCTCGTTGTTTTAGATTTTCGGTATTTTATCTGGTCGCCCTGGGCGAATGCCAGGGTGACGGTCCGTGTTTGGTATGACGGAGGCGTTTACGCGCCCTTCCCGCCGTGCGCCACCGACCAGCCGATCGGGTCTTTCAGGAATTCCTTCACGCCGGCGATGGCCTGGGGCGAGAAGTAGTTGCCTTCCTCGGCGACCGCGATGACGTCGGCCCAGGTGGCGAGGTAGTGGAGCTTGATGCCTTCGTTCGCGAGCATCTCGATGGCGCCCGGGAAAGCGCCGTAGAAGAACACGACCAGGCAGTGATCGCACTTGGCGCCCGCGTCGCGCAGGGCCTTCACGAAACCGATCTTTGAATCGCCGCTGCTGGCGAGGTCTTCCACCAGGACGACGTTCTGGCCTTCGTGCAGTTCACCCTCGATTTGCGCCATGCGGCCGAAACCCTTCGGTTTCTTGCGCACGTACTGCATCGGCAGGCCCATCGCGTCCGAAATCCAGGCGGCGTAGGGGATGCCGGCGGTTTCGCCGCCCGCGACCGTATCGATCTTGCCCGGACCGATGGCTTCGTTGAGTTCGTCCGCCGCGAGGCGGGTGATGGTCCGGCGCGCTTCGACGAAGGAGATGACCTTGCGGCAGTCGATATAGACCGGGCTGGCCCAGCCGGCGGTGAGCTTGTAGGGCTCCTCGGGGCGGAAATTCACGGCTTTGATGTCGAGCAGGAATTTGGCGACAATCTTGCCGGCGGCGGTCTGACGGGCATTGCGCTCTGTGGTCATGAACTGTCCTTGTTCCCCGAATTTTGGAGTTTATTTAGCGGCATTGAGGGGACGGTACAACGCCCGGCAATCTGCTATAGAAAACCCAACGGATTCCGGGATTTCGATGCACGGCCAACCACTGATCTGGGTTCTGACCGACGACCGCGCGGGCAACGTGGCCCAGGCCCTCGGCGTGGCCGAAGCCCTGGGCCGGGACTTCAAGACCGTCCCCATCCGCTACAATCCGCTGGCCCGTCTTCCGAACGCGCTGACCGGGGCGAGCCTCATCGGCCTCGCGCCCGAAACGCGCATGACCTTCGGCCCGCCGTGGCCGGATGTGGTGATCGCCGCCGGGCGGCGCACGGGACCCATCGCACGCTGGATCAAAAAAAATGCGGGAAAGGCGGTGATCCTGGCGCAGATCATGAACCCGGGGCGGCGCGGGGCCGAGGACTTCGATCTCATCGTCGTGCCGCGTCATGACTGCGAACGACCGGCGGGCGACGCCCCCAATGTGATGCGCGTCACGGGCGCGCCGCATCGGCTGACGAAGGAACGTCTCGCGAGCGCCGCCGATGCCTGGCGCGGGCGCATCAAGGCCGTGCCGAAGCCGCTGATCGCGTTGATCGTGGGCGGCGCGACCCGCCGCAAGCCGTTCCCGGCGGATCTCGCGCGCACGCTGGCCGCCGAGGTTTCGCGCGTCGCGGAGAGAGAGGGCGGGACCGTGCTGCTCGCGAGCTCCCGGCGCACGGGCGCGGCGGCGGAACAAGCCATGAAGGCGGCGGTGAGCGGGCCGCACCAACTTCGACCGCATCATGCGTTCTTCTGGAGCGCCGGGGGCGACAATCCCTACTTCGGCTACCTCGCGCTGGCCGATGCCATCGTCGTGACCGGTGATTCCGTGTCCATGTGTTCGGAAGCCTGCGCGACCTCGGCGCCGGTTTATATCTACGCCCCGGACGGAATGGTGGCGCCCAAACACGCGCGCCTGCACCGCCATCTCTACGGCGGCGGTTTCGCACGGCCGTTTCGTTCCATTCTCGGGGGAGAATTCGAGCGCTGGACGCATCCGCCCTTGAACGCGGCCGGGGAAGTGGCGCAAAAGATCGACGATCTCATTCGCCGCCGTTTTGGATAAGAGCCATGCCGCGTTTCTCCGCCAATATCTCGATGCTGTTCACCGATCTCCCGTTCGTGGAGCGGATCAAGGCCGCCGCCGACGCCGGCTTCAAGGCGGTGGAGTGCCAGCTGCCGTACCACGTCGATGCGATCGACATCGCGGACGCGTGCGGCATGGCGGGCGTGCCGCTGGTGCTGATCAACGCGCCGCCGGGAAACTGGGAAGCGGGTGAACGCGGGCTCGCCGCGCTCCCGGGGCGTGAAGAAGAATTCCGCGACACCATCGATATCGCGCTGGCGTTCGCGGAGACGGCGGAATGCCCGCGCATCCACGTCATGGCGGGTTGCATCTCGCAGGACGAAGACGGCGCGATGGACACCTACGAGAAGAACATCGTCTATGCCTGCGAGCGCGCGCGCAAAGAGGATGTGGAGATCGTGCTCGAGAACGTGGTGATCCCGGACTACTTCCTGGTGTTCCCGGATCAGGCCGCTGAAGTGGTGCGCCGCCTGGAGCAGAAGAATTTGAAGGTGCTGTTCGACGCCTATCACGCGCAGCGCGCGCAGGGGAATTTGGCGGAGTTCCTGGAGCACAACCTCGACATCGTCGGGCATGTGCAGGTGGCCGGCGTGCCGGGCCGTCACGAGCCCGACAAGTTCAACGAAGTGAACTGGCGGTTCATCTTCGATTTCCTCGACGCCCAGGGCTATGACGGCTGGGTCGGCATGGAATACACCCCGCGCGGCGAAACGCTGCGCGGCTTGTCGTGGGCCAAAGAATGGGGCTTGGGTCCGAAGTGATCCTCTTGTTCCTCCCCCTGAAAAGGGGAGGTTGGGAGGGGGTCGTTTTCCGTTGCGTAAAAAACAGAAAACACGCGCGCGGCGACCGCCAATTAAGTATACTGTCCCCGAAACTAGTTACGGGGACAGTATTGGAGTGAACCCCGCCCCTGAGACACGATAATCAGGGACAGGTTGTTGTCCGGTTCATTCCGCTGCTTCGCGTACAGCGGAAGGAACCGTGCGGTATGCCGCCTCGAACTCGGCTGGGGAACGATAG
>JADZAK010000010.1 GCA_020852595.1 Rhodospirillaceae bacterium
ATGAACCGCCAGCCGTTCATCGTGACCAACGATTACCTGGGCCCGGAGCGGCGCACGGCGTCCCCGTCCCGGCCCTCCAACATCCGCCAGCTGGATGTGGTGAACACGCTGCGCGACACCATCGAAGGCCGGCGCATGAGCCCGGGCGAGCTGATCCGCGCGGTGCAGGCGAACATGAACGAGGTGATGGCGGCGCGCCTGGATTCCAACGGCCTGAAACTGGCCTGGGTGTGCGGCACCATCCTGAAGGCGTACCAGGAAAAGCGCATCGATCCGGCGCTGCATGAGCAGATTCTGGTGCTGGTGGGCGTGCTGGAAGACGCGGGCCGCACGGCCCATGCGCTGCGCGAGCCGGACCTGTCGGCCATTTGTATTCAAATGGCGCGCCAGGTGGAGGAGATGGCCGAGGAATACGCGAACCCGACCAGCCTTCAATTGGGGACCATCGAGAAGCTGTCCAAGGCGTTCGACATGGCCCGGGCCGCAAAAGCGGCGGCGGGCTAATCGTCGAGACGCCGGCGTTTCGTGATAATTATATCAGAGATAATTTCGCCGCTGGGACGCCGTTCCGGGCGATAGCCGGGCCTGCGAAATTATCTCTGATATAATTATCGCCCTTCTCCCCTCCTTTGGACGAAATTATCTCTGATATAATTATTGCCTTCCCCCGCTTAAGAGGCGCGGCGAGCCAGGGCGGTGTTGAAGCGTGTGAGGGCGGCGGGGATTTTCGATGCGTGGTGGCGCATTTCGCCCAGGGTGGCGGTCTTCAGTTCGATGCCCGCGCCCAGGCGGCCCACTTCCACCGCGCCGAACTGCAAGCTCGTGCCCTTGATGGCGTGGCCGATCTTGCGCGCCGCGGGGACATCGCCGGCGGCGAGCGACGCCTCCAGTTTCACGATGTAGTCGGAGATATTGTCCCGGAAGGTGAGGATCGCCGCGCTCATGGCCTCCGCGCCGAGCGCGTGCTCGAGGTCCTTGAACAACGGTTCGTCGAAAAAATCGTCAGAAGCACGTTCCGCGCGAAAAGCAAAACCCCTCGTCTCGATCGCCTCGAACAGGGTGGGCCAGTGCGCGGGCTTGGCGACGATCTGGCTGACCCCCGCCGCGAGGTAGGCATGGCGCTGGCCTTCCGTCAGGCCGGCCGTGAGCGCGACGATGGGGATGCGGGATGCCGGCGCGGGCAGCGCGCGGACGGCGCGTGTCGCCTCGACCCCGTCCATCACCGGCATGTGCATGTCCATGACAATGACGTCGAAGTCTCCCGCCTGCACGGCGTTCAAGGCCGACAGGCCGTTCTCGGCCACGACGACGCGGTGACCGCGGCGGCCCAGCATCTCGCGCATCAGGTCGCGGATGGCCTCGTTGTCCTCGGCCATCAGGATCTCCAGCGCGCGCCGGCCGGCTTCGGTCGCGACGGGGGGCTCCGCGCGCGCCGTCACGGGATGCGCGGACACCTCGAGCGGCACCACCACGGTGAAGGTTGAGCCTTGGCCGACCCTAGAACTGACGGTGAGCTGGCCCTTCATTTGCGCCGCGAGGCGGCGGCTGATCGCAAGGCCGAGGCCGGTTCCGCCGTGGGTGCGCGAGCGGAAATCCTGCGCCTGAACGAACGGCTGGAACAGTTTGGCCTGGTCGGCGGCCGATATGCCGATGCCTGTATCGGTGACCGCCATGCGCAATATCACCCTGTTCTCCACAGGTTCGGTTTGCGAGACGGCGACGACGATCTCGCCGCTGTCCGTGAATTTGACGGCGTTGCCGACGAGATTGTTCAAGATCTGCCGCAGGCGGGCCGGATCGCCCATGAGCGCGTCATGCGCGGCGCCGTTTTCGACGCGCACCCGGAGCCCCTTGTCGGCGGCGAGCGGATCGAGAAGCTCCTGCACCTCGCCGAGCAACTCGTTCACGCTGAAGGCCACCTTGTCGATGGGCATCTGCGCGGCCTCGATCTTGGCGAAGTCGAGGAGATCGTTGAGCAGGGAAAGGAGGTTTTTGCCCGCGCGCGCGATCCGGCCGACCTTGCGCGCCTGATCGGCGCCGAGCTTTTCCTCCTGGAGCAATTCGGCGATGCCGATGATCGCGGTCATCGGCGTCCTGAGCTCGTGGCTCATGGTCGCCAGGAACGCGGACTTGGCGTCGCTGGTATCCTCGGCGCGCTTCAACTCGCGCATCAAGGACCGCTGGAACTGCGTGATGGCGATCACCGGGCCGGCGCTGGCGACCACCAGGGACGTCACGCGCGAGAGCCAGGTGGTGAACGACATGGTGGTGGCGTAGGTCGGGACGGGGAATATTCCGGCCTGTATGGCGAAGTACGTGCCGATCGTGACCAGCACCGAGAGCACAACGGCCACGATGCCCGCCGCCGCGCCGTAGAACACGACCGCCATGGCTGCGGCCGAGACGAAGTACACGTAGGAGGTGGGGGACGGCGTGTAGACCTGCCCCGTCCAGGCCAGCCAGAACAGAAGCGCCAGGATCGTGTCGGCGCGCACCGCGTAAGACAACCGATGCCGGAAGAGCGTGATGCCCCAGGCGATGAGCGCCCCGATCATCTGGCCGATGTATTGGACCGTCCAGCCCACCTCGAGCACGCGGGCGATGCTGACGCCGAGCGCCGGCACGATCAGCAGCGACATGATGACGAGGGTCGTGTCGCAGACTTCCGATTTGACGGCGCCCAGGGTCGTCCTTGCGTCAAAGGGACGCGCGCTCCCCCGCTCGGCCTCGGACGTCTGCGGATCAACCACAGGCACCGCTTTCAACTGGCCCCTTATCGTTCAGTGCTCGAGCAGGCTGCGCCGCGTCCAGGCGGTCTTGCGCTCTTTCGGCGCGATCCCGATGTCGATGGCCGGCGAACCCATGGCGACGATCCTCTTGTCCCAAAGTGGAATGAGATGGGTTCCAACTTAGGGCCGCACCGGAAAGAGGTCAATTCTCTGGCGTAGCGCTTTGGCTTAGCGCACGCCTAATGACCCTGCGCGTGCTGGGCGAGGATATCTTCGTAAGTGGAAATGATATGTTTGGCGCGCGCCAGGCTTTCGGCGGTGGTGTCGCGCCATTGGGGCGCCGCAAGCGAGCGCTCGCCGGTCTTGAGGTCGCCCCGCTTGATCATCTCAACGGACTTTTTATTGGTATCGATCTCCTCGCGGATATGAGCGAGGTAACGTTCCAACGCGTCAGCCAAATCACCCTCCCAGATGTTTTGCGAGCTCCCGGACGGAATTCTAAGCAACGCGGCGCGGGAAGCTCAAGGGGGAGCGACTGACCGCAGACGAATATCGCACTGCGAAAATACCAAGAAACCCCTGGATGACAAAAAAAGACCCTCCCCCGCCGAGGTGCGGGAGAGGGTTGAGGCCGGTTCGGTTAGAGAAGGTCTTCGGCGAGCTTTTTCTGCTCGTCGCTGAGGACCTTGTAGAGCGCCTGGGTCGCGGCTTTGCGTTTCTCGATGGACTGGAGCATCGCCTTCGCGCGCGTTTCGTTTTCCTCGAGACGCTCGAGCAGCGCCTTGCGTTCGGGACGCTTGCCGGGTTCGGCGCGCATCGCCTTCATGTCGGCGCCGCGCTTCTCGGCCGCCGCCTGGCGTGTCTTGGCCGTGTCGCGCATGAAGGCCGCGTACTGATCCCAGGCGCGGGCCTGCGCGTCGGTGATCTTGAGTTCGGCTTTCAGGAACGCGATGCGCCCTTCGATGTGCTTGCCCGGTTCGCCGCGCTCGCCGCGCATGAAACCGCGTCCGCCGGAACGCGGACCATGGAAGCCGGGCCCCTGAAAACCGGGGCCCTGAAAACCAGGACCGTCGCCGCGCATGCGCATCATGTCGGGCCCGGGACCGCGGTCGTGTGGGAGGGAGGACGCGGCCCCGGGAGGCGGAGACGGTGGAGCGTCTTGCGCCTGGGAGATACCGACAAACATGCCGCCGCCGAGCAGCGCGGCGCACGCAAGTCCGATCGCCGTTTTCTTGTGACCCAATTTTCTTCTCCTGTTCTGTGGTCGTACCGGTGATACGGGCAGGAGAAGATGTTCCGTCGCGGGTTACGGTATTTTTAGAAATAGACCCTAACGGCGCGGCGGGCGGCTTTCGGCGGCGGCCTTCATGAAGGCGGCGCGCTGTTCGGCCGGAAGATCGCCCGCGATCTCCATGAACAGCTCATGGGACTGTTCCTGCGCGGCGGCGGCGGCGGCGCGCACGTCGCCAAGCGCCTGCGACAGACGTTCGATATCCGCGGGCTCGGCGGCGAGCACTTCGAGCAGCGCGCGGCGCTTGGCGGCCATCTCCTCCACGCGCGCGCGGATCTCGGGCATGTCCTTCCGGAACTTGGCCTGCATGGTCTTGCGCGCCTCGGGATCGAGGGCGCGCATCGCCGCGCCGAAGTTGAGATCGTTGGGGCCCATGATCACACGCATGCGCTCGCGCCGCTCGCCGTTCGGCGGCGGCATGTCGCGATCATTGTCACGGGCGCGTGCAAAGTCGCGTTCCATAGCCGGACCATCCAGGCGTGGGCCGTCAAGGCGGGGGCCGTCATGCCAGGGGCCGGCGAAATGCGGCAGACGCTGGCCGACGAAGAATCCCACCAGCAGGAGATTGAGGATCACCGACACCACGGCGACCGCGGTGAGAAGACGAGACGAGGTCATTGCGGGAACTCCGTGAGCCCGTCGGCGGGCCCAAGCACCAGATCGGCGAACAGCGTTTCGGTTTCGCTGTCGAGGGCGGCGAATTGGGCCACTTGCGCGGTTTGCATGAGGGTCAACTGACCGAGAAAAAGAC
>JADZAK010000011.1 GCA_020852595.1 Rhodospirillaceae bacterium
GTGGCTGCAACGCGAGAATCTCGACTCTCCCTTTCAAAGCCAGTTTCTCCTGGCTTATCTTGTGCCGCTGCTCGCCTTTTGGGCGATGGCGCGGTCGATGCGCGAGGGCCGCGATCGGCTCTGGTTTGCCGCCGCGCTTGTTCTCGGCGCCGCATCGTCGGGGACCATGGCGAACGGACTTCTGGTGTTCCCGCTGCTGTTCGTGATGCAGTTGGTTTTCGGCCTCGCCCGCGCGCGCTGGTCCTGGGTCCGGCTTGGTTCCATCGTTGTGTGCGCCGCCGCGCTGACGGCGTTGTGGTTCCACGGTTATTCCGGAACTGCATCCGTCCCGCCGGCGGTGTGGAACTTCGTCGTCTTCGCTGCGACATTCATCGCTTTTCCCTTCGTGGCCCTTACTGGAACGATCACCGCGGGCATGGCCGGCGCCGCCTTGTATGTCGCGGGGCTGACGTATGTCGTGCGCCGGTGCTGGGCCGCGCGCGCGCGGCTCGATCCTTATGTCCTCGCTCTGCTCGCGCTCGCCGCCTATGTCCTGGCGACGGCGATACTGACGGCCTATGGCCGCGCGGCGGAGCTCGCAAACGCCGCCCTGGTTTCGCGCTATGCGACGCCGTCTCTTGTCGCATGGGCGGTTCTGGCTCTTCTTCTTGCAGTGATGCTACAGGACCGCGGCGACGCAGGCCGGTTATTCCTTCGGACGAGTTGGGCGATCGCGCTCATCCTCTTTCCGGTTCAACTGATCCGGCCGCTCGGGGACGAGGGACCGGCTTTGGTGCATGGAAGCCGTTGGGCGGCGTTGGCGTTCGAACTCGACATCCCAGATCCAAAGGCGACCGCCTGGGTGTTCCATGCGCGCTCGGGAGAACAGTATGAAGTGTTGCGGGATGTCGCGGCTCAGCTCGCGTCGTCGCACCGGTCCGTTTTCGCCGATCCGATGTGGGACGAGGTCATCGCGCGGCTGGGCACGTCCGCCGGTGCCGGCACCCGCACCTGCGAAAACGCCGTGGAAGACGTGAGCGTTATTCCGGGCGATACCGCGTATCGCGCGGTGCATGGCTGGGTGGTGGATCTGCAAAGCCGGCGTCAGCCGCGCTTCGTGTACTTCGCCGCCGATGGAAAAATCATCGGCATCGCGGTGCGTGGGGCGCCGCGCTATGACGTGGCGGACATCTTTTATCCGCGCAACGGTTCTCGCGGTTTTGACGGCTATGTTTTGGTTTCAAACGCCGCGCGATTCGAAGTTGTCTGTCCCGCGCCGGCATAAAAGAACCCCGGCGGCGGCGCTGCCGGGGTTCTTTACAGGCAATACGTTTAATACGCGAAGCGCGCGCCGATCCGGAACATCCGGCCGATGCGGTCGAAGTTGTCGTTGTCGAGACCGCTGTAGAAGCCGTTCTGGATGCCCGCGGCGATCATCGGCGGGTCGCGGTTGAGCGCATTCTGGACGACCGCATACATCGTGACGTGGTCATCCATGATCTTATAGTTGGCCGCGAGGTCGATGTACTGAACGGAGCCGATGTTGTTTTGATTGATGGTCGGCGCAGTCGCTGTCGATGCCGGGCATCCTGACGAACAGACGACGAAGGCGTTGTTATAGACGCCTGAACCCGTGCCGCGCCACGTCACCGTGCCCGAGAAGGCGTCAAGGGTATAGGTGAACGAGGTCGTCCAGCGGAAGTGCGGCGTGGCGAGACCCGGCGACAAACCAATCCCGCCGCTGTCCGGCATCACGCCCGCGCCTTTGATGATCGTGGTCACGTTGGTGACCGGATCCGTATCGCTGGTATCCAATTTGAACACGTAGTTCGCAAGGCCGCGCAACGCGATCTCGCCGTTCATGCCGCCGATGAATTTGTCGAGCGGCGTGTTGTAGGCGAACTCGAAATCAAGCCCGTCGGTCTTCTGGGTCAGCACGTTCTGCGGCTGGACCGCCATGAAGGTGATCGGCCCGACAGTCTGGCCGGCGGGCGCCGGACCGCGCTGAATGCCGGTGCACAACGATGTGACTCCGGCGAAGCAGCGATTGAGCACGCGTTGGCCGTCAAGAATGGTGATCGCATCCTTGATGTGGATCCGATAATAGTCGAGCGAGGCCGTGAATCCTTCGATCCAGCTTGGCGAGTACACAAGCCCCAATCCGGTCGTATCGGCTTTTTCCGGCTGAAGGTTGGGATTGCCGACGTCGGCCGAGACGATGGTCACGCTTTCATTGTTACGGAACGGATCGTTGACGTTCCCGGTTCCGGCGCGGCCCTGGTTGAACAGATCGCCCAGGTTCGGCGCGCGGATGTCCCGCGATTGCGTGACGCGCAAGGTGAGGTCGCTGGTCGGGATGTAGATCAGCCCGGCCTTCCAGGTGGCGTTGAAGCCCGACTCGCTGTACTGGGCGCCGCGCACGGCGGCGTTCAGTTCGAGGGAATCCGCCCACGACTCTTCTTTTGCCAGCGGCACAACGGTTTCGACGAAGCCTTCCGTGACGTGCCACTGTGCGTTGGTGGCGATGTAGTTGCCGGCGAAGAACCGGCGCGCGACGTCGTCGGCGCTGGCAAGGCCGCGCACCTTCTCCTTGCGGTGTTCACCGCCAAACGCCAGAGAGACCGGGCCCGCCCAGGTCGAGAAAGGCTCGCCCGTGAGGCTGGCCGACATCACGTCCTGCGACAAGATGGTGATGGCGTAACCGGGTTGCGGCGCGAGGTACTTCCACTCGGTCGGTCCGTTCACGTCGGTGCCGAAGATATTGTAGGGGATACATCCGTCATTCGGGCTCGTGAGGCTCGACCGGCAGACGATTGAGCCGTTGGCGGGATTGCGTACGGCGTCGATGGCCTGATTGAGCCGCGCCGGCTGAATGTTGTCGGAGCCGCGTGTTGAGTTGTGCGTGGAACTGCGCGCGTAATAGGCCTCCCACTTCCAATTCGCGTCCGCGATGTCGAAGTTGCCTTCAAGGCCCGCGACATAACGGCGCTGTGTGCGGCCGTTATCCGCCTTGATGTCGATGGGCGTATTTCCCGTCGCGGGGTCGGTGATCGA
>JADZAK010000012.1 GCA_020852595.1 Rhodospirillaceae bacterium
AACGAACATCGATTCTCATCCCATGGTGACTGGGGACAGAAAACCCGTGGGGCTGGTGTTGTAAACCCATATTCTGAGTGGCGTGTCGCCCAACCCTCCATAGGCGGGATGTCGCCGGTCGATTTGGACCGATAGGCCGTTTTTCGCCTATGCGCTGACATTCACCAAAAAGCGTCACGTCAAAAAAAATCGTAATTTCAAGTCTATATGAGATTTTCTTGAAATCTGTCTTGAATGGTATGGAAGTTGCGTAGGGTCGACTGGGGAAGGGAGGACGCGCACGGTTTGCGCGTAAGTGAAAAGCGGTTCGCTCGGCGGCATTGGCGCTTGGTTGCGGTGCATCGCGCCGGGCCGGGGACGCGCGCGCCGCGCGCCTCATAGACCGCCGCTTAAGTGTCTGGAACTGTTGTCGGTTGGCGGGATTTTTTTGACAGAAAATCACGCCGATCTTATACGTTCCGCCGCCCGGAGGTGATATGATCGCGGGTATGGGGGGAACGGAGCGCCGGCTGCAAAAGCCGACGCGCTCTTTAGGCCTTGTGAGGTCCGGGAGGATCGGGAGCTTGACCCTCCTTTCCGGAAGCCGTTGGGAGACATGCGACCGCTATGAAAGGTTCGGTTTCGTCCATGCGTAAGACTTTTACATCTATGCTTCGTGGAAGCACGTTGGCGCTGGGTTGCGCTTTTGTGCTGGCAAGTTGTTCCGGCCCGGCGAACGAGAGTGCGCCCGCCGGTAAGGCCGCCGCGAGCGTCGCGGCAACGGCCGAGCCCGTCACCGACGGAACGCCGAAGCGCCTGCGCGCGCTGACGCAAGAGCAGTACCTCAATACGCTGGCTTACGTTTTCGGACCGGACGTCCAACTCAATCCGAACTTCCCGCCCGCGCAGCGTACGGACGGACTGCTGGCCCTGGGCACGGGGCGCGGCGGGATCTCGTCATCGCAGCTCGAGTTGTACCAAAAGGCCGCGGTGACGGTGGCGCAGCTTGTCGTCGACGAGGACCGCCGCAAGTTCCTTCTGACCTGCACGCCCAAGGATGCCGGCGCGGCCGACGCCGCCTGCGCGGCCCAGTTCTTCTCGCACGTCGGGCGCCTTATGCACCGCCGCCCCCTGAGCAAGGTCGAACTCGCCGAGTATGTGGACGAGGCCGGCAAGGCGGCGACGTCGCTGAATGATTTCTACCGTGGACTGGCTGTCTCCATCGAGGCCATGTTGATCAGCCCGGATGTGTTGTTCGTGGTGGAGGGCGCCGAGGCCGATCCGCGCAACGCCGGCCGCCAGCGCCTCGACGGCTATTCGCTGGCCACGCGCCTGTCGCTGTTCCTGTGGAACGCCGCGCCGGACGACGAGTTGCTGCGCGCCGCCGAAAAGGGAGAGCTCCAGACGCCCAAG
This sequence comes from Rhodospirillaceae bacterium, assembly GCA_020852595.1. Lineage (GTDB taxonomy): Bacteria > Pseudomonadota > Alphaproteobacteria > Rhodospirillales > Rhodospirillaceae > SHVO01. Next base: position 1,393 of record JADZAK010000012.1, read on the forward strand.
GGCCGCCTGAAGCAAATCGACCGCATGCTCGCCAGCCCGCGCCTTGAAAAAGGCATGCGCGCGTTCTTCGACGACATGTTCGCTTTCGACAGCTTCGCCGCCCTGGCCAAGGACGCCCAGATGTATCCGGTGTTCACCGGCGTGACGGCGACCGACGCCCGTGAAGAAACCCTGCGTGTCGCGGTCGATCACCTGATCGCGAAGAACCTCGATTATCGCGACCTTTACACGACGCGCGACACGTTCATCTCGCCGCGCCTCGCGGCGGTGTACAAACTCCCCGCGACGCCGACATGGTCGCGTTATACGTTCCCGGAAGGCAGCCCGCGCGCGGGCATTCTCACGCACGTCAGCTTCCTGGCGGTGCACTCGCACCCCGTGCGCAGCTCTCCGACCATGCGCGGCAAGGCCTTGCGTGAACTTCTCCTGTGCCAGCCCGTTCCGCCGCCGCCGGCGAACGTGGATTTTTCGGCGCTGGAAAACCCCAAGGCGACGCTGAGGACCACCCGCGACCGCGTCAATTTTCATCTGGAAAACCCGGTGTGCGCGGGATGCCACAAGATCACCGACCCGATGGGCCTCGCGCTTGAGAACTTCGACGGTATCGGTGCGTTCCGTGAAACCGAAAAAGGCCAGAAAATCGACGCCAGCGGCGCGCTCGACGGTAAGCCCTTCAAGGACGCCGTCGGCCTTGGACAGACGCTGCGCAATCATCCGGCGCTGCCGTCGTGTCTTGTGAAGCGCGCCTTTGCCTATGGGGCGGGTTCGCCGACGACCAACGCGGACCGTCCGCTGCTCGCCTACTTCACCACCAAGTTCGGCGAAGAAGGCTACAAGCTGCCGGCGCTGCTGCGCACCATCACGATGAGCGATGCGTTCTCGCGCATCAGTGAACCCAAACCGGCCCCGGCCACCGGCGAGAACACGGCGAGCGCGCCGTCCGCCACGGCCGTTGCCGCGAACACGAAGTAGGAGGAAGTTATGCAAGGTTTTGACAGACGCCGAGTTCTCCGCGGGATGTTGAATGGCGGCGCCGTGACCGTCGGCCTGCCGCTCCTGAACGTCTTCCTCAACGGCAACGGCAACGCGATGGCCGATGGCTCGGCGCTCCCGGTGCGTTTCGGCACCTGGTACTGGGGCATGGGCATCAGCAAGTCGGTGTTCGTGCCGAAGCAGGCCGGCGCCAATTACGAGCTGCCTGAAGAAATTGAGTCGCTGAAAGACATCAAGCAGCACATCAACCTGTTCACGAACCTGACCGCTTATCGCGACGGCGCCTTCTTCTGTCACTACACGGGCTGGGTCGTCGCGCGTACGGGCGTGGCGCCGATGGTGCAGAACCAGTCGCTGGCCGAGAGCATCGACACGACGGTCGCCAACCAGATCGGCCGCACCACGCGCTTCAAGAGCCTGACCACGACCTCCACCGGCGACGTGCGCGACATCATCAGCTACGAAAGCCCGACGACGTCGAATTCGCCGGAATTCTCGCCGGTGAATTTCTACACCCGCCTGTTTGGGCCGGACTTCCAGGACCCGAACGCGCCGACATTCACGCCGTCGCCGACGATCATGGTGCGTAAAAGCGCGCTCACGGGCGTTATGGACAAGATCAAGACGCTCGAGACCCGCGTGGGCGCCGAAGACAAGGCGCGTCTCGACCAGTACTTCACCGGTCTGCGTCACCTTGAAAATCAGTTCAACCAGCAGCTGACCAAGCCTGAGCCGCGCGAAGCTTGCGTGAGGCCGAAGGCCGCGAAGGATATGGACACGGGCAGCGACTACAAGCTCGTCGCCGATCGCCACAACGTCATGACCGACCTGCTCGCCATGGCCATCGCGTGCGACCAGAGCCGCGTGTTCAACATGATCTATTCCTACGGCTTCTCGAACACGACGAAGCCGGGCTACGACAAGCCGCACCACACCTGCACGCACGAAGAGCCGAAGGACGAAAAGCTCGGCTATCAGCCGAATGCCTCGTGGTTCGTGCGCCGTGCGATGGAATCGTGGGCCTATTACGTGAAGGCCTTCGCGAGCATCAAGGAAGGCGACGGCACGCTGCTCGACAATTGCTTCATCATGGGCAACAGCGACGTCTCGGACGCGCGCGTGCACTCGCTCGAGGAAATGGCCGCGTTCACCGCGGGCCGCATGGGCGGAAAGATCAAGACCGGCCTGCACATCCCGTGCAATGGCGGCAAGATCACCGACATCGGCTTCACCGGCCTCAAGGCGATGGGGCTCGGCATGAAGACCTGGGGCGGAAAGAGCAACGAAACCGACCACGTCATCAGCGATATCGTCGCGTAAGGACCGTAACCGGATGCGACAGCTTCGTTCAGCGATGGCGGGTGTGGCCGCGGCGGGCGTTTTTTTCGCCGGCGCGGCCTTCGCGCAAGCCGAACACGCCTGGAGCAAGGAGCAGCGCGCGCTCACCGAGGATTATATCCGCGAGGAGATGCCGCCGGGCTTCCAGGTCGTGGTCGCCGAACTTGAAGGCGCGGTTTTCGCCGATGCGAGCGGCAAGACGCTCTACTCCTGGCCGGTGATGGCGCTGCGGAACGCCAATGCCGGCGAAATGAAGGGCAAGCCGACCTGCGGCGATACCGTCTACAAAGTGAATACGGGTTGGATGAGCCCTTATCCGGGCGGCCTTGAGCTTCCCGAGGTCGAAACGCGTCCGTCCTGCGTCGGCGCGTGGCCGCCGGTGCTCGCGGCCGCTGATGCAAAGCCGGTGGGCAAGTGGACCATTGTCGACGGTCCAGAGGGGCGTAAGCAGTGGGCCTACGACGGTCAGGCGCTGTACACCTCCGTGCTCGACAAGCAGAAGGGCGACGTCTGGGGCGGCACCAGCACCAATCTGCAGCACGACGGTACCGGGGCGGTGCGTTGGCCGGTGGGACCGGACCGCAACCTGCCGGCGCAGTTCAAGGTGATGTCCTATGCCTACGGCCGCCTGCTGACTCTTCAGAATGAACACGCGGTCTATGTCTTCGACGGCGATGCCAAGGGCAAGCTTGGTTGCACGGCCGAATGTCTCGAGAGATTTGCGCCGATCCTCGCGCCGGAGCGGATCCAGCAGCGCGGCGAGTGGACGACGGTTGAGCGTTCGCCGGGCGTGAAGCAGTGGGCGTACCGCGGCAAGCCGGTTTACAGCTACAACCTCGAGGAAAAATTCCCGAGCTTCCAGGGCGCGGAAGAGGCGGGCTGGCACAATGTGTACACGCAGCTCGCGCCGCAGTTCCCCAAGGGGTTCCGTATCACGGATACCTACACGGGACAGATGCTCGCCGATTCCAAGGGCCGCACGATCTACACTTATAACTGCAACGACGACGCGGCGGATCAGCTTGATTGTTCGCATCCGTCGCAACCGCAGTCGTATCGTCTTGCGCTTTGCGGCAAGGGCGATTGGAAGCGCTGCCTCGAGACCTTCCCGTATCTGACCGCCGGTCCGGACGAGAAAAGCGAAACGCACTTCTGGAGCATCAAGTACATCAACCCGGAAACGGGGCGCTGGGTCGAAGCCGGCACGGCCGGAGCCCTGCGCGTGTGGGCCTACCGCGACCGTCCGGTGTACCTGTGCGGACGCGATAAGAAGCCGGGTGACTACGCGTGCGATTCCTGGGGCGAGTGGAGCGGTATCAGGAACGGCTTCATGGGCTTCTGGATCCGCGACGCCTTTGGCGACAACGCGATTTAAAGATTGGGTGTGCCGATGAAAAAGCGATTTCTCGCAGCACTGATCGCCGGATGCGCGCTCGGCTCCGGTACGGCGTTCGCCGATGAGGCCTATCAGGACCGTAAGATCGGCTACACCATCGTCGGCAAGAACTGGGCGATCTATCAGACGCCGGACGGCAAAGCCGAATGCCCGAACGGCCTGAACGACGGTCCGCGCGAGCAGTTCGACAAATTGTATCCGCGCGAGGGGCATCACAAGTTCGCCGCCTCGCAGCTCGAACGCGAGGGCGAAGTGTGGCTGCCGGACAGCAAGGGCGATGATCGCGGCCTGCCGTTCTACGAACCGCAAGGCAAGATCGGCATCGGCCTCGATCTCGACGGCAAAAACGACGCCGGCGATTTCACGAGCGCGGACGGCAAGGTGGCCGGCATCGACAATCAGATTTACCGGGTGTTCGGCTGCGTCGGGAACTACCGCGGTCCGGACGGCTCGTACCGCTTCTTCATTCAGGAATACATGAAGAAGTTCAACTACAACCGCATGCTGATCGAGATCGCCGATCTCGACGACATGGTGAACGATCCGGATGTGACGGTGACGGTGCTGCGCGGACGCGATGCGCTGCTCCTGGACTCGCAAGGCGCTTTTGCCGCAGGCGGCACGCAGCGCGTCGACATGCGCTGGGGCAAGGACCTGATCAAGAGCACCAAGGGGCGCGTGGTTGACGGCGTTCTGACGACCGACCCGATCGACATCACGATGCCCGAGAGCCTGAAGCGCGGCTCGGCCAATCTCCTGATCCATGATTGGCGCGTGCAACTGCGCCTCACGGAAGAAGGCGCCGAAGGCCTCATGGGCGGCTATCTCGACATCGAGAAGCTCTACAACAACCTCGCGCAGAATTGGACCACGCACTACCGCAGCTATGGCCGCGAACCTTTGCCGTCCGAATATCGCGCGATGATCCGCAACGCCGACGCTTATCCGGATGCGTCCGGCCGCAACACGGCGATTTCTTCGGGCTGGGAAGTGAAGTTCAAGCAAGTGTTCATCGTGCATCCGCCGCAGGCGGTGGCTTCGGGCACGCCCGCGACCGGCGGCGCATCGGTGCCGGCGCGCCAATGATTTTGAGACTCAAGGACGAAGTATGAGAAACGTGCGGCATATCTTGAGCGGACTGACCTTGGCGGCTTGCGTTGCCGCCGGCGCCGCCTCGGCGGCTGAATACTATTCATGGACCAAGCAGCAGTACGCGCTCACGGAAGACTACGTGCGTGAAGAGATGCCGCCGGGCTTTAAGGTTGTGGTCGCGGAACTGGAAGGCCCGGTGTTCGCGGACGCTTCCGGAAAAACGCTGTACGGTTGGCCGCTGACGCCGCTGCGCAACGGCAATGCCGGTGAGCTCAAAGGCAAGCCGACCTGCGACGATACGCATTACCGCGAGAACGTCGGCCTGCAGAGCCCGTATCCGGGCGGCCTCGAGCTTCCGGAAGTGAATACGCGTCCGTCTTGCGTGCAGGTATGGCCGCCGGTGCTTGCGTCGGCGGATTCAAAAGCCGTGGGCAAATGGACGATCGTCGATGGCCCTAACGGCCGTAAGCAGTGGGCCTACGATGGCCAGGCGCTCTACACGTCGAACCTCGATCAGAAAGCCGGTGACGTGCTCGGCGCCACCAGCGCGCTTGAAGGCGGTGATGGGGAAGGGGCGCTGCGTAAGCCCATGGGGCCCGAACGCAACATGCCTTCGCAGTTCAAGGTCAGCGTCTCGCACGCGGGACGCCAGCTGACTCTCGCTAACAATTATTCGATCTACGTCTTCGACGGCGACGCGGGCGGCAAATTCGGCTGCACGGGCGCGTGCCTCGAGAAGTTCCAGCCGGTGCCGGCGCCGGAGCGGATCCGCCCGCAGGGCGACTGGACCATCGTCGAACGTTCGCCGGGCGTGAAGCAGTGGGCGTACCGCGGGCGCCCCGTTTACAGTTACATCCTGGAACAGAAGCGTCCGAGTTTCGAGGGCTCCGACGAGCCGGGGTGGCACAATGTGTTCACCCAGCTTCCGCCGCAGTTCCCGAAGGGGTTCCAGATCACCGAAGGCACCGCGGGCTCGATGCTGGCCGACGCGAAGGGCCGCACGCTGTATCTCTACAATTGTAACGACGATGCGCAGGATCAGCTCGATTGTTCACATCCGTCGCAGCCGCAGGCTTATCGATTGGCCATTTGCGGGAAGGGCGATTGGCAGCGTTGCCGGAAAACCTTCCAATATCTGGCCGCCGGCGCGGACGAAAAGAGTGACAGCGGCATTTGGAGCATCAAATATATCGACGCGTCCACCGGTCGTTGGGTAGAACCCTCCGCGTCGGGCGCGCAGCGTGTGTGGGCTTACCGGGATCGCCCGGTCTATGTCTGCACCCGCGACAAGACGCCGGGCGACTATGAGTGCGACGCCTGGGGAGAGTTCAGCGGTATGCGGAACGGCTGGAAAGCTTTCTGGATCCGCGAAGCGTTCGGCCGCGGCTAAGCGCCGGAGACATAAGCGCCGGAGATAAGGGAGAGCGTGATGGGAAAGATTTTGTCGAAGACGTTGGCCACGGCCTGCGCACTTGCCGCCGGCACGGTTTTCGCGTCTGTCGCGTCCGCCGACGAGGCCTTGCAAAACGGCAAGATCGGCTACGCGATGACGAACAAGAACTGGGCCGTCTATCAGACCCCCGACGGCAAGGCCGAATGTCCAAACGGTTTGAACGACGGCCCGCGCGAGCAGTTCGACAAGCTTTATCCGCGCGACAAGAAACACACCTACATCGACACGCAGCTGGAGCGCGAAAGCGAAGTGTGGGTGCCCGAGAAGACGGCCGAGACGCACGGCCTTCCGTTCTATGAGCCGCAAGGCAAGATCGGTATCGGCCTCAATCTGGACGGCAAAGTCGGGCCGGAAGATTTCACCAGCCCCGACGGCAAGGTCACCGGCATCGACAATCAGATCTACCGCGCGTTCGGCTGCGTCGCGAGCTATCGGGGGCCGGACGGTTCCTATCGCCACTTCGTCGAAAGCTACATGCAGCAGTACAAGTACAACCGCTTCCTGCTGGAGCTGACGGGCATCGATAGCCTGACGAACGACCCCGATGTGACGGTCACCATTTATCGCGGTCTCGATGCGCTGCTGCTTGATTCCGCCGGCAACTTCATTCCGGGCGGCACGCAGCGCGCCGATCACCGTTGGGGCAAGGATTACATCAAGAGCGCCAAGGGCAAGATCGTGGACGGCGTGCTGACCACGACGCCCATCGACATCTACATCCCCGAAACGCTGGCGCGCGGCGCGCCCAAGCAATTCGTGCGCGATTGGCGCGTGGAACTGAGGCTGACGGAAGACGGCGCGGAAGGCCTGATGGGCGGTTATCTCGATATCGAGCGCCTGCAGAACAACCTCGCGCAGAACTGGGCGACGCACTTCCGTTCATACGGACAGGAGTCCATCCCGTCCGAATATCGCTCGTTCATCCGCAATGCGGATGCCTATCCGGGAGAAGACGGTAAGAACGCCTTCATCTCCTCGGCGTGGCAGATCAAATTCAAACAGGCGTTCATCGTTCATCCGCCGGCGGCCGTGGCCGCGGGCGAGACGGGCAAGGGCGAAGCGGCAACCGCCGCCGCGCGCCAATAGAACGCGAGAAGGGAAGAGTAGAGATGGCTCAAGCTGATATGACGGCGAACGGCGCTGTGGCTGCCGATAAGATGACCGCGGCGGACATGGCGCGCCGGGTGAAGATGATCCTGATCGGCTCGGCGGGGAACCTCGTC
>JADZAK010000013.1 GCA_020852595.1 Rhodospirillaceae bacterium
GGCGACGCCGCGCACGTTGGCCTGGCCGCCGAGTTTGCCGTCGGTGCCGACTTCGCGCGCCACGCGGGTCACTTCCGAGGCGAAGGAGTTCAGTTGGTCCACCATGGTGTTGATGGTGTTCTTGAGTTCCTGAATTTCGCCTTTCACGTCCACGGTGATCTTCTTGGACAAATCGCCGTTGGCGACCGCGGTTGTCACTTCGGCGATGTTACGCACCTGGCCGGTCAGATTCGCGGCCATGAGGTTCACGTTGTCGGTGAGATCCTTCCAGGTGCCGGCCACGCCCTTCACTTTCGCCTGACCGCCGAGTTTGCCTTCGGTGCCGACTTCGCGCGCGACGCGCGTCACTTCGGAGGCGAAGGAGCCGAGCTGGCCCACCATGGTATTCACGGTTTTACCGATGCGCAGGAACTCCCCGCGCAAGGGACGACCGTCGATGTCGAGGTTCACGGTTTGCGAAAGATCGCCTTTCGCCACAGCCCCGATCACGCGGGCCATTTCGGAGGTCGGCTGCACCAGGTCGGCCACCAGGGTGTTCACCGTCTCGATGCTCGCGGCCCACGATCCGCCGGCATTGGCCAGCTTGGCGCGGTGCGTGATCTTGCCTTCTTTACCGACGAAGTCGCCGAGACGCTGGAACTCCTTGGTCATCCGCTCGTTGAGATCAACCACGTCATTGAAAGCTTCGGCGATTTCGCCGTCGACTCCGGACAGATGGCTCGGCAGGCGCACGGAAAAGTCGCCTTTGCGGAGCGCGCGCAGCGCGGCAAGCAGATCGTGCTGGTCGAGCGTGGTGGACTTCTGCGGCGTCTTGGTCATCGGGACCCCCGGATAGGCCGGACACGGCCCTGAGTGCCGCCGGCTCATGAATTGAAAAGTTCGGAGATCCGCATCAACCGAAGACGTGTGTCGTTGCACACGCCACCCTTCCCCGCTGCCACAGCAAGTACGGCCCAACACGGATATCCTCTATGCGGGCCAACGGATGAGACTGTTCAAATGTTCCGTGTGAGAGGTTCTATTTTTGGAATTTTCCGGAAAGTCACATTCCCGTCTTGCGGGAACCCATCCCTAGAGGCCGGAAATCATAAGAAACACAACGGACAGAGGTTACTTCAGAACCGCCGGTGAGCCTGTTGGACTGGGCGGTATAGGTGAGATCGGCGGCAGCGGGGAAGCGGCCGGATCGGGCGCTGTCAGGTCCGGGGCGACCGCGGTCGAACCGGAGGGCGGCGCCGCGCGCGGCGCAACGTCTCCGGGTGGCGTGGGGAGGGCCGGCGCCGGATTTGGCGTCGATCCGGGAAGTACAGGCGCGTCCGGCGGGACCGGCGCCACGGGTCTTACGGGCGGCGGCGGGCTTCGCAGAACCGGCGGCGTGATCAACCGATCGTTGGCGCGCCGGATGCGATCCTCGAATTCCTGTTGGATCCGCGTGCGGTCGCCGTCACCCAGCGCATTGGTGAGACGGCCGCGGCACTCGATCTGTTCTGAAACGGACAGACGGATATTGCCGCACAGATCTTGCGCAAGGGCCGGCCCGTTCAAAGCGAGGCCGATCAGCAGGACAGCGAGACTCACACGCATCGCGGGCACTCCTTACGCTTCTCATTATATATGGTCGCCGGGCACGGCGGTCACAAGCGGCGTTCCATAGGCGCGAGGGAACGATGGCCTGTCTCTTCCCGTTCCATGAGCACGCATGAACGGAGAACGTCATGGACCACAACGGGTCCTCCACCGCCATTCGCGGCGTGAATTACGACGCGCGCGGGAAAGTGCTGCGGGTCGCGTTCACGAGCGGAGCGGTGTACGACTATTTCGGCGTTCCCCGGCAGGTCTATGAGGACTTCATCGCGGCGCCGTCGCGCGGACGGTTTTTCGCCTATCGCGTCCGCGACAAATTTCCGTACCGCAAAAAAGCTAATCCGCGAAAGCCAGCGCCGGCGGCGCTCCCTTCTCGACATACACAATAGCGTATTGGCCGAAGCGGCGCGCCAGGGCGAGGCCGCCGTCGCGCGAAAGATCGAATACAAAGAGGCCCGCCTCCGTGGGGCCGTTGTCGCCCGGGTCGCGCGCGCGCGTCAGCACATAGTCCTTCCCCACGGCGCGCACCGCTTCGATCAGCGCGCCGTGCGCGAGGGCGTTCTTCTCTTCGGACTGGATCTTGCTGCGGGGGTTATAGGCCGTGATGAGGACGGCTTCCGCCGCGCCATGCGCGGCCAGAAGGGCATCCACCCTGGCGCTCGGGCGATCCACATGAAAGGCGAGGGGCTCGCCATTGGCGTCGATTTCATAGATGGCCGCGCGGTAGGCGGCGATGAGATCGGGGGGAACAGTCACGAGACGCGCCTCTCAATCGAGATGTCGGCGAACACCGGAAGGTGATCGGACCCGTCGCGGCCGGCGGGATCGATCCAGCTTGTGATCATCGCGCCCTCCGGCCGGCAGAGAATCGAGACGGGCGAGCGTTACGTCATACTCCAGCCGTGGCTCACATTGAGCGACTGGCCGGTCAGCGCGTTGGTCTCGAACGCGGCGAAGAACAGAACCGCTTGCGCGACGTCGTCCACGGTCGAGAACTCGCCGTCCACCGTGCCCTTGAGCATGATGTTCTTCACGACGTCTTCTTCCGAAATGCCGAATGTCTTCGCCTGTTCGGGAATCTGCTTGTCCACGAGCGGCGTGCGCACAAATCCCGGGCAGACGACGTTGGCGCGCACACGGTGCGCCGCGCCTTCCTTGGCCACGACTTTCGCAAGGCCCATGAGCCCGTGCTTCGCGGTGACATAGGGCGCCTTCAGCGGCGAAGCCTCTTTGGAATGCACCGAACCCATGTAGATCACCGCGCCGCCGGTGCCTTGTTTATACATGTGGCGCAGCGCCGCGCGCGTGGTGAGGAACGCGCCGTCGAGATGGATCGCCATCAGGCGCTGCCAATCCTTGTAGGCGAAATCCACCAGCGGCGCGACGATCTGGATGCCGGCGTTGCTGACCAGGATGTCGATCTTGCCGAAGTGCTGCGCGGCGCGGTCGATGCCGGCGTCCACCTGGGCTTCCTGGGTCACGTCCATGGCGACGCCCAGAGCATTGGGGCCGAGCTCGCGCGCCGTCGCTTCGGCTTGCGCCGTGTTGAGATCGGCGAGCACGACTTTCGCGCCGGCATTCACAAAGACCTCGGCGATGCCGCGGCCGATCCCGCTGGCGGCGCCCGTGACGACCGCGACCTTGCCTTGAACCGACATTTTTAGAACTCCGCTTCCAGCTCTTCCATTTCGTCCGGCTCGGCCTTCGCGGCCTCCGTCCAGGCGGCCACCGGCTCCCAGGCGCCGATTGTATCGCAGTAGGCGGCGCAAACAGGATCGAGTTTCACATCATAGGTGACGAAACGCGTACAGACGGGCGCATACATCGCGTCCGCCATGCTGGGCGCCTTGCCGAAGAGATAGGGACCGCCGTAGCGCGCGAGACAGTCGCGCCAGATCGCGCATACATGTTCGATATCCGGTTTCGCGCCCGTCCACACCTTGAAGCCGGGAAACCGCGCCTTCAGATTCATGGGAAGCGCCGAGCGCAGATTAAAGAAGCCGGAGTGCATCTCGCCGCTGATGGAGCGGCAATGCGCCCGGGCTTTGGGGTCGGACGGCAGCAAGTGCGCCGCCGGCTTCAGTTCGGCGAGATACTCGGCAATCGAGAGCGTGTCCCACACGGTGAGACCGTCGTGTTCAAGCTTCGGTGTCAGGAAGGACGGCGACAATAAAAGGAGTTCCGCGCGGGCGGCCGGATCGTCGATGTCCACGACCTTCTCCGTAATATCGAGGCCGGCCATTTTGCACAGGAGCCATCCACGGAAGGACCAGGATGAGTAGTTTTTGCTGGAAATCGTAAGTGTCGCCGCCATGAGGTCCTCTCGCCGGCCCGGGGGTTATTCAACCTTACGGTTCGAAGCCGTAAAAGGATCATCTCGCACTGCAGCAAAAATTGCACTAGGCTTTTCCTGGAGAGAAGCCAGAATGGCCCACAGCCGGGTGTAGATGCTTTATTCGTTTTATGAACAACAGCGTACGTGGAGCGAGCCGCTTCGCCAGATGGCGGGGCTGGCGCGCGATACGCTCATGCCGTTTACAATGTGGCCCGGCGGCGCCGGCATGTCGCATGTGACGGCGGCGTTCGATCTTCTGTCACGAACCGCCCTGACCCACGACCATCCGGGATACGATATCGATCACGTCCTGATCGACGGCAATCCCGTGCCCGTCACCGAAGAAATCGCGGCGACGTCGCCCTTCTGCACATTGCTGCACTTCAGGAAACCGGGCCTCACCGGCCAGCCCAAAGTGCTGGTGGTCGCGCCCTTGTCCGGACACTTCGCGACACTTTTGCGCGACACCGTACGCACGCTGCTGGCCGATCATGACGTTTTCCTGACGGATTGGCGCAACGCCCGCGACATCCCCGTGACACACGGCGACTTCGGTTTCGACGACTGTATCGAACACATCGTCGGCTTTATGGAAACGATCGGTCCGAAAGCGCATGTGATCGCGGTTTGTCAGCCCTGCGTACAGGTGCTGGCCGCCGTCGCGGTGATGGCGGCAGCCAAGAATCCGGCGACGCCGCTGTCGATGACGCTGATGGCCGGGCCCATCGATACGCGGGTGCAGCCCACCAAGGTCAACGAGCTGGCGCTCGGCCATCCCATCGCATGGTTTGAACAGAACCTGATCACCGAAGTGCCCGCCAACCTCGCCGGCGCGGGGCGCAAGGTGTATCCGGGTTTCCTGCAGCTCACCGCCTTCATGTCGATGAACGGCGCGCGCCACGTCAAGGCGCACGGCGACCTCTACGCGCATCTCGCCACCGGCGACGTCGAGCGCGCCAACGACATCAAGACGTTCTACGACGAATATTTCGCCGTGTTCGATCTGCCGGCGCGCTTTTATCTCGAGACGGTGCAGCGCGTGTTCCAGGACGCCGATCTTGCGCGCGGCGCCCTGACGTACAAGGGCAAGCCTGTCGATCCGTCGGTGATCAAGAAGACCGCGCTGCTCACCGTCGAAGGCGAGCATGACGATATTTGCGCTGTTGGCCAAACTTTGGCGGCGCACGATCTGTGTACGGGCCTCAAGCCGTTCCTGAAGCGTCACCATCTTCAACCCGGCGCCGGACACTACGGCGTCTTCAGCGGACGCAAATGGAGAACACAGATCTATCCGTTGGTCCGCAACCTGATGCTCTCGGCGAGCTAAGCCTTCTCGCCTGCTGCGCGCATTCCACGCGCCGTTGAGCAAACAACCTCCAAATCGATCCAATCCGGTCGCATTTTCTCCCCAATGCGGCGGTCAACTTATCGCCGAAGTGACGCGGACACGCCGCGCACGGAACCGGAGTTCGCTCTGTAACGTTTACACCCGGACTCAGTTCGTACGCCGGTTTCCCGCCCCGAGTCACACCGGCGATTTAGGAGAACCCTCTTTGAAAAAGCTCATCTTGAGCGCCACCGCCCTCACCTTCCTGGCGAGTTCCATCGCAAGCGCGATGCCCGTGACGGCGAAACAGCCCGCCGCGCAGGGCGAGGCCCTTTCGCAGCTCGTACAGTACCGCGGCGACGACCGCCGCGATGACGGCTACGATTTCAAGCGCGGCGACCGTTTGCCGCGCGGCTTACGCGATCGCCGTTATGTTTATTACGACTGGCGTGAAAGCAACCTGCAGCGTCCGCCGCAAGGCTATCAATGGATGCTGATCGGCGACCAGTATGTCCTCGCCTCCATTGCCAACGGCCAGGTCCGCGACGTGCGCAATGTCCAGCGCACCGAGCGCCGCGCGGACCGTGAAGAGCGCCGCGAGGACCGCCACGACCGGCGTCAGTACAGCCGCGCCGAGCGTGAAGCGCAGTGGCGCGCCCGTTACGCCCGCCAATACAGTCTGAACGACGACCAGTATTACCGTGAGTGCAGCCGCAAGCCGGACCCGGCGGGCGCGCTGGTCGGCGCGGTGATCGGCGGCCTGCTCGGGAACGCGGCCGGCAACCGCCGCAACGAGACCGCGACGACGATCATGGGCGTGGTGGCCGGCGGCGCCATCGGCGCGGCCCTCACCAGCAAACTCGACTGTAACGACCGCAGCTACGCCTATAAGACCTACACGACCGGTTTCAACGCGGGCAAAGCCAACGCCTACTACGATTGGCAGAACCCGCAGTCCGGCACGCGCGGCCAGTTGCATGTGCTCGACTACTATGA
>JADZAK010000014.1 GCA_020852595.1 Rhodospirillaceae bacterium
GCTTCAGAACCAGACCGTCATGCTTCAGAACATGGCGCGGAACCTGCAAAAGCTTGAGTATTCGTCGGCCAATCAGATGCTCACGGCGCTTCAGCGCATCGATGGGCTCATGGGCCAGGCTCAGGGAGTTTCCTATAGCGTCGCCACCACGGAATCATCGTTCCAGAAACTCTATCCGCGCCAATACGACAGCGCCGTCACCCATGACGACCTTGTGGTGGGCGCCCGCAATCGCTGGCAGGCGTCGATGGACGGCTACCGTGAGACCATGACTATCCAGTCCCAGGTGGTCGAGAACGTCCAGGCCGACCGCGAGCTGTTGGACGAGCTGGTCACGGTCTCCCAAGGCGCACAAGGCAATCTGCAAGCGCAACAGGCCACCAATCAACTCCTGGCGCTGTCCGCGAAGCAGCAATTGCAAATCCAGAACATGATGGCCGCGCAGTTCCGCGCGGACGCGATGGAGAAATCCCGCAAGGTGCAATCCGAGGAACAGGGCCGGACGGTCTTCGAGAAGTTCATGGGCAAGCGGGACATCTACACACCGAAACAGTGAATCGCGGGGATTACCGTCGTGGACGACCTCAACGTCATCGACCGTTTCATGGAGACCTTTATCCTCTACATCGACAGCGGATTTGGGCTCCTGAACAGTGAAGTCGCCTATCTGACGGCCATCCTCATCGGGATCGACATTGCGATTGCCGGATTGTTCTGGACCTTCGACACGAGCGGTAATGTCGTTCCCCGCCTTATCAAGAAAGTCCTCTATGTCGGCGTGTTCGCCTTCATCATCAACAATTTTGCGATGCTGGCGGACATCATCTTCCAATCCTTCATCGGATTGGGCCTTCAGGCGACCAACAACGGCTTGACCGCCGCGGACCTGCTGCGGCCGGGAAAGGTCGCCGGCATCGGGTTCGATGCCGCATGGCCGCTATTGGAGCACGCCAATTCGATGGTGCGGTTCACGGACTTTATCGCAAGCGTGTTCTCGGCATTGGTGCTGCTGTTTGCCTGGCTTGTCGTGGTCTTCGCGTTCTTCATCCTCGCCGTTCAGCTCTTTATCACCGTTCTTGAGTTCAAGCTGACCACGCTCGCGGGCTTTGTGCTCGTGCCGTTCGCTCTTTGGAACAAGAGTTCCTTCCTGGCCGAGCGCGTTTTGGGAAATGTCATTTCGTCCGGTATCAAAGTCATGGTCTTGGCCGTCATCGTCGGCATCGGTGCGGGATTTTTCTCGGACTTCACAAGCGCGCTGGACAATTCGGAACCCAACTTGGGCGAGGCCATGTCGCTGGTGTTGGCGGCGATCTCGCTCTTTGGTCTCGGCATCTTTGGGCCGGCAATCGCATCCGGCCTGGTGTCCGGCGCGCCGCAGCTCGGGGCAGGCGCCGCGATCGGCACGCTCGGGGGCGTTGCCTCCGCGACGGCTTTGACGGGCGCGGCCGCGATGGGCGGCGCGCGGGTTGCCGGTCAGGCTCTTGGTGGAGCCGTCCGCGCGGGTACGTCTTTAGGTGCTGGTGCGAGCACCGCTTATCAGCTTGGCCGCAGCACGTCAGGTCAAAGCGGGCTCGCGGGCGTTGGGGCGGGGATCGGCGGCGTGGCGCGCGCCGGGGGTGGCATGGTGCGGTCGGGTATGGGTGCCATGAAGGAGCGCGTCATGTCGCCGTTGCGCGAGAGCGCACAGGCGGGCCGCAGCGCCGCGTGGCGCGCGACCGGCGGTGGAGGCACGCCAGCGGCGGGAGCACCGTCCTCCGCAACGTCCGCATCGGGCAATCCCGCGCCCGATTGGGCCAAATCTTTGCGAACAGAGCAACGCAGTCGGGGACACCGCCACGCGACGGCCCAGGCCATCAAGGAGGGCGATAAGCCGTCAGGTGCGGCCAATCCTAATTTAAGCGAACGGGACGAATAGCCCATGTGGTTCAAACGCGCACAACAACGCTACGGCCGGACTCCGCAGCCGGAGACGGCTTATCAAAAGGCTGGGCAAGTGTGGGATGAGCGGATCGGCGCCGCACGGGTGCAAGCGTTCAACTGGCGGCTCATGGCCTTCGGCTCCTTGGGTCTTTCGATGGTGCTGGCCGGCGGACTCCTCTGGCAGAGCAACCAGAGCCGGATCGTGCCGTATGTGGTGGAGGTGGACAAGTTCGGCGAGGCCCGCGCCGTGACGCCGGCCGCCGAGACCTACCAGCCGAGCGACGCGCAAATCGCCTGGTATCTCGGGCGCTTCATTACGAACGTGCGCGCCCTGTCCATCGACCCGATTGTCGTGCGGCAAAACTGGCTGCAAGCCTACGATTTCGCCACCGACAAGGCGGCGATGTTTCTCAACGATCACGCCCGTGCCAACGACCCCTTTGCGAGCGTGGGGGCCAAGTCCGTCGCTGTGCAGATCACCAGCGTCGTGCGCGCGTCGGACTCCTCCTATCAGGTCAAATGGCAGGAGCAGACCTACAAGCAAGGTGCTCTTGCCGCGACGGAACATTGGACCGCCATGTTGACCGTCGTCACACAGGCGCCGCGCAATGCCGACGCGCTCCGCAAGAATCCTCTCGGGATTTACGTCAACGGTCTTGCCTGGTCCCAAGAGTTCAACGCCGCAACCAGCCGCTAACGGAGGGCAGCTAAATGAGCATTCGTTCCCACATTGGTCTGACGCTTTCGGCCGTCCTTGTTGCAGCTTGCACGACCAAATCCCCACCGCCCGCTATTGCCTATGACAGTGCGAGCTTTCTCCCGGCCGTGGCGGAGACAGACCCGTCGCCGGAGCCGATCACCGAGACCGAGATGCCGCCCATGCCGACGTTGCCGCCGCCGGCTCCCGCCAAACCCGACCGCAGGCCGCCGACAGTGCGCGTTGAGGCCGCCAACAAAGCCGCCCTGCAGGAGCCCACGTCCCACGGCTACATCAATGCCGTGCAGGTCTATCCGTTCGTGGACGGCTCACTCTACCGGCTCTATGCCGCACCCGAGCAGGTCAGCGACATTGCCTTGCAACCGGGCGAAACGCTGAGTTCGGTTTCGGCCGGTGACACGGTGCGTTGGGTGATCGGCGACACCACCAGCGGCGCGGGCGCCGAGCAGCGGGTTCATATCCTGGTGAAGCCGTTTGCCGCTGACCTCAAGACCAACCTCGTCATCACCACCAACCGTCGCAGTTATCACCTCCTGCTCGAAAGCACCGAGTCCACGGCGATGGCCGTGGTGAGTTGGACCTATCCCCAGGACGTGATGGCGGCCATGCGCCGCAACGCCGCGCCCGACGTGAAACAGGCCGTCTCCTTGAACACGTCGCTTGAGGACATCAGGTTCCGCTACGCCATTACCGGCGACACGCCGCCCTGGCGGCCGCTGCGGGCCTTCGAC
>JADZAK010000015.1 GCA_020852595.1 Rhodospirillaceae bacterium
GCCGCAGCGCGGCTCTAATCCCTTGAAAGCGGTGGCGTCCCCACGGGGATTCGAACCCCGGTTACCGCCGTGAAAGAAACGTACCGGGCACTTCGGGACACCATACGACACGTCCAGACACTCAACAAGTTCCTTATGTTATTGACTTTCTTGTGTCTCATCGTGCCGGTATAATGCACCATGTTTTCCCACGGTTTTGTGGGAGATTTGTGGGAAGTTTACCGTCATGGCCCGCACTGTCCGCGATGCAAAGATTGATAGCCGCTCCGCCCGCGCCAAGCTGCCCGTCCAGAAGTCCGTCTTTTGGGTCACGATCTCCCGCGGCTTTGCTATGGGCTACCGTAAAGGCGCCAAGGGCGGCGTCTGGCTGGTCAAGCTGGTCCGCGACGGCGACCGCGCCGAACAGACCTTGGGATCGGCCGACGATGCCCTGGACCCCGACGGCAAAAACATCTTGGACTATAGCCAGGCCCAGGACGAAGCCCGTAAGTGGCTCAAGACCTATGAGCTGAAAAAGGACGGCGAGCCGGTCACCCATAACTATTCTGTCGAAAATGCCCTCGATGACTACTTCGCCGACTACAAGCGGCGCAGCAACAAAGCTACCAAAGACCTACAATCCCGGATCAACGGACAGATCAAGCCCGCCTTGGGCAAGCTCCTGCTCTCCAAGCTGACCAAGAAGCGGCTCCGGGACTGGCACGCCGGCGTTGCCGACGCCGGCGCACGCCTGCGGACCTCCAAAAAGACCGAAAAGAAGGCGGAGCAAAAATTCAGGGAGTTCGACACCACCGACGACGAACAGGTGCGTAAGCGCCGCGCCAGCGCCAACCGTCTGCTGACGATCCTTAAAGCAGCGCTCAACTTCGCCGTCGCGGAAGGCAAGTTTGAGACGGACGAAGCATGGCGCCACGTCAAACCGTTCAAGGACGTGGACATTCCCAAGATCCGCTACCTCACCCTCAAACAATGCGAAACCTTGATCGACAACACCCAGGCTGGATTTCGGCCGCTGGTCCAAGCCGCCCTCCTCACCGGCTGCCGCTACGGCGAGCTGATCGCCTTGAACGTCGAAGAATACGACGATCTCAACAAGACGCTCTTTATCCGGCGGTCCAAGAGCGGCAAATCCCGCCACGTCATTCTGACGGACGAAGGGGCTGCGTTCTTCCGGGCCACCGTGGGGGACCGTCCTGGCGACGAACGCATGTTCAAACGCGAGGACGGCCATGCCTGGGGCAAATCGCACCAGCACCGCCCCATGAAGGACGCCTGCAAGGAAGCGAAAATCAAACCTGCCGTCTCATTCCATGTGCTGCGGCACACCTACGCCAGCCACTTGGTCATGGGCGGCGCTTCGCTCCAGGTCGTCGCCGCCAACCTGGGCCATGCCGATACCCGCGTCACCGAACGGCACTATGCCCACCTCGACCCGACGCACGTTACCAACGTGATCCGGGCCAAGATGCCGAAGATGAATATTCGGGCCGGCAACCTAAAGGTGGTCGCGGGCTAACCCCTTCGCGCGCTAAGGTGCGGAACCGGCGGCCGTAACCGACTGTTTTGACTCAGCTCTCTTGATGCGGCATAGTATTGTTCCTATTTTGTTCCCTACTATTCGTAGCGGGAACAAGTTAAGATTGAACTAGGTATTGAGGATTTGCATGGCCCCCCAGGCGGCGCTCGCTTTTTCTGATCTGGACGAACGCGCCATTTCCCCTTTCTTGGAAATGGGGGCTTACGAATACCTGTGGGATAATGACGCGGCGAGCTTCAAATCTATTGCCGAGAAATTCGCCGCTCACCCCAACGCCATCCCTTCGGATTTCGTACCCACCGGAAAGGCCCTCGAAAAAGCGGCCTATGTCCGCCGCGTGTTCGCGGAAGCCGGCATCAAGAATTTTGGCGTCCGGGTTCATGGCGCCGGCGAATATCCGCAAAAGCTGCGCGTCGCCCAGCATCCCGTCGAGCTGCTTTATTATCAGGGCTGGTGGGATCTCGTTGAATCGCGATCTGTGGCCGTCGTGGGCACCCGCGAACCCTCGCCAGAAGGCTTGGCGCGTACCCGTAAACTGGTGCGCCATCTCGTCGAGGACGATTTTACGATTGTCTCGGGACTGGCAAAGGGCGTCGATACCGAAGCCCATACCACGGCCATCGCTGCGGGTGGCCGCACTATCGCTGTGATCGGCACCCCGCTTTCCCATACCTATCCGAAAACTAACGTCGAATTACAGAAGCGTTTGGCGGAGGAGTATTTGGTGATTAGCCAAGTGCCCCTCAGTAAGTATGAGCGTCAGGACTATCGTAAAAACCGGCTGTTCTTCCCGGAGCGGAACGTCACCATGTCCGCCCTCACGGAAGCCACGATCATTGTGGAAGCCGGGGAAACCTCCGGCACGCTCATCCAGGCCAAGGCCGCTCTCCAACAAGGCCGAAAACTGTTCATCCTTGACAGTTGTTTTCGCGACCCCAAATTGACTTGGCCGGCAAAGTTCGCGCAGCGGGGCGCCATTCGGGTGTCGGAATACGATGACATCAAACGACATCTTTCCACAACGTCTCACGCGGATTGACGACCTTACCCGGTCTGACCACTTCTATCTCGATGATGAGGATGTTTGTCTCTTCATCGGCGAGTACACCGCGCGCCAGGGATTTAGCTTTAGCGCCACAAACCAACTGATCCTGAATTTTAAGAAAACGAGGGATCGGCGGGGTACGCCGCAATGGAAGTACAAAGGCCAAGCGATCCGGCAAGCAGCCACCGCATTGCGCCAATCCTTGTCGGACGAGAACCTGGCACGGCTGACATTCGTGCCTATTCCGCCCTCCAAGGCCAAAACTGATCCCCTGTATGACGACAGGCTTGTAAAAACGCTGCACGCCATTCGCCCCAACCCGCCCTTGGATATTCGGGAACTGATCGTGCAAAAGGTCAGCACCGCCGCAGTACACAGCGTTGAGGACCGCCCATCCCCCGACGCGATCGCTGCGAACTACGAGATTGATGTCTCCCTCATCGCACCGCCGCCGCAGGTGATCTGTCTCTTTGATGATGTGCTGACAACCGGCGCGCATTTCAAAGCCTGCGAAAAGGTCTTGCGTCAGACCTATCCACAAGTGCCCATCATCGGAATCTTCATAGCGCGCCGTGCGCCGGAAGCCGTCGATTTCGACCCAATCCCGCCGGACGTAGATTTTTAAGGCTTCTCCTACGGTTCATCATTTTCGCGGTATTCCAAGGATCGCAGCCAAGCGCGCAGGGATTCATCGGAAATCAAGGTGCGCTTGCCGGCCTTAATTTTCTTTGGCCCGCCGCCGGCACGCCAAGCGCGATAAAAAAATGTCTTGCTCAAGCCGCTGATGCTACAGGCGTCGTCGATTGAGTAAGCCAGTTTCGGCAAGACTTGCAGCGGTGACATCTCTGCGGCGGGTGTCGGTATCGGCGCGTTACTTCTTCGCATGTCCATTACCTGCCTCTCGGGGCATTGCTCTGGCTGCGCCGGCCTCCGCACGTTTGCGCCGTTCCCGGGCAAAGCCTTTGTCATGGTCCAGATAGTCTTGGACGATGTATTGGATGATTTCGCCAACAGGTTCCGCAGCCTCCTCCGCGTAAGTTTCTCGGTAAATCTCCGAATATTCGGCGATGGCCCTGTGGAGATGGGGACTGAGCGACAGGGTGACTTTGACAGGTTCCCTGTCGGGCAACTTGGGCAATTTGATGGGCATGAGTCCTATCCCCTGTATGGCCGCAAGATAAGATCCTTGTGAACGATCACCCGGAGCGGCCAGCCCGGCCGCACGGTGATGGTCGGCTGGATGTTGAGGTTCCGTTCGGTGATGCGCTGACCGGCACGATTGACGTTCTGTTGTGTGGACTCGCGGATGGCCCGCACAAGGTCGCTCTCGTCGCTGCCGAGACTGAGTTCAGTTCCCACGCCAAGCAGCGTCGATAGCACGACGCCCTTGAGCAATCGCCATGTATGAAAGTCCACTTCATCCGCCAGCCCTGCGTAGCCGGCAACGTCGGTGGCCGGCAGATTCTCGATCTGGATGGAGGAACCGTCGGGCATGATGATGCTCTGCCAAACCAACAAGGCGCGGCTTTGGCCGAAGGCAACCACGCTATCGTAGGAGCCGATGAGACGCGCGCCCTGCGGGATGAGCAAGAACCGCCCCGATACAGTGTCGTAGATGTTCTCTGTGATCTGCGCGGCCACCATACCCGGCAAGTCCGAATTGATGCCGGTGATGAGGCTTGCAGCGATGATGCTGCCGGCCATGACCTGATAGGGCGATACCGCGTCCTGCAACGGATAGGCGTTGTAGATGCTTTGGCCGCCGGGCCGGTTCATAAAGTCGATCTTGCGCTGCTGGTTGTTTTGATCGCGCTCGGGATCGAGATTGAGATATTCGGCGCCCGGGCTGGCGGCAGGCATGGCGGTTCCGTTTCCTTGTCCCGCCTGAGTCATGGCCTGCGTGTTCTGATTCGTGGTCAACGGAAAGAACACGCTGGCCTCCTTGGCGCGGCGGGCCTGTTGGGCGAGACGGATGCGTTCGGCGCGGGCGTCGTCGGCCTCGGCGTCGTGGCCGAACCCGCCGTCCCCTTCATAAATCCCCAACGCCCGTTCCTGCTCGAGAATGGGTCCGCCCAGGTCGCCCGGCAGCGGCGGCCCCAAGGCGGGCACGTCCGGCTTCTGCATCTGGCCGTAAGTGGCCGGCAAAGCCGCCACTTGGTCGGCCATAGCCTTGCGGTCCACGTTGTATAGCTCCTGTCCGTTGGAGCCGGAGCGGAGCGCGGGCGGCTTCAAGCCCATGCCGACAACGCCGAACAGGACGAGAGACACAACGCCCGCGACACCAATCAAGAGGTTCCGCTTGAAGCGGATGGCGCGGCGGGGCGCGGCCCGCAGACTCAGGCGTTCCGGGTTCTCCTTGGGCGGCGGCGTATAGGTCTGATCGGCCATACGGACCTGCCCTTACCGGCCGCCCGCAACCGTATCGGTGCGGCTGATGCGGACGACCTGCTGCGGTTTCTGCCCGAGACGGAGTTCGGCCGCGGCGAACAGTCGGTCCACCACATAGTAATTCCCGCGGACACGGTAGTTGACCAGCTCGCTATCGCCTTCGGGGCCGACGACGAACAGCGGCGGCGCTTCGCCCTGGTCGATCCGTTCCGGAAACTCGATATAGACTTTGCTCGTATCATCGAAGGCCCTGAGCGGCCGCCAGGGCGGCGCATCGCCGGTAATGGCATAGCGAAACCGAATATCCTCAAGCGCCGTGTTCAAGGAAACGGCTTGCCGCACGTCGGGTTCGGCGTTGCGGCGCACGGCGGCCATTACATCCTGGGGATAGGTCCAGCTTACCACCGCCATTGCCGTGGACTCGGTGCTTTCCAATTGCAGGTGATAGCTGCGGCGGTTGGTGGTGATGACGAGGTTGGTCTTGAGGCCCGCGGCGAAGGGTTTGACGAGGATATGGACCCGCTGTTCGGTATCCGCGCCGCTGGTGGTGTCTCCGATCACCCAACGCACCGTGTCCCCGGCGGAAACCGAGCTTAGACTCTCGCCCGGCTGCAAAGCGATGTCGCTCACTTGCTCGGGCGCGGCATAGAGCCGGTAGAGCGTACCATCCACGAACGGATAGACCTGCACGGCGTTGATGTAGCCGTGCGCCGTGGGCTCCTGCAGGGCGGCCTTGTTGGCGGCCTCCACCCGCACCGTGGGCGGCCGGCGGTCGGGTTTGGCGGGAACCGGCTCCGGCAGCGTCGGCATGGGCGGAGCCTCCGCAACCGCGACCAGCTCCGGCGGCGGCTCCATCACGGCGACGGCGGGCATAAAACTCTCGCTGTCGTAAGCGATAGCGGGCGGAGGCGTCTTGCCGGCACAAGCGGCAAGGATGACTGTGGAAAGCATCAGGCCAAAGCTGGAACGTGTGCTCATCGAACTGCCTCCGTTAGCGGCTGTTTGAAGCGTTGAACTCCTGCGACCAGGCAAGGCCGTTGATATAGATGCCCAGGGGATTCTTGCGTAAGGCATCGGCGGTCTGCGGCGCTTGCATCACCACCGTTAACATCGCGGTCCAATGCTCGGTCGAAGCAAGAGCGCCTTGCCTGTAGGTCTGCTCCTGCCATTTGACCTGATAGGACAAGTCGGTTGCGCGCACGACGCTGGTGATCTGCACGGCAACGGACTTCGCGCCCACGTCCGCGAAGGGATTGTTGGCGCGGGCATACTCGTTGAGAAAAACCGCCGCCTTGTCAGTGGCGAAATCGTAGGCTTGAAGCCAATTCTGCCGCACCACCACCGGGTCGATGGAGAGCGAGCGCACGTTGGAGACAAACCGCCCGAGATACCACGCCACCTGGGCGTCGCTCGGGCGGTAGGTGTCCGATA
Organism: Rhodospirillaceae bacterium; assembly: GCA_020852595.1. Taxonomy (GTDB): domain Bacteria; phylum Pseudomonadota; class Alphaproteobacteria; order Rhodospirillales; family Rhodospirillaceae; genus SHVO01. The sequence goes on from JADZAK010000015.1 coordinate 6,402, forward strand.
CCGCCGCGACGGCGCGCGCCTCGCCGAACCTGTCCACTTCCACCACGTAAGGAACGACGCGGCTCTGACTGCTCTGCCAGAGAACGCCGCCCGCCAGCAAGATCGACAAGCCTAGAGATCCGAAGGCCATGAGACGCCAGTTGCGCGCCTGTATGCGCGCCGCGCCGATCCGTTCGTCCCATACCTGAGCCGCTTTTTGATAAGCCGTCTCCGGCTCGGGAGTCCGGCCATAGCGTTCCTGTGCGCGCTTGAACCACATGGACTACTGCTCCCCCTCGCTCAAGTCCGGGTTGGCCGCGCCCCCCGGCTTGTCGCCTTCCTTGACAGCCTGCGCGGCGGCGGCGCGGTTCGCCCGGCCGCGCTGCTCGGCGCGCATCGTCCTGGCCCAATCGGGCGCACCGTCGCCGGCCGGCGGCGATGACGCGCCGGGTGACGGGCTCGCCGCACCGCCGGTCGCACGCCAAGCGCCTTGGCGGCCCGCCTGTGCGCTCGGACTCACGGTGGACTTGAACCACTCGTTCATGACTCCGGCCCCGGCGCGCGCCATCCCGGCAAAACCAGCCCCGACACCGGCAAAGCCGCTCTGACCCGACGTGGCGCGGCCGAGCTGATAGGCGGTCGAAGCACCGGCACTCAAGGCCGACCCGGCACGAAC
>JADZAK010000016.1 GCA_020852595.1 Rhodospirillaceae bacterium
TCGACGCCGCCATACGGCGCGCCGCTCATGAGGTGGAAAACTTTCAACGCGACCTCGTTCCTGCTTCCGCAAGACTTTGCACAAGCGGGCGGCGAAGCCAAGGTGTTACGGGATGATCCCGCGCGCGACCGCCGCAACTTCCGCGACACTCAGCCCGGCGATGTCACGGTTCTGCGCTTGCAGGAAGCGCGCCCCGGCGCCAAAGGGCGCGTACCGTATCGGGTCCGAAGGGCCGAAGAGCGCGAGAGTCGGCACTTCCACCGCGGCCGCCAGATGCGCGAGGCCGGAATCATTTCCGACAAAAGCGGCGCAAGTCTTGAGCGCGGCGGCGACGCTCAGCAGATCCGGCTCGCCGTATACCTCGAGCGCGCCGGGAAGCGCGGCCAGCAGCGGCGCGGCTTTCGCGTCGTCACCCGGCCCGCCGAACAAAGCGATTCGCCAGCCGGCGCAAGGACCGGCCCGCAGGTCCGCGGCGAGCGCGGCGAACCTGTCCGCGGGCCATGTCTTCTCAGCCGCCGCCGCGACGGGCGCCAGCGCCAGGACCGGCGCGCCCGGTGGAATCAGACGGCGCGCCTGTTCTTCATGGCGCGGCGCGACAAACACATGCGGCGGCGCCAAGTGCCCCAGCTTCAAGACCGAGGACAGATGCTGGACCCGGTGCACGGCGTCGTTGGCCGGGCCGATGACGTAGCGCTTTCCTACATCCAGGAAGAAGGAGATGAAGGAGCGCCGCAGATCGACGGCAATATCCCAGCGCGTGCCTTTAAGTTGGCGCCAAAGATCGAACCAGTGCAGATCGAAGCGGCGCTTCTTGAGCACGATCACCCGCTCGAGGCGCGGCACCGCGGCGAACAGCGTCTGCGGCAAGCGCCCGCAGACGACGGTAAACCGCGCCTCTGGATAGCGCTCGACAAGATCATGCAGCACGCCCGACGACAGAATAGCGTCGCCGATGCGGGTGTTCGTAATGAACAGGATATTCAAGTGAGCTTCGCGACGAAGTTATCGAGCGCCTCGGCCGCGCTCGCCCACGTATGACGGTGTTCGATCCGCTTGGCCTCTTCGCTGAGCGACGTGTAGACGCCGTCATCCTTGAGAATCTGCAACGTCACGTTGGCGAAAGCCTCAGCATCCGGGACCAGATAGCCGGTTTGGCCGTTGGCGATGCGCTCGGACGTGCCGCCGAGCATGCGCGCGACGGCCGGTGTGCCGGCGCTCTGCGATTCACTTAAGGTCCAGCAGGCAAAATCCTGCGCATGGCCCGGATAGAGGTGCACGCGGGCCGTACGATAGACCGCCGCCATGCCGTCGTCCGAGATGGGGTCGGCGACGGCGACATTCTGCGCGGCCGCGGCCTGCACCTTGGCGAAAATCGGCGCGAGTTCGTCGGGGATATCTTCCCCGCGCGCGGCCTTGGCGAGACTGGCGGAGAAAATCGAAAGCCGCGCCGCGGGCAGGGCCGGATGAACCCGCTCGCACCACAGATCGATAAGCCAGGCGAGACCATGCTGCGGATGCGAGGTGACAATCGCATTGGGGCTCGGCGGGCCTTTCGGCATGGCGTCGAGCACCGCCTGACGGGCGGCATAGAGTTCGGGATTGAGCGCCTCTTCATGCGGATCGGGGTCCTGCATGAGCGGCGTTTCATAGAAAGACGAACGTACGCCGGGAATCAGCGCGGCGCTCTTCAGCTTGCCCTTATAAGCGCGCTGCTGCTGCTCGGAGATGAAAATCAGCCCCGGCGTGAAGGACTCCCACAACGGCGCATTGGCGGGGGCGGTCAGATAGTCCGGCGCGCCCGTGACCCAGAGCAGCCGGTGCTTCACGTTGCGCAAATGGCCGAGCAGCGACGGCTTGCGCATGGCGATCACCACGTCGGCGGCCTTGGGCGCCCACGTATCGCCGAACGGCGTGTAATAGGCGCCGTCCGCCATATGGGCGTACGTGGTGTTGTTGATGACTTTGACCTCGTGGCCGCGCTCGGCCAGAGCGGCGGCGAGGCCCCCGACAGCCTTCTCGGCCCCGCCGATCGCGCGGCGGAGGTTGGTATAGCCGTCGTACTGGAGCGGCGAGTCGTCGACAAAAACGTAGTGCATGGACGGGTTTATATCCGAGACGGGCGCGACTTGCAGCAAGCTCTGAGGGTGCTACATAAGCAGAAGCTTAGGAGACTTATATGGCGTTTTTCACCGCCCTTCCCCATCGCGCGCTCATTGCCGTCGGCGGCGACGACCGGGCCGGCTTCCTGCAGGGCATGATTTCGAACGATATGCGCCATGTGGAGGCGGGCCAAGCCATGTGGGCCGCCTTTCTGACGGCGCAAGGCAAATTCCTGCACGAGTTCTTCGTCGTTCCCCACCGGGATGCGATCCTTTTGGAGTGCGAACGGGCCCGGCGCGAGGACCTGATCGGCCGTCTGGCGCGCTATAAATTGCGGGCGAAGGTGAGCTTTGCGCCGCTGGATACGCTTCAGGCGGGAATCGCCTGGGGCGAAGGCGCCGCCGCCGCCCTCGAGACAACGGAAACCTTAGGAACGGTGAAGGCGCGCGGCGATGGCGTGCTTTATACCGACCCGCGCCTCAAGGGCGCCGGGGTGCGCTTTGCCCTCACGCCGGACCAAGCCGGCGGGCTTCCTCTCACCCGCGCGACACCCGAGGCCTATGACGCGCACCGGATTGGCCTCGGCCTGCCGGACGGCAGCCGCGACATGGAGATCGATAAAGCCCTTCTGCTTGAAAACGGGTTCGAAGAACTGCACGGCGTGGACTTCGAAAAGGGCTGTTATATCGGGCAAGAACTGACGGCCCGCACGCACTACCGGGCGCTCATCAAGAAGCGCCTGATGCCGGTGACTATTGACGGTGCAACCCCCGCGCCCGGCGAAGCGTTAACCATAGATGGAAGAGACGCCGGGGAAATGAAGAGTATCGCGGGTGCTCACGGGCTCGCGCTGGTACGTCTGGATGCATGGAAGAGCGGGGGCAACTTGACGGCGGGAGCCGCGCGCATTACCCCCGTCAAACCGGACTGGATGCAGTTGCCGCAAGACTAGAAGACAGCGCTCGGGAACGCAGGTGGGGAATGGCGACCCGGTACCGCAGACGACCAATCGAGATTCAAGCGTGGCAATGGAACGGCCAGCCGCGGGCCGACTGGCCTGACTGGCTGGAAGCCGTCGTGCTGGCCGACGGCCGGCTGGCCATCGGCGGGATTCGCGACAAAGTTTACAAGGGCGACTGGCTGGTGCGCGAAGGCGGCACCACCTACCGGCTGCCGCCGGGCCTGTTCGACGCGCAATATGAGCAGGTCGACGACGTCGGCTGATTTCGTCACAAAGCGCCCGAATCTCCCCCTTCGCGGACTGCCGTAAAAAGCATAGCCTCATGCCGGGCAGCGCCTCTGCCCCGAGCATCGGGATGCACGGCGATGAAATTCCTCTCTCCGCTGCTACTGCTCCTTCTCCTGGCGGCGCCCGCACTGGTCGCGCTGTACTTCTACCTGCTCGCGCGGAAGAAAAAGATGGCGGTGCGCTATGCCGACATCGGCCGCATCCGCGAGGCCCTGGGTCCCGGGGCGACGTGGCGGCGTCACATTCCGGCGATGCTTCTGCTGGTTTCCATCGTGCTGGCGCTGACCGCCGTGGCCAAACCGGCGGCCATGGTCACCCTGCCGTCCCAGCGGGCGCTCGTGATCCTGGCCATGGACGTTTCCGGGAGCATGCGGGCGCGGGACGTCGAGCCCAACCGCCTGACCGCCGCGCAGAACGCCGCCAAGCAATTCATCACCCAGCAGCCCAGCACGACGCGGATCGGCATCGTCGCCTTCGCCGGCGCCGCCGCGCTGGTGCAGACGCCCACGCTCAACCGCGACGAACTCACGCAAGCCATCGACCGCTTCCGCACGTTCCGCGGTACCGCGATCGGCAGCGGCATTCTTGTTTCGCTGCAGACGATCTTTCCCGATGCGGCCTTCGATCCCCGCTTCAGCGAGTCCGACTTCGGCCGCGACCGCGACCGACAAGGCGCGTCGCTGGATCAGCCGGCGCAACCGGCCTTTAAACCGGTCCCGCCGGGCTCCAACCAGAATTCGACCATCATCCTTCTGACGGACGGCCGCGCGACCGTGGGCCCCGACCCCATCGAAACGGCGCGCATGGCGGCGGACAGGGGCGTGCGCATCTATACCGTCGGCCTCGGCTCGGCGAACGGCGGCGGTTATTACGGCGGGATGCAGTTCGACGAAGAGTCGTTGAAGACCATCGCGGACGTCACCAAGGGCAAATATTTCGCGGCCAATTCCGGCGCCGCGTTGAATGAGGTGTACAAAAGCCTCAATACGCAGCTGGTCATGGAGCGCCAGGAGACCGAAATCAGCTCCATCTTCGCCGCCGTCGCAGCCGTGTTCGCCATCGCCGCCGCCGCGATGTCGCTGATCCGCCAAAGCCGAATCTTGTAAGTTCGCGAGACGGGGCCGAACTAAACCTTGGGGAACATCTGCTTGGTGGGGCAGACGACCACTTTTTCGAACAGGCCGGCCTTGTGGTACGGATCCTGGCTCTGTATTTCGCGCGACTGCTCGAGGCTGTCGAATTCGGCGACGATGCATGAACCTTTCAGTGTCTGGCCGTCGTCGCTCATCATCGGACCCGCGAACTTGAATTTCTTCACGGCCTTCTCGATCCACTCGAGGTGCTCGGGCCGCGTCTTCATGCGCAGGTCACTCGAATTCGGCTTATCGAAGCAGAGCCACATCGTCAGCATAGCCATCCCCTCTCAATAAAATTCTAAGCGGCGGTGCGCAGAACCTTTTCCGTGCTGTTCTCCATGAGCACCGCTTGCGCGGCGGCAAGCCGCGCGACAGGCACACGATAGGGCGAGCAGGACACGTAATCCAGCCCCGCGCGATGGCAGAAGGTGATCGAGTCCGGATCGCCGCCATGTTCGCCGCAGATGCCCAGTTTAAGGGCAGGACGCGCGGCGCGGCCACGTTCTGCCGCGATAGTGATCAGTTCGCCGACGCCCTCCTGATCGAGACTCGCGAACGGGTCTTTTTCGTAGATGCCTTTCGCCTTGTAGAGCTCAACCAATGTCGCGCAGTCGTCGCGCGAGAGGCCGAGCGTCGTCTGCGTCAGATCGTTGGTGCCGAAGGAGAAGAATTCCGCGGTCTGGGCAATGTCGCCGGCGCGAAGCGCGGCGCGCGGCAATTCGATCATGGTGCCGATCATGTAGGCAATCGTCGTTCCGGCCTGGCCGAACACGGCAGCCGCGGCGTCATCGACGACCTTCTTCATCATGTCGAGTTCGGCGCGCGTACCGACCAGCGGGATCATGATTTCCGGAATGACCTTCTTGCCGTCCTTGGCCACCTGCACGGCGGCTTCAAAAATGGCCCGCGCCTGCATGGCGTAGATTTCCGGATGCGAGACGCCCAAACGGACTCCGCGATGCCCGAGCATCGGGTTGCTTTCGTGCAGGCGCGCGAGCACTTCGCGCACGGACTCTTGCGAAACGCCGGCGCCGGCCGCGACTTCGGCGATTTCGCTGTCGGTCTGCGGGAGGAACTCGTGCAGCGGCGGATCCAGGAGACGGATCGTGACCGGCAGGCCTTCCATGATGGTGAACAGCTTCACAAAGTCCCCGCGCTGATGCGGCAGCAGCTTGTCGAGCGCCGCCTTACGGCCGCCGGCATCTTTCGCCAGGATCATCTGACGCACGGTGAGAATGCGCTGGGCGTCGAAGAACATGTGCTCGGTGCGGCACAGGCCAATGCCTTCCGCGCCGAACTTGCGGGCGGTTTCGGCGTCGAGCGGGGTTTCGGCGTTGGCGCGCACCTTCAGGCGGCGGATGCCGTCCACCCATCCCATCAAGGTCGCGAAGTCGCCCGTGAGTTCGGGACGGATGGTGGCGACCTTGCCGAGGAACACCTCGCCGGTGGCGCCGTCCAGGGTAATGACGTCGCCTTCGAGCAAAATCTTGTCGCGGATACGCATGGTCTTGGCGTGCACATCGACCTGCAGTTCGCCGGCGCCGGAGACGCAGGGCGTGCCCATGCCGCGCGCGACGACCGCCGCGTGGCTGGTCATGCCGCCGCGCGTGGTGAGGATGCCCTGGCTGACATGCATGCCGCTGATGTCCTCGGGGCTGGTTTCACGGCGGACCAGAATGACCTTCTCGCCGCGCTTCACCCAATCCTCGGCGTCCTCGGCGGTGAACACGATCTTGCCCGCAGCCGCGCCCGGCGAGGCGGGCAGCCCGCGCGCGAGCAGCTGGCGCGGCGCCTTGGGATCGAGGGCCGGATGCAGCAGCTGATCGAGCTGGTTGGGATCGATGCGGCGCACGGCTTCGTTCTCGCTGATGAGCCCTTCGCGCGCCATGTCGACCGCGATCTTGAAGCCGGCTTGGGCCGTTCTCTTGCCGTTGCGGGTCTGGAGCATCCAGAGTTTGCCCTTCTGGATGGTGAACTCCATGTCCTGCATGTCGGTGTAGTGGCGCTCGAGGCGATCGCGCACATCGACGAGCTCACGGTACAGCGCGGGCATTTCCTCTTCCAGCGAGGGAAGAGTGGAGCCTTGCGCCCTCTTGCCGGCCAGCGTGATCTGCTGCGGCGTACGGATGCCGGCGACGACATCCTCGCCTTGCGCATTCACAAGATATTCGCCGTAAAAAACATTGGCGCCGGTCGAGGGGTCGCGGCTGAAACACACGCCGGTGGCGCAGTCGCCGCCCATGTTGCCGAACACCATGGACTGCACGTTGACGGCCGTGCCCCAGTTGTCGGGGATGTCGTGGAGCTTGCGGTAGGTGATCGCGCGCTGGTTCATCCAGCTCGAGAACACCGCGCCGACGGCGCCCCACAGCTGTTGATGCACATCCTGCGGGAACGGCTCGCCGACGTCCTCCAGCACCTTCTCTTTATAGGATGCGACGAGATCCTTGAGATCGTCCGCGGTGAGCTCGGTATCGAGGGTTACGCCCTTATCTTCCTTGGCGATATCGAGCAGATGCTCGAAGTCGTAGGAGTCCATGCCGAGCACAACGCCCGAATACATTTGAATGAAGCGGCGATAGCTGTCGTAGGCGAAACGCGGGTCCTTCGACTGCTTTGCCAGGCCTTCCACCGTCTCGTCGTTGAGGCCGAGGTTGAGGATCGTGTCCATCATCCCCGGCATGGAGGCGCGCGCGCCCGAGCGTACGGAGACGAGCAGCGGATTCTTCACGTCACCGAAGTGCGCGCCGATCTGTCGTTCCACATGATTGACGGCCCGCGCGACCTGATCGCGCAGGTCGGCGGGGTAGGACTTGCCATGGCCGTAGTAATAGGTGCAGACGTCCGTTGAGATCGTGAATCCCGGAGGAACCGGGATGCCGATGGCGCTCATCTCGGCGAGGTTCGCGCCCTTGCCGCCGAGGAGGTTTTTCATGCGGGCGCTCCCCTCCGCCGTGCCGTTGCCGAAGGCGTAGACCCATTTGCCGTCATGGGCGGGTTCGGGCGCCGGGACGGCGGCGACGGGCGCGGCTTTCGTTTCACCGGCGCCGAAAACATCCGGACGAAGCTCCTGACGCGTCACCTTGCCCTTCGTGGCCTGCTCCACCGCGATGGCCCGTTCGGCCGGCACGCGGTCCCACTGGCTGATGGCCTGCGGCGTCACGTTGATGGCCCGGGCCAAGGCGGTGACACCGCCGGCTTCCGTGATGGCGCGTTCGAGGGCGTTGTCCCGCATGTGTAAGCTCCGTAAGGGGGTCTTTCGGAATAGGCTTAAGCGAGGCTTTAAATAGCCGCTAAAAACGCCTCTTACAACTCGAAATCGGTGAAAACGTTCCCGTTTAGAGGATATTTTGTAAGTTATACTTTAAATTGAGCATCTTCAAGGGCCATAGCGGCCCCCTTATGGGCGATGACCATGACCGGGGCATTGGTATTGCCCGACGTGATGGTCGGCATGACCGAGGCGTCGATCACCCGGAGCCCCTCGAGTCCCCGGACTCGCAGGCGTTCGTCAACCACCGCGCCGGCATCCTGCCCCATGCGGGCCGTCCCGACGGGATGGAAGATGGTGGAGCCCACCTGCCCCGCGGCGCGCGCGAGGTCTTCGTCGGTTTCAAAGTGCGGCCCCGGGACATATTCCACCGGCGCATAACGACGCAGCGGCTCCTGCGCCACGATGCGGCGCGTCAAGCGTAAAGCACGCGCCGCGACAAGGCGGTCGTAAGGGTCGGAAAGATAATTGGGATCGATCTTCGGCGCCCTGGCCACGTCGGGGCTCGTGAGATGGACGGATCCGCGGCTGTGCGGGCGCAAATTGCACGGCGCGATGGTGAAAGCGGGAAAGCTGTGCAGGGGCTCGCCGAACCGGTCGAGACTTAAGGGCTGGATGTGAAACTGAACGTCGGGCGTTTCGACCGAAGAGTCGGAGCGCGCGAAGAGGCCCAGCTGGCTCGGCGCCATGGACATGGGCCCTGTGCGAAACAGCGCGTATTCCGCGCCGATCAGCGCCTTCCCGAACAACGTGCGCACGCGTTCATTTAATGTCGCAGCGCCCGTGACTTTGTAGATGCAGCGGAGCTGGAGATGGTCCTGGAGGTTCTCGCCGACCCCAGGGGCGTGATAAACCACAGGGATATGGAGGGCCTTGAGGCGATTGGCGTCGCCTACGCCGGAGACCTCGAGCAAATGGGGCGAACCGATCGCACCGGCGGCGAGGATCACGGACGCATTCGCGCGCGCCGCCTTGAGCGCGCCGTCCTGAAGATACTCCACGCCGGCCGCGCGGCGCCCTTCAAAGACGATGCGTTGCGCGAACGCCTTTGTCGCCACCGCAAGATTGGAGCGCGTGAGCGCGGGTTTCAAGAAGGCGGTCGCGGCGCTCCATCGCCAGCCGCGCCGTTGCGTGACGCTGAAATAGCCGACGCCGTCGTCGTCGCTGGCCGTGATACTGCCGCGCTTCGGAATTCCCAAAGCGGCCGCCGCGTCGGCAATGGCGTCGAGCAGCGGCCAGTGCAGGCGCTGTTTCTCGATGCGCACTTCACCGCCCGCGCCGTGGATGCCGAGGTCTCCCGCGGCGAAATCCTCCAATTTATGAAAATGCGAAACGACATCGTCGGCGCCCCACCCGGCATTGCCGAGTTGCCGCCATCGATCGTAGTCACGGCGCTGGCCGCGGACGTAAATCATCCCGTTGATGGACGAGCAGCCTCCCAGCACGCGGCCGCGCGGATAATTCAGCGCTTTGCCGCCGAGCCCTTTCTGGCCTTCCGTGCGGAAGCACCAGTCGGTGCGCGGATTTCCCATGCAATAAAGATAGCCGACGGGAATGCGCACCCAGATGTAATCGTCCTTGCCGCCCGCTTCGAGCAGAAGCACGCGCACCTTTGGGTCCGCGGACAGGCGATTGGCAAGGACACAGCCGGCGGTGCCGCCGCCGACGATGATGTAGTCGAAAATGTCAGATGAAGGCGCGGAACTCATGCGCCGAGCTTCGCAACCCTGGCTCCTGGGGACAAGCCCCAGGATGCCAGAATAACGAACTAGCCTTCGATCTTCGAGAAGTCGGCGACCTGGTTCATGACCACGACGATCCGGGCGAGGAGCGTGAGACGGGCCACGCGCTGATCGGCATTGTCGGTGTTGACGGTCACCTTGTCGAAGAAAGCGTCTACGGGCGCACGCAGCTTCGCGAGTTCGGCCATTGCCGTGGCAAAATCATCTTCACGGACAATGCGTATAACCGCGGTGCCGTTCAACGTGTTCAGAAGCTGCTCGCCCTCGGCAGCACCAAGCGATTCAGCCGCAACATCACCGGCGTAAGTCTTGCTATCCTTCTTCTCTTCGATGCGCAGGATGTTCGCGGCGCGCTTGTAAGCCACGAGCAGGTTGGCGCCGTCGTCGCTGGTGAGGAAGGCTGCGAGGGCGTCGACGCGCGCGATGAGGCGCACGAGGTCGTCTTCCGTGCCGAGCGCGAAGACCGCCGACACATAGTCGTGGCGCACGCCCTTTTCGCGCAGGTGGACCTTGAGACGGTCAGCGAAGAAGTCGAGCACTTCGTCCGAGATCTTCTTGGCATCGACCTTGAGCGCATCGTAGCCGGCCAGCGCGTGACCGAACGCCGCGCGCAGCGGCAGGCGCAGCTTGTTCTCAAGGATGATGCGGATCACGCCGAGGGCGGCGCGGCGCAGGGCGTAAGGATCCTTGGAGCCGGTGGGCTTTTCGTTGATGGCGAAGAAACCGACGAGGCTGTCCAATTTATCCGCCAGCGAAACCACGATGCTGAGCGGCTTGGACGGGCAGGCATCCGTGGGACCCAGCGGCGAATAGTGTTCGGCGACGGCGTCGGCGACAGCGGCGGATTCCTTGTCGTGGAGCGCGTAGTAGCGGCCCATGATGCCCTGAAGGTCGGGGAACTCGCCGACCATGCCGGTCGACAGGTCCGCCTTGCACAGCAGAGCGGCGCGTTCGGCCCCCTGCGTGTCGGCCTTCAGAAGCTCCGCGAGATGACCGGCGAGTTTCACCAGACGCTTGGTCTTGTCGAGCACGGTGCCGAGGGAAGCCTGGAACACACGCTCCTGAAGCTTCTCGACGCGGGACGCGAGCGGTTGTTCGCGGTCCTGATCCCAGAAGAACTTGGCGTCCGACAGGCGCGCGCTGAGCACGCGCTCGTTGCCGGCGACGATCGCCTTGCCTTTGTCCTTCGTGACCATGTTGGCGATGACGCCGAACCGGTTGGCGAAGGCGCCGCTCTTGGTCGAGAGCGCGAAATACTTCTGATGTTTGCGCATCGCCGAGGTCATGACTTCAGCGGGCACATCCATGAAGGCATCGGGAATGGTGCCGAGCAACGGCACGGGCCACTCGACGAGACCGATCACTTCCGAGAGCAAGCCGGCGTCGGCGCGCACGGAAAGCCCCTCGGCGGCCGCAAGCCTGGCAAGATCGCGGCTGATGATCTCTTCTCGCTCGCCGGGCTCGACCACCACGTTGGCCTTCTTGAGCTTGGCCGTATAGTCGGCGGCGTTCTTCACGCCGATCCGGGCCGGCGCGAGGAAGCGATGGCCGGCGGTCGTGTTCCCCGCTTTCACGCGGGCAAATTCGACCGGCACGACGGCGCCGTCGAACAGGCAGATGATGCTGTGCAGCGGACGCACCCAACGGGTCGGGTTCGTGCCCCAACGCATGGACTTGGGCCACGGCAGCTGCGCCAGTGCGGCCTCGACGATTTCCTTGAGCACGACGGCGGTCGGACGGCCTTTCTTCACGGCCACCGCGAAGTAGAACTTGCCCTTGGGCAGCTCGCGCACGTCCGCCTGGTCGATGGACGTCAGACCGGCGGCCTTCATGAAGCCTTGCAGCGCCTGTTCGGGCGCGCCGACCTGCGGACCTTTACGTTCTTCGGTCGTATCCGGCTGCGCCTTGGGCAAACCATCGGCCACGAGAGTCAGGCGGCGGGGACCGCCGACGGCGCGCAGCGATTTCGCCTCGAGGCCCTGGGCCTTCAGGCTTTCGCCGACGAGACGGGCGAGGTCTTCGGCGCCGCGCGCCTGCATGCGCGCGGGGATTTCCTCGGAGAAGATTTCAAGAAGAAGCTCAGCCATGACGGTTACCGGGCATTCGTGGGCTGGAGCCACATCTCGCAGCACGCTTTGGCAAGCGCGCGGACGCGAGCGATATAAGCGGCGCGTTCAGTGACGCTGATAACGCCGCGGGCATCCAGAAGGTTGAAGGTGTGGGAGGCCTTGATGCACTGATCGTAGGCCGGCAGCGCCAGGCGCTGCTCGAGCAGCGCACGGCATTCGCTCTCGCAGTCGGCGAAGCGCTTGAACAGAATGTCGGTGTTCGCGAACTCGAAATTGTGCGCCGAATATTCGATCTCGGCGCGCTTGAAGATGTCGCCGTAGGTCACGCCGCGGTCGTTGAACGCGAGATCGTAAACATTCTCGACGCCGTACACGTACATGGCGAGGCGTTCGAGACCATAGGTCAACTCGACGGCGACCGGATCGCACTCGAGACCGCCGACCTGCTGGAAGTAGGTGAACTGGGTGACTTCCATCCCGTCGCACCACACTTCCCAGCCGAGACCCCAGGCGCCCAGGGTCGGGCTTTCCCAATCGTCCTCAACAAAGCGGATATCGTGCGCCATCACGTCGATACCGATCGCTTCGAGGCTCTTGAGATAGAGCGCCTGCGGATCGGCCGGCGAAGGCTTCAGGATGACCTGGTACTGATAATAGTGCTGAAGACGGTTCGGGTTTTCGCCGTAACGGCCATCCGTCGGACGGCGCGACGGCTGCACGTAGGCCGCGTTCCAGGTGTCCGGACCGAGGGCGCGCAGCGTCGTGGCCGGATGGAAGGTGCCGGCGCCCATCTCCCTGTCGTACGGCTGCAGGATCACGCAGCCCTGCTCGGCCCAGAAATTCTGGAGCGCGAGGATCAAACCCTGAAAGCTGGTCGGCTTCGTCGCGGCTTTTGCGGCGATCTTCGGCGCGGCGCGGCGAACAGGAGCCGGCTTGGCGGCGGGCTTCTTCACTGATGTCTTTTTAGGGGCCGCTTTCTTCGCCGGCGCCTTCTTCACGGCGGGCTTCGCTTTGGGCTTGGCCTTCGCTTTGGCCTTCGCTTTGGGCTTTGCCTTTGCCTTGGCTTTGATTTTAGGGCGTTTCTTGGCGGCGCGAGCCATCGGTCTGATCCACAGATAAAGGAGCCGGGAAGCTACCGACCGACCGGCCTCAAATCAACATGCGCGAAGGCGCATAACTTAAAAAGATGCGGGCCTACGCCCGCGGGGCCTTTAGAATCTGCTTTTAAAATCAGCTTTTTTCGCAGGAACAGGTCGTGCCGGAGGCGATATATGCCCCGCATTTGCGGCAGGGCACGAGGTCCTGAACCACCGGCGGGCCTGAACGCGGCGGACCGGGCGGCCGCACGTCGGCCCCTGTCATGCGGGCGGCGGCCCGGGTCATATCGGTCAGCCGCCAGCGGTACTTGAAACCCAAGTACACGACGATGATGACGCCAATCGTAAAAAGGATCTTCAGGATCGAAATCACAGGCCGAACCGCGCCCAGTGGGCGCGCTCCTCGACGGCCGAGATCAGGTCCGAGGCCCAACCGATGCGCGCGTCGGCGCTCTCGAGGCCGGAGCCCCCGACCCGGCCCAGGCGGCGTTCGAGCCAACTCATGGGGCGTTCGACGATGAGGAAGCGCACGTCGGGACCGTACTTGCGGCGCATGATGGTCCTGAGATCGCCAAGCCCGTCGACGAGGCCGAGTTCAAGCGCGCGTTCCCCGGTCCAGATGTCGCCGTTGAACACCGCTTCATCCGCCGCCGTCAGGCGCTCGCCGCGGCGCTTGCGCACGAAGGTGGTGAACTGGCGGTGGATATCCTTTTGGATCGCGTCGAGACGCGCAACGTCCTCAGGATTCTCGGGCTTAAAGGGATCGAGAAAGCTTTTGTGCGCGCCTTGCGCATGCACGCGCCGCTCGACGCCCATTTTAGAGATAAGGTCCTGGAACCCAAAGCCGGCCGAGATCACACCGATGGAACCGACCACCGACATGGCATCCGCATAGATTTCGTCCGCGGCGAGCGCCAGCCAGTAGCCGCCCGAGGCCGCGATATCCTCGGCGAAGGCAAAGACGGGTATCTTGTTGTCCTTCGAAAGCTGACGGATGCGCCCGGCGATCTGCGCCGACTGCACCGGTGAGCCGCCGGGCGAATTGATTTGAAGACACACGGCGCGCACATGCCTGGAGAAGGCCTTCTTGAGGATCGGCTCGAGCGCGGTCAGGCTCAGGCCGCGCCGTCCCATGCCCACGGCGCCGATGAGGCCTTGCAGGCGCACGACCGACACGGACGGCGTCGGCAGCGTCGCGCGCACGATGCCGCGGTCGGCGAGAAAATCGTTGAGGCGGTCGATCACGTCCATGAGCGGAGCTTACCATATCGGGCGAGGACACAAGTCCTTCCAATTTCGGTACGCTTTCGCGGTTTGCAAGGGCTAGGCAAGCGCGCCGCCGCCGCGCAAGACCGCATCGGCGGCCGCTGTGAAAGCGCCGTCATCGCCGTGAAGGATGAACCCCGGCAGGAGCGTGTCCGGCGTACGGCGGTCCTTGCCGGCATCGATAATGACGCGGCGCGCCGGCTGACCGCTCTTGGAATGGATGGGACGGATGCGGATGTCGCCCGTGCGCCCGTGCAGGACACCCAGGATGTCCGAGAGACGATCCGCGCGATGAACGATCACCAGGCGGCCTTTCGGCTTCAGCGCCGCGAGGCAATGACGCAGCCAGGCGGCGAGATCGAGTTCGCCCTCCATATGCGCGACGGCAAGCGACGCGTTCGGCGGCGGCGTGCCGCCGTCGGCGAAAGGCGGGTTTGTCATCACGATGTCGTAAACGCCGTGAGCAACGTCCGCGATATCTCCGGTGACGATCCGCGCGGCGCCTTCAAGGCCATTAAGCGCAAGCCCCGCGCGGGCGTACTCGGCATGGCGCGGTTGCAGTTCGAGACCTGTCAAATTCAGGCCCTGAACGCGCGCCGCAAGGCAGAACATGGCCGCGCCGGTCCCGCATCCCGCGTCGAGCACATGCTGGCCCGGTTTTGCAGGTACGGCGGCGGCGAGCAGGACCGGATCGACCGCGACACGATAGCCGTCGGCGGGCTGGCGTATGTGAACGCGCCCGTCCAGAAGACGATCATCGGTGAAGGCCATATCCTGCGGCGCCATAGGCGGTGAGGATAGCGAGAAGCGAGAGGTTAGCGCGACGGCTTTCTTTTACGCACCGCCTTGGCCCCGCGTTTTATCGAAGCGGTTTTCACCGCGGCGGTTTTCGCCGATTTCCGGTCCCACGCCGCGAGCAGCACGGCGGCGGCCTCCTTGGCTTTCAAGGCGGCGTCCTTGCGCCCCGCGCGCGCGCTCATGATCGCGCCTTCCATCAGCATCATCCAGGCGGCCGCGAGACCGTTCGGATCGGGCAGACCGGCGCCGCGCGCGAGTTGGCCGGCGAAACTCTCAATTTGGCCCAGCTTTGCCGCCGTTGCCTTGTGCACCGGCGAACCGGCCTCGGACTCACAGATGATGCGCAGGAAGGGGCAGCCTTCGAAGCCTTCATCCTCGAACCACTCATGAAAGAGATCGAAAATGGCCAGAAGACGCGCACGAGGGGTCGCGCCTCTCGTCTTCACACCCGCTTTCAGCCAGCCGACGGTCCAGCGCTTGGCCCGCAAATCAAGGTAAGCCAAGACCAGATTCTCTTTCGCCTGGAAATGATGATAGAGCGTCATTTTGGCGACGCCGGAACGCGCGCTGATCGTGTCCACACCGACGAGGTTCACACTCTGGGCGGTGAAGAGAGCGTAGGCCGCTTCGAGAATCTTCTGGCGCGTGACCGCGCGCCGTCCGGTGGGAATAACGTCGTCCAAATCGCTCAAGCGTCTTTCCTGGCGCTGTGAAGCCGCCATTCTGGGCCGCACTTCTTAGCAGGTGATTACCGATCTCAAGATGCACTTTATCGCTCCTTCCCCCCGTTTCATTTGACGCGAATCAACAAATCAGCCCGTGCGCGCCGGTTTTCCCTGACCGGACGCGATCGACATAACCCGCGGTCGAAATGACGGCGCGAATTTTATACAGATCGGTACAATTATTCCAGTTGTGAGTGCGAAACGATCGCAACCTCGCCTCGTCGTGATGCGCCGCGGACGCGATGCCGGGAGGAAACCTCCCTCCATGGGCCGGCGTTAGCCTTCAAAACAAGACTGGAGGAACGAATGCTCAAGCTCACCCGGCTCCTGCTCGCTGTGTCCCTCGCCGTTGGTGTGGCCGCCGGAACCGCAGCCTGCACGCGAGTCAAAAACGAGGTCGGCATCCCGAACACGATCACGTTCGATTGCAAGCGCGGCCTCGACGCCGATTGCGACGCGCAGGCTTACGCCGCGTGTCCGAACGGATACGAGAACGCCGCGCGTATCACCGCAGATTCGCGGATGCAGACACGCGTCATCCGCTGCCGTTAGCGGCGCGCGTGACATGAACGTGAGGTTTAAGTTCAAGGTCCCTCACCCCATTTCGTCTAACCGGCGAAAATCAACTGACCAGAAGTTCGAGGCACTTCTTGCGCTGAAGCGCGGCGCGCTTGCGCAGGAGCACGAGATCGGCGCCCTGCCAAATCTCGATGGCCGCTTCGCTGCGCATGAACTTCGTGGCGAACACCGCGGCATCCTCGGCGCTTGCGGCGTCGATCGGCGGCAAGGTCACCCGCCGATTTTTCCCGTAGACCAGAAAACAACGATAAACCAAACAGCACCTGAAGGATGTTACCGGGACCTAACGCCGCCGCGTCGCAAAAGTTACTCCGCGCGGCAATCGATCCTTGGAACGTCCGTCCAGGGTTCCCCTTATACGTGAGGATCGGGAACGCCCGAGGGGGCGACACCTTCCTGAACAACGATCTGTCCAACGGACGCATCCCGCCGAAACAGCGCCGCTTCATCGTATTCGGGATCTTTGAACAAGGCCTCGGCGTGCGCCGCGGACGGAAACTCGACGATCACCATGCGGTCATTGAAGGGCATGCCTTCGAGGGTGATGACCGGCGTTCCGCGCGTGAGGAATTTGCCGCCGTGGCGCGCGATCAACGCAGGCGTCCGCGCGGCATATTTCAGATACGCCTCGGGATCGTGGACCGCGACTCTCGCGACGAGATATGCAGGCATAAACTCCTCCCCCTTGAACACGGGGAAGGCTAACAGACCTAAGCGCGATCGGCTTCAAGGAATTCCGGACAAATGTCCAAGGCCACGCGGCGCGCGCGCGTGAGGTCCTCCTCCAAGACCATCAAGCGCTGCGGGAACGCCGCGCCATAGATATCCGCGATGCCGTCGAACACCACCGCATCAATTTCGGCATCCGCGAGCGCGGCGAGCATCGCGGAAATCAGGACGGGGTTGTCGCTGCGGAGAAGTTCGACCATGGCCGTTAAGGATATTGCTTCATCGCCTGTTCCAGCAGGCGTGCGAGGCGCACACCCGCCTTGGCGATCTGATCGAGCACGATGGGCCGGTTCTGGTTGACGTAGATTTCGCCGAACTCGAGCCCGCCCGGATTGCCTACATAACCGGTGGCCGGGCTGCGCAGGATGGTGAGACTCTCGTTGGCCCAGGTCAGCGGCGGCGCATCCACCCAATCGAATGTGTGATCGGACGGCATCACGGGGCGAAAGCGCACGGGCGCCTTCTCATCGCCTCTATGCGCATATTCAACGAGCGCGTAATCCCACACCCCGTGCATGGACCATTCTTCGCCGAAGAAGGTTGCCTTCAGCATCGTGCCGCGGCGGTCTTCCGCGAAGCCGGTGTGCAGCGGTTGGTGAAGATCGCCGACAAAGTGAGCGAGAAACATCAGCGCCTGCGCGCGTTCGGCTTTCGGGACCGTGCTTTTCAGAATCTGGAACTGACGTTCGATCTCGCGCACGGCGCAACTTGTCGCGACCGGACAATCGCGCTCCATGATCACCTCGGTCGCGCCTTTGGGCACACTGATGTAGTGCCAGGGTCCGGTTTCGCGGTGACTTTCCCGGTAGGCGTCGGCCCAGTTGCAGGAGTCGGCGAACTCCTCCTGTGTCTTGAAGTCGAGGATATCGAGCACCTTGGCGCGCGCGTCTTCGGTCAGGTCGTCCCAGGTCTTGTTGCAGACCATGCGATGGCCGAGATCGCCCCAGGCAAATGCGGACGCGGGCGCCGCCGCTGCGAACGCAAGGACGCTCAGGAGCGCCGTAAGACGTTTCATCCGCAAATCCACAGCTACACCGATCGCGCCGCGACGGCGAGACCGGCGCCGGTGGGCTCACCGGCCTCCGGCTCACGGTCCAAGCGCTCGCTTTCCGTACCGCGTGATGCCCCGAAAGGCAGCGTGAAATGGAAATTGGATCCCTCGCCCAGAATACTCTCGACCCCGATCTCGCCGCCCATGAGGCCGGTGAGCCCTTGGCAGATCGCGAGGCCGAGCCCGATCCCGCCGAAAACACCCGCTTCGGCGCTGTGGGCATGTTGGAAAGCCTCGAAAATACGGCGGCAGGCCTGCGGGGCGATGCCGACCCCCTGATCTTTCACCGCGAACCGCACCTCGCCGCGCTCGCCTTCGATCGCCGACGCGGCGACGCTTATCTCGCCGCTGTTGGAAAACCGCACGGCATTGGCGACCATGTGGGCGAGGATTTGCCTCACGCGCACGGCATCGCCCCGTACCAGCGCCGGAATTTTTGGGTCCACCCATGCCGTCAGCTTAAGGCCTTTTTGAAGCGCGGCCGGCGCCGCGCAAGCCACCACGTCGTCGACGATCTTTGAGATCGCCATTTCGCGGGCCTCGATCTCCAACTGCCCCGCGTCGATCAATGAAAAGTCGAGAATATCATTGATGACCGCGACGGGCGCCTGACTGGAGTCTCTCACGGCCTGCAACATCGCGCGCTGCGCGTCATCGAGCCCTGTCTGCAGCAACCGATCGACCGTGCCGATCACGCCGTTCATCGGCGCCAACACGCCGCGCTTCATCGCCGCGAGGAGGCCGGCGCTGGCGCGCGCTGCGGATTGCGCCTCCGCACGCGCGCTTTGCAGCGCAACGGTGACCTGGTCGCGCATGTAAACGCGCCCCAATTCGGAGCCGACGCGTTCGAACGTCAGCTTCAGAAGATCGTCCGCCGCCGCGGGAATCTGTTTCATGAACTCGAGGACCGCGACCACCTGATCGTCGGCCTTGATCGGGATCGCAAGCACGGAGCCGATGATATTCCGGTTTTTATCGAACCGCGTGAGCGACGGGTCGCTCGATACATCCTCGATCCAGACCGCCGCTCCGGTTTCGAGGACGCGGCCCGGAATATCTTCCCCTTTTGCGAAAGACTTTCCCAGCACGGCGGACTTTACGGACTGATCGGCGAACAGGTCCTTGGCGAGCGCGAAGGTCGCGAGCTCGAGTTGCGGCTTCCCGCCGTGCGCAAGGCGATACACGAGCCTTATCGGCCAGCCCAGGAAAGCGCCGAGTTCGGCCGAGCCTTGACGCAAGGCGTCGTAGAAATTCACCGCCCTGTTCGCGATCGCCGCAACGCGGTTCACCAATTCCACTTGCCGCGAGGTGAACTGGCGCGTGTCTTCCTTACGCTGCTCCTCCGACTGGTCCTCGACCCAGGTCAGGATCGCAGGCTCCCCGCGGTAGGTGATCAGGCGGTTGGTGATGAGGGACAGGCGCGGCTTTCCTTCCGACGTGCGCAAGTGCAGGGCGTAGCGCGTCACGCCGCCGTGTTCGCACACAAGCGCGACCAACGCATCGCGGTCCTTAGGGTCGACAAAGAAGTCGGCGGTCGAAAGTCCGACCGCGCGCCCCTTCGGCAAGCCGAAAAAGCGTTCGATACTGGTGTTCGCCAGGAGCGCGACCCCATCCGAGACGCGCGAGATGACGGCGCCGATCGGGCTGGTGTTGAGCGCCTCGAGGAAGGAGTCGGCGGCCGGCGCCGCGCCCTCGCTTTTGCCGGGAGCCGTCTTTTTAAGCGGCACGCGCTTCGACCACGACTTGGAGGAGCCCGACTTGGAGGAGCGCGACTTGGCAGAGCGCGGCGTCGACCTGGACGCCGATTTTTTCTTTCTTACGCTGCCCACACCGCCTCACCGCTCCTTACGCGCCAGTCCCCCGGAACTGGGACATTCCTATCCCGTGGATGGTAGCCGGACCCGCTGCAAAGTTCTGCTGGTTTATAATGTTTTCGACAAAGAACGGTGTTCTGCGCGATCCGGGCGGGACGCGCGCCGCGCCCTCGGGAACCGAAGCGCGCGAATCGCCGCCCATGCGCTGAAATTGCGCCGCTGAGGCACGCCCGACAGGGTTCTAGGAAGTTCGGTTACATCCCACTAGAATGAGGTTCGGGGAATTCTGGGGTCGCGGCCTTCCTATCGTGGGCCGCCTTTGGCATGGGATGAACGCGTGGCTACTGTCGTCAATCTGGAAACAAGCCGCCGGGCAAAAGCCAAGGCGCTCGACTCTCTGGTCGCACTGGTCGAGGAAGACCTGCGCGCGGTGAACCGCACCATCGTGGCGCGGATGCACAGCCCGGTCGCGCTGATCCCGCAACTGGCGGGCCATATCGTCGCCGCCGGCGGCAAGCGCCTGCGGCCCCTGCTCACCCTCGCCGCCACCAAGCTGTGCGGCTATGCGGGCGAACGCCACATCAAGCTCGCGACCTGCGTCGAGTTCATTCACACCGCAACCCTGCTGCATGACGACGTTGTCGACGACAGCGAACTGCGCCGCGGCCAGTCGAGCGCCAACGCGATCTGGGGCAACCAGTCGAGCGTCCTCGTGGGCGACTTCCTGTTCAGCCGCGCGTTCGAGCTGATGGTGGAAGACGGCTCGCTGAAGGTGCTGCACATCCTGTCGCGCGCCTCCTCGGTCATCGCCGAAGGCGAAGTGCACCAGTTGCTGACTTCCAACGATACCGAGACCAGCGAAGCGCAATACCTGGAAGTGATCCAGGCCAAGACGGCTGAACTGTTCGCGGCGGCCGCGCGCATCGGCGCGGTCGTGGCCGAGCGTCCGGACGTCGAGGAAGAAGCTTTACGCGTCTATGGTCTCAACCTCGGCATCGCCTTCCAACTCATCGACGACGTGCTGGACTACTCCGCCCGCCAGGCGGAACTGGGCAAGACCGTGGGCGACGACTTCCGCGAAGGCAAGATCACACTCCCCGTGATTCTCGCTTTCCGCCGCGGCGACGACGGCGAACGCGCTTTCTGGAAGCGCACCCTTGAGACGCTGGACCAGAAGGACGGCGACCTCGCCCGCGCCATGGAACTGATGAAGACCCATTCGAGCCTCGCCGATACCGTGAACCGCGCCCGTCACTACGGCGCGGTCGCACGCGACGCGCTGGGCATCTTCCCGGAAAGCCCGGTGAAGACGTCCCTGCTCGAGATCATCGACTTCTGTATCGAGCGCGCCTACTAACCGGCGCGGCGATGGCAATGATGGCGACGTTACCCACGAAGACCTTGCTGTAGAAGGCCTTCCGTGTGGTTCGCATGAATTGTAACGGCGGCATGACGGCGCATTGCCGTCGCCATCGATCGATGACCTTCCCGTGAACTCCCTGGCAGAGCACATTTTTTGTCGCAAGGCCCCTGCCCAGGACCCGCTCGATTAGTATAATGCGCTCCCCACCACACCCCCAGGGAGGAATATTTCCTATGAAGCTTCGTACACTGAGCGTTATCGCCATCGCCGCCGGCCTCGCGTTCGGCGCCGCGAACGCGCAAACCGTTTCCGACGCCGTGAAGTCCGCCGTCGCCGACGCCGGCCGTCCGGCCGCCGACAAGGAACGCGACGCGAACCGCAAGCCCGCCGAAATCACCGCCTTCGCGGGCGTGAAGGCCGGTGACGTGGTGGCCGACATCAATCCGGGCGGCGGCTACTTCACCCGCATCTTCTCCAAGACCGTTGGCGCGAAGGGCAAGGTTTACGCGCTCGTGTCCGACGCCGCTGTCGCGAAGCGTCCCGAAGCGGCCGACGGCGTGAAGGCCATCGCGGCCGACAAGGCCTACGGCGGCAACATCGAAGTCGTGATCTCCGACTTCGCGAACATGAAGAGCGCGATGCCGCTCGATGTGGCCTGGACCTCGTGGAACTACCACGACTTCAAGAACCGCGGCGGCTCGTTCACGGCGAACATGAACAAGGCGATCTTCGCGGCCCTGAAGCCGGGCGGCACCTACATCGTGATCGACCACGCCGCCGCCAAGGACGCGGCCGGCGACGTCACGGAAAAGCTGCACCGCGTCAGCCCCGAAGTCGTGAAGCAAGAAGCGATGGCGGCCGGCTTCAAGCTGGAAGCCGAAAGCAATCTCCTCTCGCACGCCGACGACAACCACACGAGCCCCGTGTTCGACGGCGCCGTGCGCGGCAAGACGGACTCCTTCCTCCTCAAATTCCGTAAGCCGTAAGAGCTAAAACCGAGCCCCCTGCCGGGGAGGCCTTTCCCGGCAAGGGGTTAGGGCGAAAAAAAGGGGCCGGACAGCGCTTGCGCTGCCCGGCCCCTCTGTTTATAAGCACGCCTCGATGATCGGAGCGTAGCTCAGCCTGGTAGAGCGCTGCTTTCGGGAGGCAGAGGTCGCAGGTTCGACTCCTGTCGCTCCGACCATTCAAAATCAGGGCTTATGGGGAAGCGCCCGAACGCTCCCCGCCCAATCCCCCTCGCTAAACCTCTCGTTTCACAATTGCAGAATGTGACTGTTTGTCGGCCTTGGGCCGTGCAGACATCCATACGCATTCGCGCATAGCCCATATTAATACGCATTTGCGTATATTGACTTTTTATACGCAATCTCGTATATTCATGCGGATATACGGGAAGACGGGCAGGGTCTTACACATGGAACAAGCCGTTCGAACCATCCAACAACTGGGGGCCGTCGTCCGCCGCGAACGCAAAAAAAAGAACCTCACCCAGCTCGGTCTCGGCGAAAAAGTGCATATGCGCCAAGCTACGGTCTCAAAGTTAGAGGCCGGCGAACCAGCCACGCAGCTCCGTGTCCTATTTGACGTGCTGAGCGCACTCGGCCTCGAGATTGCCATCCGGCCCCGCTCACGCGCCGCCGCCAAGATCGAAGAAATCACCTTCTGACATGGCGCGGACGCCCACACATCCACCGCTCAACGTTTTCCTCAATAGCCGCCTTGTCGGCGTGCTGCGGCGCGCGAGTAGCGGGGCTATCGATTTTCAATACGATGACTCTTGGCTTGCTTGGCAGCATGCGCTGCCGATTTCGCTTTCAATGCCGCTGCGAGAGGACAGGTACATCGGAGAGCCGGTCGCCGCTGTATTCGAAAATCTACTTCCCGACAACAATGACATTCGCCGGCATCTCGCCGAGCGTGTTGGCGCCGAAGGGACCGACGCCTATCAGCTCCTCTCCGTGATCGGCCGTGACTGCGTCGGCGCGCTTCAATTCTTACCTGACGGCAAGGAACCCGATCCTCCCGGCGCAATAAATGCGAAACCGGTCAGCGATGAAGAAATCGAGAGGATCGTAACAGACCTCAAGCGGAATCCGCTGGGCCTCGATCATGACGATGAATTCCGAATCTCCATTGCCGGCGCTCAGGAGAAAACCGCGTTGCTATTCTGGAAGGGCGGTTGGCACATTCCGCACGGCACGACCGCAACGACGCACATCTTCAAACCTCAAATTGGGCGCCTTCCAAACGGAACAGATCTCTCGAACAGCGTTGAAAATGAACACCTGTGTTTACGTCTCGCCGACGAGCTTGGCTTGCCGACGGCCAATTCCGAGATACGTGACTTTGGGAGCAAGCGTGTCCTTGTCGTCGAGCGCTTCGACCGACATTGGACGCCGGAGGGGCGCCTCTTACGTCTTCCGCAAGAAGATTCCTGCCAAGCCCTCTCCGTTCCCCCGGCTCGAAAGTATGAGTCGCATGGCGGCCCAGGCATGCCGCGAATCATGGAACTGCTCAAAGGCAGCGATGATCCGGAGGAAGATCAACGCGCGTTCTTCAAAGCGATAATCCTGTTTTGGCTGCTGGGGGCTACCGACGGGCACGCAAAAAATTTCAGTGTCTTCTTGCAGCCGGGTGGACGATATCGACTGACGCCGCTCTACGATATCATCTCGGCACAACCGAGCGCCGACAGCGGCCAAATCACGAAAAACAAGCTCAAGCTGGCGATGGCTGTCGGCGAGAAACGCCATTACGGCATTGAGTCCATTGCGCCCCGTCACTTTATTCAGAGCGCAAAGCTATGCCGGTATTCCGCACAGGAAGTCGATAAGATCCTCGCCCAGCTTGCCGATGATGCTCACGTAGCCTTTCAGCGCGTAAGGACATCCCTGCCCCCCAACTTTCCGGAGCTTGTTTTGTCCTCCTTCTCGCGTGCGCTCGAAAATCGAGTCCACCAGATCAGGCTCCATCAAAAGCTTTCGTAACAGGCAATAAAAATCCCGATATTTCAAATACATACGGCCCCAGAACACGGGTGGACCGTTGTCGTTACAGGCCGTTTTCAGGGCCGCGCCCAACGCCCCGCCTCGCACGAACTTTCCCCCGCAGGGTCCGCCATGCCATGCTGCCGCGTCTTTTTATCCCGCCACCGCATGAAGGGGACGCATTCGCATGGGACATATTCCGGACCGCAAAAAAGCTTCTGACTTTCCGCAGGAGCTCTTGAACCTCCTGGACGGCTACGTGCACGGCCGCCTGAGCCGCCGCGATTTCATCGATCACGCCCAGAAGTTCACGGTCGCCGGCGCCACGGGCGCGGCGCTCGTCGAAATGCTGCGGCCCAACTTCGCCTGGGCGGTGCAGGTTCAGCCGGACGACAAGCGCATCAAGAGCGAGCGCGTCGAAATCCCCTCGCCGCAGGGCAACGGCTCGATCAAGGGCTATCTGGTGAAGCCCGCCGCCATGAAGGGCAAGCTGCCGGTGGTGATCGTCGTGCACGAGAACCGCGGTCTCAACCCCTACATCGAGGACGTTGCCCGCCGTTTGGCGGCGGCGAACTTCATCGCCCTGGCTCCGGACGGCTTGTCATCGATGGGTGGATACCCCGGGGACGAGGAAACCGGCGTCGCGATGTTCCAGAAAATCGACCGCGCGAAGCTGACGGAAGACTTCGTCGCCTCGGCGGCGTGGCTCAAGAAGCATCCCGACAGCAACGGTAAGCTCGGGGGTGTCGGTTTTTGCTTCGGCGGCGGTGTCGTGAATACGCTTGCGGTCCGCCTCGGCGCGGATTTCAACGCCGGCGTGCCCTTCTACGGCGCCCAACCGAAGACGGAGGACGTGCCGAAGATCAAGGCGCCGATCAACGCGCAGTATGGCGGCCTGGACGAGCGCATCAATGCGGGCTGGCCGGCGTACGAGGCGGCCCTGAAGGCCGCCAACATCCCGTATGAAGGCCACATCTACGCCAACGCCAACCATGGCTTCCACAACGACACCACGCCGCGCTACGACGAAAAGGCGGCGAAGGAAGCTTGGGACCGTACCCTCGGCTGGTTTGAAAAATACCTGCGCGCTTAGGCAAAGCGAGGCCGCGGCAAAAGCCGCGGCCTCTGCTGAGCGGAACTCTGCGGAGCGCGAAAGGCATGATGCGCCGTTTCCTGGCAACGACCGTTTTCTTGTACGCGAGCTTGAACGCACCCGCTCACGCCTGGGATGGCGCGGGACACCGCATGGCCTGCATGAAAGCCTGGCGCGAACTGAGCGATCCCGCGCGCGCCGCCGTGTCCGCCCTCCTCGCAGTCAAGACGCCGGAAGAATTTTCCGGCGCCTGCACATGGGCCGATGACGCGGTCGCCAAGCGGCCGGAAACCGCCGGCTGGCACTTCATCAATGTCCCCAAGACCGCGCGCACCGTCGACCTCGCGCGCGATTGCAAGGCGCCCGCAAGCTGCGTCGTGGAGCAAATCGACCGCCAGACGGAAATCCTGGCCGGCCCGGCGCCGAAGGCCGCGCGCGCCGAAGCCCTTCGGTTCCTCGCGCACCTGATGGCCGATCTCCATCAACCGCTCGATGTCGCCTTTGCCGAGGATCACGGCGGCAGGGACATCAAAATCACATTTTTGGGCAAGCCCACCGACATGCATGCCTTGTGGGATTCCTTGATCCTCAACGCGTCCAATCCACCCAGCCGCGGTTATACCCCGTTCCTGCAGGAGATGGCCGACCGGCACAACCGCGAACGCTGGACCGTCGGCACGGCGAAGGACTGGGCGGAGGAAACCTTGTGGGTCATGCGCGCGCCGCCCACGGGCTATGTCGGCAATCCCGGCGGTGTCGCCTTCGACGAAATCTATGTCGAGCAGAACTATCTGGTGGCGACGGATCAGATCGACAAAGCCGGTGTGCGCCTGGCTTTCGTGCTGAACGGCATTTTCAAATAGCCGCCCGTTTCAAATAGCCGTTCGCACAACCCCTTGATTGCGTAACGAAGAAGGTGTCCGCGGCGTTGTACCGGCACCTTCATTTGTTACGGAGTTCATCATGTTCCACACCGCGAAACGCAACCTGCTCATTGCAGCCGCCGCGAGTGCGGGCCTCGCGCTCGCACACACCGCATTCGCCGCGACGGAGGAGAAGCTTTCAGAACCCGAACTCTTGAAGCTCAATGCGTGCATGGCGATGACAAAGGAGATCTTGGCGCAAGACGCTCAATGCGGCGTCGTCATCAAGAAGGCGAACATCACCGCGAGCGATATTGAAAAGATGCGCAAGTGTGAGGGGAAAATGAACATCGACGTCACCAAGGACGCGGACTGCGCCGCGATGATCAAGAAGCATCCGGACCTCGTGCGGGGCCATGGCGAATTGGAGGCCGATACGAATATCGACGCAAAGCCCCCGGAGAAGTAAGATTTTTCAATGTCTTAGTGGGCGCATTCGCGGCGGGGCCTACCGGCGGGTTGCCCGCCGCCGGAACATTACACGGTACGGCTGCGTTATGGCCTCAGCGAACCTGCTTGGCATTTTTTTATGACTGTTCTCAGCACCGTACCGAAACAAGGCTCCGTGAAGAAAGCGTCCGAATACCGTCAGCACGCAAAGGAATGCCGTACGCTCGCCGCGCAGTCCGTGTCTGAAGAACATCGCAAACAGCTCGCCGCGATGGCCGATACCTGGGAAACTCTCGCCCTCGAGCGCGAAAAGACCGCCGCCAAGGAGAGCGCGAGTTTCGTGCGCGCACATTAGAAAACCAAACACTCGCCTTTGTCGTCTGCGCGCGCTTAACGCCAGCGCGGATTGTTGGGGCGTGAATCGAAGCGATTTGGGATGCCGTCACCGTCCCTGTCCCGATCGAAGCGATTCGGGATTCCATCCCAATCGCGGTCGCGCGCGCCGTAGCCATAACCGCGGGGCGCGTAATATCCGTCATTGTAGGAAGAAACGCCGAATGACGTGTACGACCCGCCGTCGGCGCACGCCGCAAGGCCGGCGGTGGAGACAATAAGGGCCGCGCCTATAACAACTTTCACCGATGCTTTCATGTGAACCTCCGATCTGAAGATAGAGATTCAACACGCTGAGCAGGGCCCCGGTGAGGCCGAAGTGTGGTTATTTGATGCCGACGCGTCTTAAACGCGTACAAACACGGCGCATGCGCCGCTTTCCGCGTTATTTCGCTGACTTCTTGTTCATGTCGGGCCTTCAACGTGAACAAGTTCCGCGTCATGCCGTTGGCTTTTCACAGACGCGGCCGAGTGTGACAGCTTGGTCATTCTGCAACCATGGCGCCGTCAGGTTCCGGTCCTTAAGTTTCAGATGTGAGCCGCAGCGCCCGTCAGCGCGGCTCACATCCCGCGAAGCCCGCCCCCCTTCGGACTTCGCACACAGGCGGCTCCAATCCAAACTTGGATTGGAGCCGCTGCTGTTTTTAGGCGCGCGCGATCCTGCTCGAAAAACCGGCTTCCACTTTTTCGGGATCGCTGCTGTTTTTGCTAACGCATCCGCAGGATGACGACTTCGTCGCTGGCGGGATTGGTGTTGTCGCGCAGCTTCTTCACCTCGGCCGCGGTGACGGCTCCGGCGGAATGGCCCCAGCCTTTGCGCATGAAGCTGATGATGTCGGCGATCTCCTGGTCGTTCAGGAGCACGCGGAACTGCGGCATGCGGTAGGCGTCCGGCATGCCCTGCACCACGATGCGCGCGGACCCGTTCAAGGTCACATTGATCAGCGAGATCGGGTTTGCGTCCAGAATGGTCGGATTTCCGGCAATCGGCGGCAGGTACGGCGCGTGGCCGCGGCCGTCATGGCCATGGCAGGCGGCGCAGTGCTGCACATAGAGGCGCTCGCCGGAGGTCTCGAAAGTGCCGCCGCGCAGAACATCCGTGGTCTTTTGGTCGTAGGTGTAAGAGACGTTCGCATTGCCCACCGGCGGCAACGATTTCAGGTAGGCGGCCATGGCCGTCACGTCGTCGTCGGTCATGTGCTGGGTCGAGTTGTTGATCACTTCGATCATCGTGCCGAAGGCGGACGAGAAGGAGTTGTGCCCCGTCTTCAGGAATTCGGCCGTATCGCCTTCAGACCAGCGGCCAAGGCCCGCAAGCGGGTCGCCGCGCAAGTTGGAGGCGTGCCAGTTGTCGAGTTCGGCGCCCGAGAGGAAACCGCCGTCGCCCGCGGCATACCCCTTTTCCTGGAAGAACAGGCCGCGCGGGCTGTGACAGGCGCCGCAGTGGCCGAGACCTTCGACCAGATAGGCGCCGCGGTTCCACTTCGCGTCCTTGCTCGAATCGGGCGTATAGCCGGCATCGGGCACGAACAAAGCGTTCCAGATCTTCAGCGGCCAGCGGATGTTGAGCGGAGACTTGATCTCGCTCGGCCTGTTGGCGACGTTCGCGGCCGGCACCGCTTCCATGAAGAAGGCATAGAGCGCGCGCAGATCTTCATCGCTCGTCTTCGCATAAGACGGATACGGCATGGCCGGATACAGCATGTGGCCGTCCTTGGCCACGCCGCGACGCATCGCGCCTTCGAAATCCTCGAAGGTGTAATTGCCGATGCCGTGTTCTTTGTCGGGTGTGATGTTGGTGGTGTAGATGGCGCCGAGGAAAGGAACCGCCATCTTGAGGCCGCCGGCGAACGGCTCGCCGTCGGGAGTCGAATGGCAGCTCACGCAGTTTCCGGCGCGCGCGAGATACTCACCTTTGGCGATGAGATCGGGAGGAGATGCGGCATGAGCGGCGTTCGCCGCAAACAGCGCAAGCACGGCCGCAAACGTGAAGCGAACTAAACGCATCGCGTTCCCCCTTATCTCTAAAACCACCGAAAAATTTGTACCGCGTTCGGCGGGTGTTCGTAAATAACGCTAACTCTTAAGAAAACCGCTGCCCCGGCGGCCGGCCCGTTGACCGGGCCATTGACCGGCCCATTGACCGAAGAGACCGAAGCCCTGCTCTGGGCTTTGTAACGGGTCCCACGGGGCCCGGCGCCTCGGCCAAGTCTACTTCGCGGCCGGCGTGGCCATTGGCTTGCCCTTTTCGATCACCCAGGTCACGGCCGCCTTCGCCGTCCCTGAACGCGCGGCCGTCGCGTCATGAATCCTGCCGGCCGGAATGACCAGGGACTCGCCGGCCTTGAGATGCTTCGGCGCTTCGCCGTCGATCAGGACGTCCATTTCACCCTCCGTCATGATGATCATTTCCACGCCAAAGTGGGAATGCCGGCCGGTCGCCCCGCCCGGCGGGACTTCGACGGTCCCGATGACGGTCTCGTGCGCGGCGCCGGCCGGCACATCGACCCGCTGCATGATGGTCCGCTTGAGATCCTGCGCATTTACGGGTGAGACCGCAAAAGCGACCGCGAGCGTGAGAACGGAAAAGCGCATGAAAATACCCTCCCTTGGGATCGAAGTGCTCTCGCCCGTCACAGATAAGGCGCGAAGAGCCGCGCGAAGTTGTTGCGCAACCGCCTTGCCAGCGGCAACGCCATCATGTCCGCCACGGTGACGGCCCTGGCGACCTTTTTAATGCTGTCGAAATGGGTTTCGAGATCGCGGCCGAGATCGCCGTCATAACATTCGAGATTGGCCTCGAAGTTGAGGCGCAGGCTGCGCTGGTCCCAGTTCGAGGAGCCCACCAGGGTCCACACGCCGTCCACGATCATAAGCTTGGTGTGATCGAAGGGCGGCGGCGAACGGTAGATCTGCACGCCATGTTCCAGGAGATATTTGAACTTCGCTTCCATGGCCCAGTCGACCAGCACGATATCGGTGCGGGACGGCACAACCACCTGCACGCTGACGCCGCGCATGGCGCAAACACCCAGCGCATTCGTGAGAATTTCGTTGGGCAGAAAGTAGGGAGTCAGCACATGCACGCTTTTTTGCGCGACCGCCAGAGCGCCGAGCATCACCCACTGGGTGCGCTGGGCGGAACTATCCGGCCCATCGGGAATCGTGCGGGCATACACAGGATCGTCCATCTTTTCCGGCGGACATTCGATGAGGGGAAGCTCGACCGTCTCGTCGGTCGCGAATTTCCAATCCTCCTCGAACATCGCGTTGAGCTGCGCGATCACAGGGCCGCTGACGCGGAAATGCAGATCGCGGATTTCCTCGTTCTTCTGCGCCGCATAGCTGAGACAGATATTCATGCCGCCGATGTAGCCAAGCCGGCCGTCGACCACCATGATCTTGCGGTGATTGCGCAAATTGATGAGGGGAAGGAACTTGAGGTTCTGCGGGATAAACCGCGCGGTCGAAATACCGGCGGCCGAAAGCAGTTTGTCGGCGGGCTTGGTCCGCTTGCCGCTGCCAATCTCGTCAAGCAGCACCCGGACTTTCACCCCCCGACGATGCGCCGCCGTCAGCGCTTCGATGAACTTGAGCCCCACTTCATCGCAGTCGAATATGTAGACCGACAACGCAATGCTGCGCTTGGCCTCCGCGATCGCCGCCAGCATATTCGGGTAAGCGCCGTCGGCGTTCACCAGCGGCACAACACGGTTGCCGCCCAGGAACGGCATGTCGTGAACCGAGCGGGCAAACTGGAAAAGCTGGCGTTGCTGCGGCGTCGGCAATCCTTTGAAGGGCATGTCATGCGTGGCGAGATTGGGCGGCACATCGTTGCGGCGGTGGCCGCGATAGCGCCGCGCGCGGCGCGACACCCGGTTGATCCCGAAAATCCAATAAATGAACGCGCCGAAGAGCGGCGAAACCAAGACGAAGCCGATCCAACCGATCGCCGGCGTTTCCGCCTTGGTCAAAATGATGTGCGTGCACACCACCGCCGTGAGGGCGATGTGCAAAACCAGCAGGAAAGGCCAAATGTCCGTCATCAGTTATCGAGGATGTCGCGAACCGTGCTGCCGAGCTGCTGGAGGGTATACGGCTTTCCGAGCAAACGCACGCCGGGGTCGAGCGTTCCATTGTGGACCACGGCATTGCGCGTATAGCCGGTCGTAAAAAGCACCTTGAGATTGGGCCGGCGGCGCTGCGCCTCATCGGCCAGTTCGCGGCCGTTCACATTCGGCATAACGACGTCGGTAAAGAGTAGAACGACCGCGGGGTGCTCGTCGAGCAGCTTCAAGGCCTGGACGGCGTGATCGGCCTGGAGGACGGCGTATCCGAGCTCGCTCAAGCCTTCGACCGCGAGTTTACGCACGGCGTCGTCGTCTTCCACCACGAGAATGGTTTCACCCTGGACCGCGCGCACCGGCGCCGCCTCGGCGATCTTGCCCGCGCCCGGGCCGTCCGGACCGTGATAACAGGGCAAATAAATCTTGAAGGTCGTGCCGTGCCCGACCTCCGAATAAATCTTGATATGGCCGCCGGACTGTTTGACGAAGCCGTAAACCTGGCTGAGTCCCAGTCCTGTGCCTTTCCCCGGGCTTTTGGTGGTGAAAAACGGGTCGAAGGCTCGATCCATCACTTCCGGCGGCATGCCGGTCCCGGTATCCGTGACCGACACCATCACGTACTGGCCCGCCGCGAAGCCGTCGCCATGCGCGGCGACGTAGGCGTCGTCGAGATGAGCGTTCGCGGTTTCCAGCGTGAGCTTTCCGCCCTGCGCCATCGCGTCGCGGGCATTGACGACGAGGTTGAGAATGGCCGTTTCAAGCTGGTGCGCATCCGCATAGGTCCGCCACAGGCCGCCGGCGAGCACCACCTCGGTCTGGATGACCTCGCCCAAGGTGCGGCGCAGAAGATCGGACATGCCCGACACCAGCTTGTTGGCGTCGAGCGGGCGCGGCTCGAGAACCTGTTTGCGCGCGAAAGCAAGCATGCGCTGTGTCAGCGCGCCGCCGCGCTGCGCCCCTTCGATCGCCGCCTGCATGAACGGCTGAATATTGAAATCGCCGCGGTCGATACGCCGCTGCATGATGTTGAGCGCGCCCATGATCACGGCGAGCATGTTGTTGAAGTCGTGCGCGATGCCGCCGGTGAGTTGGCCGATCGCCTCCATCTTCTGAACCTGGCGGAGCTGTTCCTCGGCTTTCTCGCGCCGAAGCATTTCCGCGCTGAGCCGGTCGTTGGCGGCGCGCAGGTCGGCCTCGACCCCCTCGAGATACTCACGCCGCCGCACAACGGCCGACAAGCTCAAGACCGCGACCGTCATCACCAGGAAGAGCGTTCCGTATGCAAGGAGTTGCAGGACGCCCGCGGTAAAGTTGGCGCTGGCGCGGCGCTCCACGAGCAGGCGGTCCTCTTCCGCCGTCATGGCATCGACGATCGTTCTGGCGCCCTGAAGCAGATCCACGCCCGTGCGCCGGCGCATCTCGTCGACGATGCGGGCCCGGTCGCCGGCGCGCGCGGCGCCGACAAGGCTTTCCATCTGAACGATGCGCGTCTCGACGTTCGCGCGCAGCGTGGTCAACGATTTCGACTGCGTTGCGTTGTCCGCGAGAAGATCCGCGAGGGCGTCGAGTTCAGGTCTAAGACGCTGCTCCGCCTCGGTCAGGGATATGAGGTAGAAGCTATCGTCGGTGAGGATGAAGCCCCGCACCCCCGCTTCAGCCTCCTGCAGGAGGGAATAAACCAGGGTCAGGCGGCCCTTCACGTCCGTCGCGTGGCGGACGCGATCCTGAAGCCCCTGGAACTGTTGCGCGACAAGGGCGAGGATAACGACGACAGCGACCAGCACCACGGCGGGAACAAGGATCGGCTGCGCCCACTTCTTCAGAAAACGGTTCTGCGGCACCCTGTTTCCTCGCATCTTCGAGCGCGGACTGTAACGGGGAAAGTGCGGCAAACCAACCCGGGATGGATCCTGCACGGAGCGCGGGAAAAGCATCCTAACCCACGGACCGAACGTTAGAATTTCGTAACAGAAAAACACCTAAACGGCTTTACAAATGCGGCATCGCACCGCAACTAAGAGTAAGCTCGGCAAAACACGGCGAGAGACACGACAAGAGACATGGCTAAAAACCCCTACGAGACGCTCGGCGTTGCATCGAGCGCCAGCGATGCAGAGATTCAGAAGGCGTTCCGACGCTTGGCCAAGAAGTCGCATCCGGATCTGCACCCGGGGGACAAGAAGGCGGAGGATCGCTTCAAGGAAATCAACGCCGCCTACGACATCGTGGGCGACGCCGCGAAGCGCGCCCGCTTCGACCGGGGCGAAATCGACGCCGGCGGCAACGAAATCCGTCAAAACCCCTTCGCGCGCGGCGCACGACACGGCGCGGGCGGCGGAGCGGCAGGCGAGCAGCATTTCTCCTTCGAGGACCTGGACCTCGGCGACTTGTTCGGCGGCATGTTCCGCGGCGGTCAGGGAGGACCGGGCGCCGGTCGCGGGCCGGGCGCCGGCCCGTTCGGCGGCGGCCGGCCGGGGCGCGGCGAGGACCAGCGCTTCATGCTGGAGGTGGATTTTGAAGAGGCCGCCATCGGCGCCACCAAACGGCTGACGCTGCCGAACGGCAAGTCCCTGGACGTCAACATTCCGCCGGGCATCAACGACGGCCAAACAATCCGCCTCAAGGGGCAAGGCGCGCAGGGTCATGGCGGCCCGGCCGGGGATGCCCTGATCGAGGTGAAGGTCCGCACACACCCGGCGTTCCGGCGCGAAGGCCGGGACATCTATGCCGAGGTGCCGATTTCGCTCGGCGAAGCCGTCGCGGGCGGAAAGGTTGAGGTTCCGACGGTGCACGGCCCCGTGGCCATGACGGTTCCGAAGTGGACCAACGGCGGGGCCCGCATGCGCCTCAAAGGGAAAGGCATCCCGGCGACGAAGACCGAGCCTGCCGGCGATCAATATGTCGTCTTCGAGATCGTGCTGCCCAAAACGCCGGATAAGGATCTGGAAGATTTTGTGAAGGGCTGGGCCGAGCGGAAGCCCTATAATCCACGCAAGTAACGCGATCTTCGGGGGCGGGCATGCAACGGCTGTGGGGGACGATCGGCATTGCGGCCGGGGCGATCGCCTGTGCGCTCGCCTCTGCGCCCGCAAGGGCGCAAGACGGAGCGCAAGACGGAAGCCGCGCCGGCGGTGTGACCGCCGTTTACGGCAGCGCAACCGCCGTGCGCAACACGGCGCAGGACGCTCTCGCCCTCAACGATCCGATTTTCCGCAACGACATCCTCGAAACGGGGCCCGACGGGAAACTGCGGGTCACCTTCGCCGATAACACACAGCTCACGCTGGGTCCCGACGCGGACGTCGTCATCGACGACTTCGTTTATGCCCCCGAGAAGAAGACCGGCAATGCGGCGCTGCGGATCGCGGCCGGGACCGCGCGCGTCATCGCGGGCGCCATCGAAGACAATGGCGGCCGCGAGGCCTTCACGATCACCACGCCCGTTGCCACCATCGGCATTCGCGGCACGGACTTTTTCGTCGAGCTTGAAGGCGATCACCTTCAGGTCGCCTTGTTCTCCGGCTACGAAGTGACTGTCACCAATGAGGCCGGCGTCACCGTGCTCCGGCCGGGTGAAGGCACCGACGTGTGGGGCGCGGCGCCGCCGACTCCCGGCATTCCGTGGGGACCGGACCGTGTGAACCGCGCCCTCGCCATGGTCTCACCGATCCCGGAGAACGCGCGCTCCCTCACCTATGCGCGCCCGCCCGCGCAAGAAGACTCGCTGATGGCGGCGCTCACGCGCGGCGACGTCACCATCGACGCCCGCCTGAGATATGAGCATGTGAGCCAGGCGAACGCCCCCTTGCCCGCCACCGCGGCGACCGCGCGCTTGCGGGTGGGATACGAAACGGCGGCGTTCCGCGGGGTGTTCGCGGGCCTCGAGGGCGAGATCACGCGCGAGTTGTCTGGTAAGCGCAGCGACGGCGCCATCGTGCTGAGCGGACGCCCGGCCATTCCCGACCCCGACAGCGAAGAGCTGAACCAGTTGTACGCGGGATGGTCCATGGCGGGCGATGACGGCATGACCGCCGCGCGCGCCGTGCTGGGCCGCCAGCGCCTTATCTATGACAACGAGCGCTGGATCGGCGCCGGCGCGTTCCGCCAGAACGACCAGACCTTCGATGCTGTGGCCGTAGAAGGCCGGCCGATGCCGCACATGGCCGTGCGCTATGCCTATATCGACGGCGTGAACCGCGTCCTTGGGAACAGTACACCCAACGGCCATTGGCGCAGCGACAGCCACGCCCTCGGCGTCACGACCGATCTCGTGCCTTACGGTCTGCTGACCGGTTACGCCTACCTGATCGATCTGCAATCGGCGCCGCAGTTCTCATCGGCGACCTACGGTGTACGCTATGACACCAACGCCACCGGCGGCGAGGCCATGTTCGGCCTGGAAGCCGAACTCGCGCGGCAGACCGACTATCGCCACAACACGGCGAACTACGCCCTCACCTACGCGCTGCTGCGCCCGTCGATCCATTACCAGGACACGACGCTGTTTGCGGGCGTTGAATTCCTGGAAGGCAACGGCGTCAACAGCGTGCAGACGCCGCTTGCGACCTTGCACCGGCACAACGGCTGGGCCGACGTCGTGGACATCGCCCCGGCTGAGGGACTTCGCGATCTCCACGTCCGCTATTTTCAGGAACTGCCCGACTTCGGCCCGGTCAAAACGCCGCGCCTCGATCTGCGCCTGCATCACTTCACCAGCGACAGCGGCGCGCTGACCTACGGCACGGAGTTCGATGCCGACTTCAATGTCAGCCTGATGGGCTACGCCACCGTGGGCGTGCGCTGGGCGCGCTACGAAGCAAAAAACTTTGCGAGCGATACCGAAAAGCTGTGGCTGTACGTCGAAACGCGGTTTTAGCCGCCTACCAGAACAAGACGATCAGGCCGTCCTGGCCGTTGATGAACAGGCCGCCGCCATCCGCATCGCCGCCGTAGCCAAAATGCGGATTGAGGGTGGGACCGCCGCTCACGGAAAAATAAGGATCGGTACAGGCATCTCCTAGGACGCTGATCGCTGGAATACACCCGGGGATACGGCCGCGCGTCGTGCTGCTGTCCAACTCACTATTGAGCATATTCGCGGCCGTGGCGCCGCCGCTGGCGCCGTCTGCGGTATTGCCGGCACGCGTCCCGCGCGTGCCCTGGAGACGCGGAGCCCCTTGGTCGGCAAACGATGTCACGCCGTTCCCGGACGTTGTACCGCCGGCGCCGCCGGTGCCCGCGGTTATATCAAGGTCGCTGCCGTTATTGAGGAACAGGCCGCCCGCAAAGCCGCCGCCGCCGCCATCCCAGATCGTGGATCCGGAGCCGTCGGTGTCACTGCCGCCGCCAGGCCCCCAGACCTTGCCGTAGAACGTGATCAAGCCGCCCAGATTCTCGCCTGTGATCGTCCCGGTCTCCGCATCCCGGAAGTCGCAGCGATAGGGGCCCACGCGGTTACCGGTCACGGAAATATCGCCGGGACCGCAGATGTCGGTCGAGATCGTGCGGAAATCGAGCAGGCGCGTCACCACGTACGCCGCTCCGCCCGCCAATGTACCGTCCGAATCCGTACCGCCCGGCATATTCGGAGCGCGGTCAACCGTCGCGCTTGTGAAGCCTCCGGATTCCAAATCGAAGCGCCAGTTCACGATGAGATTGGTCAGCGCGGCTGCCGTGTTCACCAGTGGCAGGCGATGATTGTACCATTCGAGGACCTGGAAAGAGGATCTCGCGATATCCCAAACACGCACGTCGGACGCCGCGCCGTCATAGATATTCTGGTAACTGCCTCCGCTGGCGGAATTCCATGTCGCGCCGACGGCAAACCGCGCATTCGGCGCGCGGATCGCCGCCCCCGCAAGCACGTCCGAAAGACGCGCCGCCGGCCTTCCATTTTTATAGAGAATCACTGCGCCCGCGTCGTAGGTGAGCGCCAGGTGCACCCACTCGCCGGCGGTAAGCGTCACACCCAGGGTTTCCGTATCGATTGACGTGGTCCCGCTGCCAACCGATACCGAGAGGGCGCCGCCTTCCGTCATGAACAGCCGGAAGGAACTGTTCGCGAGATTGTTCGCGTTCCATTGTGAGATCAGCGTCGCCTGCTGGCTGGTCCCCGGCACCGAGCGCGGCTTGAACCATCCTTCGATCGTAAGTTCGCCGGAGGATGTCCCGTTGTCGCCATTGTTGCCGGTGTGCGCATAACCGGCGCCATAAGTGTCCATGGCCAGCATCGGAACGCCAACCGTGACGTTGTCGATATAGCTGACCAGATTCGCCCCATTGACCAAATAGACTCTCTGGGTGCCGGTGTTATCGATGTCCCCTGTGTCCACATAAGCATAGGCGCGATTGGTCGGCGCATCCTCCTGCTCGATCTTCATCCAAACGCTATTGCCGTTGTCGTACACTTCAATGAGGTATTTGCGTGCGCTGCGAAGCTGGAAAGTGCCCGCGCCGACAACCGTCGGCGCCAGGCTTGTGCCGTCATTGAGAATATCGAGCGTTCCCGCCTCGCCGTCGGCGTCGACATTGCCGCTGATGCGGAAGGTGATGCCCTGCGCCAGGACGTCGCCCGTGGGCACGCCGGTGGCGCGCGTGATGATCGAGAACCCCGCGGCCGTGGGCGTAGCCGCGGTGCTGTCCGGATCCGGAGTCCAGTCGGTGGCGATATACAAGGGCTTTTCGCTCGCGTCGAACCGGAAGCTCGCCGCCGAAATGAAATAGGAGGACGTTGTGGTCAGGCTGGCGACGGGATTGCCGTCGGAGTCCGTTGTCGCCGTGGGCGCGTCCCCGCCGGGGGAGGATTCAAGCTTGTCCGCGTCAATCCCGTTGGTGAACGGCTCGGAGATATCGGCGTTCACCTGACCGGAGGGGGTATTTCCCTCGCACTGCGCTTCCAACTTTGCCGTGGTCGGCGCGAAGACGATGTCGTCGAAGTAAGACGCGCCTGAACTTGTGTTGTACGGCCCGGAGAAGATCGCGGAAGGCGCCGTGCCCGCATTGTCCTCCTCGTCGGACCCGGAGACCGGATTTCCGTACGCCGTCCCCGACGACGAAATGCCGCCGAGTTTGTTCGCGCCGTGGCTAAACACAACGAAGGGCAGATAAGTCCCCTGGCCGGCGGATTGACTGGTGAGCCGCACTTCCAGTTCGTCCGAGGTCAAAACTTCGCCGGTATAGGTGGGATCGACGCCGGCGTCGAAATCGCTGCCGACGGCGACACAGACATCCTTGGCTTCCGCCGAAACGACATAGCTGTAGAACGCGCCGTACCCATCGACGGCATCGCTGCGCCCCAGTCCCAATGTCGCCCACGGCAACGTTCCGCCGGTGGTGCCCGAACCGTTGCAAGTGTCCGCAAGCCCATCCGGCGTCGCATCGGTATCGGGGCATGGCAGCGTATGATTGATGTTGAGGTAGACAAGAATCGCGTCCTCGATGACGCCGGCGCTTGCATTGGTGCGCTCCACACGGGGCGTTTCGCGCATCGGACCTGAAAACTTCGCCATGAACACGGCCAGCGCCGAGAACGCGACGATGGACACGAGGATGGCGATCACGATCCCGGCGACGCCGTCGTCGCGCGCGAACGCACGCGCCCACCGCTTTAGAAAATCACGCACCCCAGTATCCCTTGTCCCACCCGGCGCCATTCTACGCGCCCGCGGTCGAAAAGCCTTGTTTCAGGTCGGCCGATTATACAAAGGGCCGTCAACCAATAGTAGCATAAGCTGGCGTTTTTACGGGCTACAAAACATAAAACGTTCAAGCACTTGAGGCGTTGCCTGAGGCCGGGATATGCCTTTTCAAAGCACAGCCGTCGGTTACGGAGTTCCGCGATGAAATACCTGCATACCATGGTCCGCGTGACCGACCTCGGCGCCTCGCTGGACTTTTACGTCGACAAACTCGGCCTCACCGAACTCCGCCGGACGGAAAGCGAAAAAGGCCGGTTCACGCTGGTGTTCCTGGCCGCGCCCGGCGACGAGAGCGCGCAGATCGAACTGACCTATAACTGGGATCCGGAGACCTACACGGGCGGCCGCAACTTCGGCCATGTGGCCTATGAGGTCGACGACATCTACGCCCTGTGCCGGCGTCTCATGGACAAGGGCGTCGTCATCAACCGGCCCCCGCGCGACGGCCGCATGGCGTTCATCCGTTCGCCGGACAACATCTCGATCGAATTGTTGCAGAAGGGCGGCGCGCAGGCGCCGCAGGAGCCCTGGGCGTCCATGCCGAATACCGGCGTCTGGTAGGTTTAGTGAACCGCGAGTGACGCCGCGGGAACCTGCGTCACTTTCGCGAGCAGGTATTCCAGATCGTCGTTGTCGAACGCGAGGCCGGCGCTTTCGTACTGCGTCAGGATGCGCTCGATGATCCGGCGCGAATAGCGCTCCGGGTCGAGATCGCGGCCATCGAGCTCGGTCTGCGCGATGACCGACAGCGCGGCCTGCGCCGCCGGATAGGTGCCCTCGGGCAGGCGCGTCTTGGCCCAAATCGTTTTAAGGCCGCGGGCGCCCGGATCGTGGATGAGAGCGCGCGTATTGCCGATCGGCAGCTCCGCGAGGCGGGCCAGCGCATGCTCGAAGAACCGCAGATTACCCATGCAAATCGCGCGCAGGACGATCGAGCCCGTCAGACGGTTGTTGTCCTGGAGCTGCGCGACAAGCGCCGTCAGGCTTTCTTCCGAAACGCCCATGGCGAGGCCGACGGTCGCGCGTTCGCGTGTCTGGAGCACGAGTTCCAGCGCGATGTCCGACGAGATCTTGTGGTTGGACAGCAGATGCGTGCGCAGATGCTCGGCAACGCGCGTCACCAGGCGTTCGGCGATGGTGATGGGCAGCGTGTCGCGGTGAACCAGCGGCTCCTGCACGATTTCACTGTGGCCGTACTTGTCGACCACCTTGTGCAAGGTCGGTTCGGCGATCGCGGCGCCCGGATTGGCCAGCAGCTTCGCCACGATGGTCTCGGAGCCGTTTTGCACAATCGCGTCGGACACACGCGCATCGACCTCGCGCCTTCCGGCGATGGCGTCGAGACGCGACGGCGAGCCCTGGCTATTGATGATCTGGACCAGGTCGTCGGCCGTGAGGACTTC
Organism: Rhodospirillaceae bacterium; assembly: GCA_020852595.1. Lineage (GTDB taxonomy): Bacteria > Pseudomonadota > Alphaproteobacteria > Rhodospirillales > Rhodospirillaceae > SHVO01. Next base: position 39,943 of record JADZAK010000016.1, read on the forward strand.
GGATGCGCTCAAGATCGGCAGGGCGACGGAATCGACGTCGCGCGCCAGCGAGACGGCCACATCGTGCGGCAGGCGCGGATTGGCGCGCAGGTTGGCCGACAGCGCCTCGCGCACGCGCACTTCGGCGTCGCGCACCATGAGGCGGAAAATCTGTTCGGCGAGCGCAAGCTCCGCCGGTGCGAGGGATGTCGTGTTGAACTGCTGGGCGAGTTTGGCCGCCGTCCCGGCGCGCACCGCCGGCGACGGATCCGTCTTCAGCCGATGAACATCTTCCATGGTCAGCCCGGTCATGGCCCAGCCCCAACGGCGATCATGCTTTTCCCCCGTCGGTTGATGCCAACATAAACAGTCCGACGAGACTTAAGGTTTTGCAGCATAAACGCTCTGATCGTCCTGAAGTTGTGCGGCGAGATCCATTTCTAAGGATTCTCTAGGTTTACGCGACGGAAGCGGACCCTGATCGGTATGCGTGCCCACGGTGACTTGAGTTGTACAACTAAAAGGCGTCATTTCACAAGCATCGGACCGGATGGCCGCTTCCTAAAATGTGTACGGCCGGGTTAAGCCGCAGGTTGCATTTTGTGGATAAGTTTTATCGCGAGAAGGTCGGTCACCCTAAAAGGGATGCGCGACCCGGCGGCAAATGCCATGGTTTAGAGACATTTAGCGGCCTCAAGGGGGATATGGGATGCTGCGCCGGCTCACGAACCCCATCGTCATCGCGATGGTGGTTGGAATCGTTGTGGGAGCCATCTGCCACAACCAGTTAGATCCTGCGACCGCCAAACAGGTGGCCAGCTACTTTTCCATCATCACGGACGTGTTCATCCGCCTGATCCGGATGATCATCGGCCCCCTCGTCTTCTCGACATTGGTTGTCGGCATCGCGCACATGGGCGACGCGTCCTCGCTGGGACGGATCGGCGCGCGGACCCTTGCCTGGTTCATCGGCGCCTCGCTGGTGTCCCTGTTCCTCGGGCTGATCATGGTCAACCTGCTGGCGCCGGGACAAAATCTCGGTCTGCCGCTGCCCGACGCGACCACCCCCAGCACCGTTCAAGGCGCTTCGCTGAACCTGCGCGAGTTTATCACCCACCTGGTCCCGCGGTCCTTCTTCGAGTCCATGGTGAATAACGAGATCCTGCAGATCGTCGTGTTCTCGGCCTTCGTCGGCGTCGCGGCGATGAACCAGGGTCACCACGGCAAAGTCATCGCCGATCTGGCCAACAGCGCGGCCAACATCATGCTGCAGATCACCGGCTATGTGATGAAGGCGGCCCCGCTCGCGATCTTCGCGGCGCTGTCGTCGGTGGTCACCACGCAAGGGCTCGACATCCTCACCGCCTATGGGCGCTTCATGGGCGGCTTCTATCTGTCGCTCATCCTTCTCTGGGCGCTCCTGATCGGAGCCGGCTATCTCATCGTCGGCGGCAGCATCGGAAAACTCGCCGGCAGCCTGAAGGCCCCTATTCTTCTGGCCTTCTCGACCGCATCCTCCGAAGCCGCTTATCCCAAGACCCTCGAGCAGCTGGAACGCTTCGGCGTATCCAAACGCGTGGCGTCTTTCGTGCTGCCGGTCGGCTACTCGTTCAACCTCGACGGTTCGATGATGTACTGCACCTTCGCGGTCATGTTCATCGCGCAGGCTTACAACATCGAAGTGACCTGGACGCATCAGATCACCATGCTGCTGCTCCTGATGATCACCAGCAAAGGCATGGCGGGCGTTCCCCGCGCGTCCCTGGTTGTCATCGCCGCGACGCTGACAACCTTCAACCTTCCCGAAGCCGGGCTCCTTCTGATCCTCGGCGTCGATCAATTCCTCGACATGGGCCGCAGCGCGACCAACGTTGTCGGCAATGCAATTGCAACAACCGCCGTCGCGAAGTGGGAGAACGAATTGCATCCGGAGGCGGTCCCGGATACAGAACAGGCGCAAACCACCTAACACCTGTTTTTAGCCTCCGATGGATCTCAAAAAGCACGTACGCCAGATCCCCGACTTCCCGAAGCCGGGGATCAACTTCTTCGACATTTCAACCCTGGTCCGCCACCCTCTGGCCTGGCGCACGACCATCGACCGCATGGCGGAGATGATCGCCGTCTGGAAACCGGACGTGCTGGCCGCGATCGACGCCCGCGGGTTCCTGGTGGCCGCGCCTTTGGCCATCGCGCTGAACTGCGGCACCATCATGATCCGCAAGTCGGGAAAACTTCCGGGCAAGGTCAAGGCGCACACCTACGGCCTCGAATACGGCACCGACACCATCGAAATTCAGGACGATGCCGTCACCCAAGGGGAGCGCATCGTCATCATCGACGATCTCCTGGCCACCGGAGGCACCCTCAAGGCGGCCGCGAAGCTGCTCCGCGAGTCCGGCGCCGACGTGGTTGGGGCAAGCTGTGTGATCGAGCTCTCGTTCCTGAAAGCGCGCGGCGCGCTGGGCATACCCTTCACCGCGCTCCTGGAATACGACAGCGAATAAAGGCGCCTAGAGCGTTTTGCATTTAGGTAGCGGCATAGCCTGAGTTTACGAAGTAGTTGGTGCACTCGGCCGGGACGACGGCATCGAGGGCAGTTGCGACGGCTCCGTGCACGGCCTCGACACTGCGTGCCA
>JADZAK010000017.1 GCA_020852595.1 Rhodospirillaceae bacterium
GGCGCCAGCTGGCTCAGTGAAAAGGCGCGAAACGCGCCCAGCAGGCGCAGATCCAGCGTGCCGATCGCGCCGACGATCAGGCCGATCGACAGAATGTGGAACGCGTTCAGGAACGGATAGAAGACGCCCGCGCGCCGCAGCGCCGCGGCGAAACCCGCGTCGTGCAGGACGGCGAGAATCTCCATCGCGCGGTGTTATTTCGGGATGCGCTCGGGATAGAGCAGGAAGTCCTTGCCCTCGACCGTGATCTTCACGGCCTTCATCAGCTTCTGATCCTTCTGGGCGGACCGGTTGCCGAGGATCAGAACCTTATTGCCGGGTTGGGCCGAGCCTTCCGTGAAGCCCGAACGTGAGGTCTGGCTCGGATTGGCGAGGTCGATCTGCCACAGGCCGTCCTTGGCCGTTTCCACCTTCAAGGTCGGATGCGGCGGACCGATGTAGATTTCCCGAATCGTGCCTTCCAGGGTGCTTTGTTTTTCCTCGGCCCATTCCCAGCCGTGATGGGCGACGGCCGCGGTGCCGAGGGTGAGGGCCGCGGCGAAAGCGAGAGCTGCGGCCGGACGGGAGAATCGTGCAGTCATTGAAGCCTCCTTTTCGCCGATCTGGTGGGGCAGCCAGCGTAACATAGGGCCGCGTACTATTGAAAAAAGGCCGTGTAACAAGGGGGTCTTGCAGGCTGCGTAAGGTCATGCTTATTGCGGGTCGCCCTTTTTAGAGGAACTTAGCCGATGACCGTCTCGCAGCCGTTGCTGCCCTACTCCCGCCCTATCGTCGACGAGGACGACATTGCCGCCGTCGTGGCGTTTCTGCGCTCCGGCGCGCCCATGACGGACGGTCCGGCCGTCGACGTGTTCGAGGCGGATCTGGCCAAGGTCTGCGGCGCGAACGAAGCCATCGCCTGCTCCTCGGGCACCACGGCCCTGCACCTCATGATGCTCGCGCTCGGCGTCAAAGCCGGCGACCAGGTCATCGTGCCCACGGTCACATTCCTCGCGACGGCCAACGCCGCGCGCTACGTCGGCGCCGACGTGATCTTCGCCGACGTCGATCCGACGACCGCGCTCATGACGCCGGAGACCTTCGAAGCCGCGATCAGGCGCGGCACGCCCGGCAAGATCAAAGCGGCCATCCCCGTTCATATGAACGGCCAGTGCTGCGATATGCGCGGAATCGTCGCCATCGCCAAGGCGCACAACATCGCCGTGGTGGAAGACGCCTGCCATGCGCTCGGCGGCACCTACCCGGGCAATGAGAGCGTGCCGGTCGGCGGCTTGCCCGACGTCGCGGGCGCCTGCTTCTCGTTCCATCCGGTGAAGGCCTTTGCGACGGGAGAGGGCGGCGCCATCACCTGCGCCGATCCCAAGCTCGCCGAGACGCTGCGTATCTTGCGCTGCCACGGCATGGAGAAGAACTACGACGATCCCGTCATGAAGGAGTTCACCCACGCGTCCGACGGCACGCCGAACCCGTGGTTCTACGAAATGCCGGAACTGGGCTGGAACTTCCGCCTGTCCGACATGCAGTGCGTGCTCGGCAGCAGCCAATTGAAGAAGCTGCCCGGCTGGCTCGCCCGCCGCGCGGAACTCATGGGCCGCTACGAGAAGGCGCTGAAGCCGCTCGCGCCGGTCATCCAGCCGATCCGCCGCGTCGGCGGCAATCCGGGCTGGCACCTCAACGCCGTCCTGGTGGACTTCCCCCAGATCGGCATGGAACGCGCCCACTTCGTAACGCGCCTGAAGGCCGAAGGCGTCGGCGTCGGCGTCCAGTATCTCCCGGTCCATCTGCAGCCCTACTACCAGGGCCTCTATGGCCGTCAGGCCTTCCCGGGCGCCGAGACCTACTATGCGAAGTGCGTGAGCCTGCCGCTGTTCCCGGCCATGGCCGATGCCGACGTCGATCGGGTCGTCGCGGCCGTCCGCAAGGTGTCGGGCCTCTAAGGCATAAACGGTTGCAGAACCCCGCCGATTTTCGAGTGTAAGTGGAACATTCGCGGCGCTAGAGCGTCGTGGCCAAACGTAAAGCTCACCGGCACGCAGGCGTAGCCGTGCCGCACCCCGTTGCGTGTGGATCGCGTCGGTAGACTTGCTTCCGGCGTGACGATAACAATTTAAAGACGGTGCCCAACCCGGGGCGCCTGACGGAGACGCCGGGCAACGGCAGGGCTGAGATGGACACCCAGCGCGACATCGAACCGGAAGCAGCCGCGCGGCCGCGCGCCGCCGGCTTTGTGCCCGTGCCCGGAGCGCGCTCGGTTTCGCTTCATGTGCGCCTCGCGCTTCTGGTGGCCGGCACCGCCCTGCCGGTCCTGTTGTTGGCCGGCTTTATCGTCTACAGCGGATATGAGCGTACGCGCAGTGAAGCCGCGGACCGTGTCTTGCAGATGACGAAAAGCGGGATGACGGCGGTCGACCGCGAACTGCAGAACCAGCTTTCCGCGTTGCAGATACTCGCGCTTGAACCCGAGCTCGTCGAAGGCGACTTCGAGGAATTCCGCGACGACGCCGATCGCTTCATTCAGGTCCGTTCGGGATACGTGGTCGCCATCAGCGACGCGAACGGCAATCAGGTCTTCAACAGCCGTCGGCGCGGGCTCCTGGCGCCGTGGGTCAACCGCGATGCTTACGACGTGGTGATGAAGACCAAGAAACCCGCCGTCTCCGACATTTACGTGGGCGGGATCACCAGCGAACCGACCTTCACGGTGAATGTGCCGGTCATGCGCGAGGGCGAGGTGGCCTACGTTGTCGGTTACAGCCCGCCGCGCGATATCTATTTCGAGATTCTGCGCCGTCTCGCGCTGCCCGAGGGTTGGGTGGTTTCGCTGTATGACGCCTCGGGCCACCATATCGCGCGCCAGCCGCGCCTTGAACGGAAGCAGATCACGTCGGCGCCAAGCCATCTCAAAACCGAAGTCGCCAAGGGCGGCAGCGGCCTCGCGCCCGCCCGCTCGCTCGAGGGCGAACCGGTCCTCGCGGCCTTTACGCGGTCGGAGGAAACCGGCTGGGCGCTCGTGATCGGCATCCCCCAGACAAGCCTGGACCGGCCCGCGCGCGACTCCCTCGTTCTGACGGTCGCGATCGGCGCTCTCATGCTTCTGGTGGGGCTTGCGTTCGCCAGTAAACTCGCCACCCGGCTCGTGCGCGCCGAAAGCGATCGTTCGCTGCTGATGAATGAGCTCAATCACCGCGTGAAGAATACGCTGAGCGCCGTGCAAGGCATCGTCGCGCGCGGTCTTCCCGATATTCCCGAGAACGCGGCGTATCGCAGGGCCGCGGAATCGCGCCTGCACGCGCTCTCCAGCGCCCACAACATCCTCAGTAACCAGAAATGGGAAAGCGCGGCTCTCGCCGACATCGCGCGGTCCGTGGTCGAACCTTACGGCACGCACGAGCGCCTGCACTTGGAAGGCCCCGCGGTGATTCTCGCGCCGCGCATCGCGATCCCGGTGGCGATGGTCCTCAACGAGTTGGCCACGAACGCCGTGAAATACGGCGCGTTGTCGGCCGGCGCGGGCAGTTTGCACCTGCTGTGGTCGTATGCGGCGCCGGATCGCTTGCGGATCGACTGGCGCGAAAGCGGCGGTCCGGTTGCGCATCCGCCCGGAAAGTTGGGTTACGGCACGCGCTTCATCGAACGCGCGGTCAACGCCGAACTCAAAGGAACCTACGCCTCGGCCTATCCGCCGGAAGGTTTCACCTGCACCATTGAAATTCCGCTCTAGGATGGCCGGCGCACTGGCGGAACTTCAGGGCGTCGATGTCCTCCTGGTCGAGGATGAAAGTCTCGTCTCGTTCCTGATCGAGGATATGCTGCTCGAGCTGGGCGCGGGTTCCGTGCGCCACGCCAACCGCCTCGAAGGCGGCTTCAGGCTTGCGGACGAAAAGACGCCGGGGCTCGCCGTGCTCGACGTCAACCTGGGAGGCGAGGCGATCTTTCCCCTCGCCGAAAAATTGACCCAAGCGCGCGTGCCGATCGTGTTCATCACCGGCTACGGCCGCGACGGACTGAGCGGCGGCTGGGCCGACTATCAGGTGCTGCAAAAACCCCTGACTCTCGCTCAGCTCGAGGGCGCGGTGCGCGCGGCCCTCGGCGAGCGGCGCTGTTAGCCGGCCAGCGCCAGCGCCTGGTCGAGATCGCCCACGAGGTCGTCGGCGCTTTCAATGCCCACCGATAAACGCACGACGTCCGGACCCGCGCCGGCGGCCACCTGCTGCTCGGCCGTGAGCTGGCGGTGCGTGGTGGAGGCGGGATGCAGGATCAGGCTGCGCGTATCGCCGATGTTGGCGAGGTGCGAGAACAGGCGCACCGATTCCACCAGCTTCGATCCGGCTTCGAAACCGCCCTTGAGGCCGAAGGTCATGACGGCGCCGGCGCCGCGGCGCAGATATTTCTGGCCCAGCGCGTAGTACCTGTTGCTGGGAAGCCCCGCGTAGGACACCCACGCCACTTTCGGATGTTTTTCCAGGAATTCGGCGACGACCTGCGCGTTCTTCACATGGCGTTCCATGCGCAGCGCCAGGGTCTCGATGCCCATGATCGTCAGGAAGGCGTTCATCGGCGCCTGGGCGGGGCCGAAATCGCGCAGCGCCACCGCGCGCGCCTTCGTGGTGAAGGCGAAGTCGCCGAAATTCTCATAGAACTTGAGCCCGTGATACGCGGGCTCCGGATCGGTCAGCGACGGGAACTTGTTGCCTTGCGCCCAGTCGAAACGCCCGGATTCGATCAATACGCCGCCCAGCGAGTTGCCGTGTCCCGCCAGAAACTTGGTGGTCGAGTGAAGCACGATGTCGGCGCCGAAGGCGAAGGGCTGGCAGAGGAACGGTGTCGCCAGCGTGTTGTCCACGATCAGCGGAATGCCGGCCTCATGCGCGATATTCGCGATCGCCTCGATGTCGAGCACGATCCCGCCGGGGTTCGCCAGGCTTTCGATGAAGATCGCCTTGCACTTCGGGGTCAGCGCCTTGCGGAAATTCTCCGGGTCATTGGGATCGACGAAGTGACAGGTCCAGCCCAGCTTCTTGAACGAAAGGCCGAATTGGGTGAGCGAGCCGCCGTAAAGATTGCGCGAGGCGACGAACTCGTCGCCCGGCGACAGCAGCGTAAAGAAGGTGATGAATTGCGCGGCGTGACCCGAGGCCGTCGCAACGGCCGCGCGCCCGCCCTCCAAGCTCGCCATCCGTTCTTCCAGCACCGACACCGTCGGATTGGAGACACGGGAGTAGAGATAGCCGAAGTCATGGAGATTGAAGAGCGACGCCGCGTGATCGACGTCTTTGAACACGTACGACGCGGTCTGATAGATCGGCGTGATGCGCGCGCCGGTCACGGGGTCGGGCATGGCGCCCGAATGCACGGCGCGGGTTTCGAAACCGTAGTCGCCGGCCGCCACGGGGCGCGGCGCGCCGCGCACGGCGCCCGCCGTCGGGGCCGCGGGCGCGCGGTTCGAGATCAGGCGCGAATTCACCCCGCTCCAGGACAATTCGCCCGCCAGGCGGCTGAACTCGATTTTCGGGCAGCGGTTCATGATGACGGTAAGGCCGGCGGCTTCGCCTTTTTGGGCGGCTTCGTCGTTGCGCACGCCGAGCTGCATCCACACCACCTTGGCGCCGATGGCGATGGCTTCATCGACGATGCCAGGCGTGTATTCGGAGGCGCGGAAGACGTCGACCATGTCGACCTTGTCCGGAATGTCCTTCAACGAGGCGTAGACTTTCTCGCCCAGAAGATCCTGGCCGGCGGTCTGGGGATTGACCGGAATGACGCGGTAGCCCTTGGCCTTCAGGTATTTCGCGACGAAATAGCTGGGGCGGTTCCAATGCGAAGAGGCGCCGACCATGGCGATGGTGCGCACCTCCTGCAGGATCGAACGCAGGAAGTCGTCGCTGTAATTCAGAGGCTCGGTCATGAATACCCGCTTGTGATCATAGGCCTTGGATTTCGTGCCCGACGCCGTAGGCAATCTTCAAGGTTCAGTCAAGCAAACCCCAATTGCGATGGGCCTCCACGGTAGGAATTTCCGCCGCGCGCGCTCCGGGCAGCCGATTTTTCCGGTTAGGCCACGCGCGTGCGGCCGGGCTTGCCCTCGTCGGCCACCTGTTCGGCGGCATCGCGCATGAACATCTCTTCCAGTTCCTTGGCCGCGCTCTTGGTCAGGTTGCGCATTTTTTCCTCGTCGTTGTAGTGCGTGTGATGTTCGGCCAGGCGGCGCTCGTCGTGCTCCTGAAACGTCTTCACGGTGCGCTCGGCTTCCGCGGCGCTGATCCCAAGCCCGCGCAAGACCTCTTTCGTGAGATCCACAGCCGACAGGAAGGTCTCGCGCCGAAGGGCGCGCACGCCGATATCCATCAGGCGGTGCGTATGCTGGCGGTTGCGCGAGCGCGCATAGATCTGCAAGTGCGGGAAGTGCCGCGCGACGGTCTCGGCGGTCCGCAACGACGCCTCAATGTCGTCGATCGCCAGCACCAGGATCTTCGCGCTCTCGGCCCGCGCGGCGCGCAGGAGCTCCAACCGTGATGCGTCGCCATAATAGATTTCCGCACCGAAGCGCTTCACGAAATCCACCTGTTCGGCGCTGGCGTCGAGCGCGATGAACGGGATGTGCTTGGCCGCGAGGATGCGCCCGGTAATCTGTCCGAAGCGTCCGAAGCCCGCGATGATCACCGGATGGTCCGTGATCGGCGCGACGTCGTAGTCGGGGTCCGCCGAAGGCACCAAGCCGCGTGTCAGCCAGTCGTAACCGACGCGCGCCAGCGGCGTGGCCGCGATGGAGAGGCTGACCACAAGGACCAGAAGATCGTGCACGTCGCGCGTCAGCAAACCGGCGCCGATCGCCGCGGTGAAAATAACGAAGGCGAATTCCCCGCCTTGCGGAAGAGCGAGTGCGAAATCGCCGGCGGATTTTTTGTTCAGGTCCCAGATCCGCCCGGCGCCGAACAGGACGGCGCCTTTGACGATCATCAGGCCCGCGACCAGCAGCGTCACATCGCGCGCATTCTCCTTCATCAGGCCGAGATTGAGGCCCATGCCCACCGACATGAAGAAGAGGCCGAGCAGGAGGCCTTTGAACGGCTCGATGTCGGCTTCCAGTTGATGGCGGTATTCGGTGTTGGCGAGCAGCACGCCGGCCAGGAACGCGCCGAGCGCCATCGAAATGCCGACTGAATCCATCAGAAGGGCAGTGCCGCTGACGATCAGCAGAGCGGTGGCGGTGAATAGCTCGGGAATGCGTGTGCTCGCGACGATGCGCAAGATCGGCCGCAGGAGGAAGTGGCCGCCGACGATGACCGCGGTCAGCACCGCCGCGACCCGCGCGGCGCCCAGCACAAGCGAGGCCGTGTCGCGCTCGATCTGATCCGGGGCCAGGAACGGCACCGCGGCCAGGAGCGGGATCGCCGCGATATCCTGGAACAGCAGCACCGCGAAGGCGGCGCGCCCGTGGCGGTCTTTCAACTCGCCGCGTTCGGCCAGCGTTTGCAGCACGAAGGCGGTCGAGGAGAAGGCGAGTGCGACGCCGATCACAATGGCGGCGCCGGCGCCCAGGCCGAAATACACGCCCGCCACGGCCAGCAGCGCACCCGTCACCAGCACCTGCGCGCTGCCGAGCCCGAACACCATGCTGCGCATGGTCCACAGGCGCGTGGGATTGAGCTCGAGCCCGATAATGAACAGCAACAGCACAACCCCGAATTCGGCGAGGTGCGCGGCCGCTTCCACATCGGGGATCAGCGACAGGCCGAACGGGCCGATGGCCGCGCCGGCCGCGAGGTATCCCAGCACCGCGCCCAGGCCCAGCCGGCGGAAAATCGGGACCACGAGGACCGCCGCGCCGAAAAACACCGCGGCCTGGGTAAGCGCATCCATGGGAGATCCTGTTCGAGGGGCGGCGAAAATTTATCCCAGTATCCCGAGGCGCGGCGTCGTCCGCAAGCGCGCGGGGTTGACTTTTCGCCCATAAGGCCCATGTTCAGGGGATGAACCTTTGTGCGCACTTTATTGACCACGGTATCGCCGGTCGCCTCATCGTAGGCGGCGGGGCCTAAGAAGTTGCGCGCGCGCCGCTAGGCGCGCATCACAAAGCGCCGCTTCTTAGGCGCTCTCCCTTTTCATCCCGCATCACCTTTTCATCCCACATCACAATGTTGGCGCCCAACCGCGCCGGCCGATCCTTTTTTTTGGAGGGTTTTCCATGCGCACCTCTTACAAGCCGCCTTTGACCGTTCTGAAAGCCGATTTCGAGAAACTCTCGAAACTCGCCGACCTTGCCGGCGACACTCCCGTCGGCCGCTACCTTGAACACGAATTGGAGCGCGCCGAGGTCGTGCCCGAGACGTCCAAGCCCGTCGTGCGGCTCGGCTCGCGCGTGCGCTACCACGACCTCACGCGGCCGAGCCCGGTGCAGATTACATTGGTCATGCCGCACGAAGCCGATATCACTGAAGGCAAGGTCTCGGTGCTCACGCCCGTGGGCGCGGCCCTGATCGGCCTCGCGGAAGGGCAGCGCATTACCTACACCATGCCCTGGGGGCAGGAACGCACGCTCGCGGTGGTGAAGATCGATGAGCCGGATGACGCTTAGCGGACCGGCACATTCTTTTTCTCCCGCCCCTGAAAGGGGCAGGAATATAACGAAAAATCAGCCGCTCAAATCCGACGCGTCGTGCACCTTCTTGAGGCGCGGCTCGTTGGACTGCCAGGGGTTCGCGGTCGAGGGTTCGCGGAATTCGCTTTCCACCTGCGCGATACGCCGGCGCAGGGCTTCGACTTCGTTCAAGAGGGCCGTGATCGCGCGCGTGGTCGGATCGGCCTTGTCGTCGCATGAGCCGTATGGAACGAAACTGTCGACCTGCACGGGGCCGCGCGGCAGGGCTTCCTGCGCGGGGATGCCGACGACCGTGACGCCCGGCGGCACATCGCGCACGGCGACCGCGTTGGCGCCGACGCGCGCGCCGTGGCCGACGGTGATCGCGCCCAGCACCTGCGCGCCCGCGCCGATGATCACTTTGTCCTCGATGACCGGGTGACGGCGCAGACCGGTTTGAGCCGTGGAAACGCCGCCCAGCGTCACGCCGTGATACATCGTCACGTCATCGCCGATGATCGCGGTTTCGCCGATGACGACGCCGGTGCCGTGGTCGATGAAGAACCGCTTGCCGATCGTGGCGCCCGGATGGATCTCGATGCCCGACAGCCAGCGTCCGATCTCCGAGACAAGGCGCGCGAGGAACGACAGGCGCAGGCCCCACAGGACATGGGCCACCCGGTAGAACGCGAGCGCACGCAGGCCGGGATACAGCAGCGCGATTTCGAATAACGAACGCGCCGCGGGATCGCGCGCTTTGATCGAGCGCAGCATTGAAACAAGGCCACCGGCCATTCCTCACTCCACCACATCCACCCCGGGGCGCTCCCCATGGGGAGTCCCCGGATAAATTTCGAGTCCCATGCCGGATAGCAGAAAACCCGGAAAGAGGGAAAGAAATATCTTCCTAGCCTGGACAATCATCTCAAAAAGAGATGAATATTCCCCTTACTGACAGCTCCATCGCCTTTCGCCGATTGTGCTGTGCACCCAAGACGGGAGCGTAACCCGCTCCAAGGAGTCGCCATGCTCGATCCCATCGACCGCAAGATTCTGGCCCTTTTGCAGAACAACGCCGGTCTTTCCATCGCCGAGATCGCCCAGAAAGTCGGGCTCTCTCAGACGCCGTGCTGGAAACGCATTCAAAAGATGGAACAGGCGGGCATCATCAAGGCGCGTGTCGCGCTGCTCGACGCAAAAAGGCTCAATCTTGGGCTGACGGTGTTCGTCATCATCCGCACCAGCCAGCACGACGACGTATGGCTGCAGAAGTTCGCCCGCGCAGTGAAGGAGATGCCCGAGATCACCGCCATCTGGCGCATGGCCGGCGACATCGACTACCTGCTGCGCGTCGTGGTGAAGGACATGGACGCCTACGATTCGTTCTACAAGCGCCTGATCAAGCGCGTGGCCTTGAGCGACGTCAGCTCGACCTTCGTGATGGAAGAGATCAAATACTCGACGGCGCTGCCGCTCGAGCTGTCGACGCCGATCACACCGGTTCCGGTCGCTTAAGGGTCTTTCTGGAAGACGCCGTAGAAGTATCCGCCGCCCGCGAACGAATAGGCGTCGGCCATCATGGCCCGGGCTTTCGCCGAGGCGTCGGCTTCAAAGGGCGCCGGCTGCATCCAGTTGAGGAAGTGCACCCCGTGCGCGCCCAGCGCCAACTCCAGCGCCGACGTGCTCAGTGTGCCGAAGCTTTGATTCAGCATCTCGTGGAAAAAGACGGTGTCCTGGGTGCCCGACACTTGTTGCAGGACGCCGCTCATCAAACGGTGATCGCCGGCCTGGCGCGCGATGGTGTTGGCGATGACGCGGATTTGCGCGCGCGCGGTGCGCACCTGCTCCGCGGGCGATTCCGCGTTGTCGGCGCCGGCGCGCAGCACCTTGTGCAGTCCGGCCATCAGCAGCGGCACCGTGCCGGCGTAGTAGCTGATGACGGCAAGGCCGCCCGGCTTCAGGCAGCCGGCGATCAAGCGGAGAAGATGGCGTTGCACCGGCGGCGGCGTCACATACAGGACCCCGACATGATAGATCAGGTCGAATTTCCCGAGTGTATCGGCGTCGAGATCGAGAAAGTCGGCGCACATGAAGCGGCACCGTGAGCCGAAGCGCGCCGTACGCGCCACCGCCTTCACATAAGCCGATTGCGACAGGTCCGTGCCGACGATCTTCCCGGTCGTGAGGCCCGCTGCGCGTTCAAGCTGCGCGCCGGTGCCGCACCCCAGATCCAGAATGTCGATGTTGCGCGCGTCGCGCGCCTGGCCGTAGCGCGCGGCGAGCGCGAAGACATGTTCGGGATCGAGGCCCGGGCTCGCCGGCTCGTCATAGGGGACGAGGTCGTAATTGCCCGCGATCAGCATATTCAGGCCGCGCAGGATATCGTCGTCGCTGGCGTCGCTCGGCATTGGCGGCCTTCCCCTTTTTAGACACCATCTGCATTGCATTTTTGCTCGGGCGTGAGAAGCTGAAACGTCTTTCGCACCACCCTTGCCGACATTCACATGGCCGCTCTGTCTCTCGAAACCATCACCAAGCGTGAAACCTGGGCCGCGCTTGCGCCGCGTCTGCATATTGAAGATGAAAGCCTGCTGCGCGCCGCGCGACCGATCGTGCTTGACCCCGCCCGCGTCATCGCCATCCGCGAACAACTCCTGCTCGACGGTTATTTCCAGCAAGCGGACGTGCCCTTTGGCGTGGATCTCGCGCTGATGGCCGAGACCGTGCGCAAATTTTCGAACGAGGGCCTGTCTCCGGTCTTCACGTTTCTCTACGACGAATTCTGGCTCCCGTTCTGCCAGCTCGATTCCCTGCTTCGCGATCTTCTCGGCGGCTACGCGATCCTGCCGGATTTCTGGGTATGGAACGTCGATCCGCGGAAGGGCGATTCCGGCTGGGCGCCCCACCGCGACAAGGGCGGCGTCACCTTGCGTCCCGACGGCTCGCCCAATTCGATCACGGTGTGGATTCCGCTCACCGAGGCCACGCCCCTGACGAGTTGCATGTATGTGGTACCGGCGCGGCACGATCCCACCTATGGGACAAATCGCGAGGGCGAGTGGCGCTTCGAGCTTCCCAGCATCCGCGCGCTTCCGGCCAAGCCGGGAGATGTGCTCGCATGGAACCAGGCTGTGCTTCATTGGGGCAGTAAAAGCTCGCCGCTCGCCGCGGAATCGCGCATCAGCATGGCGGTGGAGTTCCAACGGACCGACGTCCCGCCGATGAACCCGCCGCTCCTGAAACCCGCGCAACTCATGCCGTTCGATCAGCGGCTGAAGCTGATCGCCAAGCAGGTGCTTCAGTACCGGCACATGTACAAAGTCGCGCCGGAGCTCGAGCAGCTGATGATGAAACTCGCCGTCTAATCGGTTTCGTTCTAAAACGCCGGCAGCTTCACTAATTTGTGGCACAGGCGCGCGGTTTCCGGTTCCGCCTTGGCGGCGGCTTTGCCGTGCGCGGCTTTGAGGGCGTCGCCGGCTTTTTTCATCAGGCGGCGCTCGGCCGGTGTCGCGCGCGCGGCGACGAGCGCGAGCGTGCGTTCGGCGACATCGAGATCGTTCAGGTGGCCGAGGCTGTCTTGAACCCGCTTGAGGAGGACGTTGGCGCGCTGGGTGCGCTTTTCCGGCAGCACCGGCGCCAGGAACTCGAGGCTATAGCGGAGTTTCTTCACCGCGATGCGCAGCTCATGGCGCTCGGGCACCGTGAGCTTGTCGGCGCGGGCGGCGACCGACTGGATCTTCTTCATGCGCTTGTTCAGCGCTTCACGGGCGAAGGCGCCGATATCGGGAATCTCCGCGCCGTCGGCATACCAACCGCGACCGTCCAGCCATGTTTCCACGCGGGCGGCGAACCGCCGCATGCGCCGGCCTCGCAGCGCGTTCATCGCGGCGGCGTGCGCGCGGGTGCGCGCCGCGCGCACGGCATTGCCGAGCGCGACCGCGGACTCATCGTTCTTACGGCTGCGTTTCTCGAGATCGGCGAAGAAGACATCCAGATCGCGGACCGTGCCCAGTTGATTCGCGAGCCATTTGCCCTCCGTATTCAGCCAGTCGCGCTGGTTCTCGGGCACGAGGGTCTTGAACAGCGAGAGCGCGGAGCGGAAGCGGCGCAGTCCAACGCGCACCTGATGCACGCCCTCGGGGTTACGGCCGTCCAGCGCGGCCGGTAAATTGCGTTGCCAATGATCGCGGCAACCCGCGATCACCGCGGCGATCGCATCGCCCAAGGTCGGTTCGGTCTTGAAGGTAATGGGAGCGGCCTTGCTCCAGCGCGGTGTGCGTTCAGGACGCGCGAAGCGCTTCTTGCCGGCGGCCTTGCGCGTGCGCGCAGGTGCGCCCGGCGCGGCGCGTGCCCTTGTCTCTCCCATGTGCGTGTGCGCGCGAAGGACCATCCCCGAAACTCATGCGCGGCGCCGGTGGGCCGTTTTTTTTCACGGTTTTGGGCCGGCGAGGCCGCGCCGAAACTCTCTCAAAGTCCGGAGTGTTACGCAGCAGTTTTATGGCAGTGTCATGGAACAATAATATGACAGTATATCAATGAGTTAACTTATGAGTTGGGGGTAAGTCGGGGGACAAGCTGTGGATAACTCAAGCACGGGTTGTTTCAGCTGCACTTGGAATAGCCGCAGCTGGTGCAGGTATCGCAATCCTCCTGCCTCAGAAGCGCGTAGGTCCCGCATTTCGGACAGGCCCGGAATCGGCGGTCGCGTCCGCCGGCGGCGGGGCTCTTGAGGTTCACGATCTTTGATTCGCTCCGCTGCCGCGCGCTTCTTTCCTGCGCGAGAAAGCCGGTGTCGATCATGTGCTTCTCGATCACGTCGCCGATGGCCGCGAGCAGTGACGGCACATAGCGGCCGTTCATCCACTGTCCGCCGCGCGGATCGAACACCGCCTTCAACTCCTCGACCACGAAGCCGACATCGCCGCCGCGCCGGAACACCGCCGAGATCATGCGTGTGAGTGCAACGGTCCAGGCGTAGTGCTCCATGTTCTTCGAGTTGATGAACACCTCGAACGGCCGGCGGATGTTTTTCCCGCGCCCGTCGGGCGACAGGATGTCGTTGACGGTGATGTAGATGGCGTGATCGCTTTCCGGCCAGCGCAGTTTGTAGGTGCGCCCCGGCAGCGTTTCCGGGCGCGCTTCGGGTTCTTCGTTCGCGCCGAACGTGGGAAGCGGCGCGGTGCGTTTGACTTCCAGAACCGCGCCGCGCACGGCGCTTGGGCGGTAGGTGGTGCAGCCTTTGCACCCCATGTCGTAGGCGCGCATGTATACGTCCGCGAAACGTTCGAATGGAAAATCTTCCGGCACGTTGATCGTCTTGGAGATGGAACTGTCGATATAGTCCTGCACCGCGGCCTGCATCGCCAGGTGATCGTCCGGCGCGAGAACTTGCGCGTCGACGAAAAACGCGGGCAGCGGCGCCTCGCCGTTCTTCTCGCGGAAGGCACGGTAAGCGTAGTCGCTGACCTCCTGCTCCTTGCGCGTCCCGTCGGGCATCAGAACATGGCGCGTATGCGCGAAGCTGAATACCGGTTCGATGCCCGAGGATACATTGTCCGCGAACAGCGAGATCGTGCCGGTGGGGGCGATGGAGGTCACCAGGGCGTTGCGGATCCCGTGTTTGGCGATCCTCTCACGCAAGGCCACAGGCAGCGCGGCGACGGTTTCGCCGGCAAGGTAAGCTTGTGCGTCAAATAGCGGGAAGGGGCCTTTTTCGGCGGCGAGATCGATCGAGGCGCCGTAGGCGGCGTCGCGGAACAGTTTCATCCAGCGGCGTGTCGTCGCGACGGCTTCGGTGCTGCCGTAACGCTGTCCGCACATGATCAGCGCGTCCGCGAGGCCCGTCACACCCAGGCCGATGCGGCGCTTTTGCGTCGCCTCGGCGCGCTGCACGGGGATCGGGTAGTTCGAGGCCTCGATCACATTGTCCATCATGCGTACGGCGAGCGCGATGGTCTCGGTCAGTTTCGCCTCGTCGAGGCGCGCCGACGGCGTGAACGCGCCGTCGATCAGGCGCGCGAGATTGATCGAGCCGAGCAGGCAGGTTCCATACGGCGGCAACGGTTGTTCGCCGCAGGGATTGGTCGCGCTGATGGTCTCGGTGTAGGCGAGGTTGTTGCGGGCATTGATGCGGTCGATGAAGATCACGCCCGGTTCGGCATAGTCGTAGGTCGCGCGGACGATCTTGTCCCACAGCGCCCTGGCCTTCAGCGTGCGCGTGATCTTTCCGCCGAAGGACAGCGCCCAGTCCTTGTCTTCCTTCACCGCCGCCATGAACGCGTCGGTGACCAGCACCGACAGATTGAACATGGTCAATCGGCCCGGCGTCTGTTTGGCGGTGATGAAGTCTTCGATGTCGGGATGGTCGCAGCGCAAGGTCGCCATCATCGCGCCGCGCCGCGCGCCCGCGCTCATGATGGTGCGGCACATGGCGTCCCACACATCCATGAACGACAAGGGGCCGGAGGCGTCCGCGCCGACGCCTTTGACGGGCGCACCCTTGGGCCGCAGAGTCGAGAAGTCGTAACCGATGCCGCCGCCCTGCTGCATCGTCAGCGCGGCTTCCTTGAGGTGCGTGAAGATCGAGGCCATATCGTCTTCGATCGTTCCCATCACGAAACAGTTGTGGAGGGTGACCTTGCGGCCTGTGCCCGCGCCCGCGAGGATCCGGCCCGCCGGCAGGAACACGAAATCGGTCATCGCGCGCTCGAAGCGCGGCGCCCACGCGCCGGGATCCTTCTCCTGCGCGGCCAAAGCTTTTGCGACACGCGCCCACGTATCGGCCACCGTCCGGTCGATGGGCGTGCCGTCGGCCGCCGTGAAGCGGTATTTCATGTCCCAGATCTGCTGGGCGATGGGTGAGGCCGTGCTCATGGGATAAGTTCCCTACACGTAGGTGCTTGAATTTTAATTAGCAACGCACGGGGCCGAATAGGGGTCTGTGCAAGCGATCTGTAAGTCATTGATTTGAAGTGTTAAGCTCGAGTCGGAAAAGCCGGGGAGGGCAGTCATGGCGAAGCGGAAGCAACCAGGAACCGATCTCGAACCCGTGGCTGGGAACGGCCTTTTGCACCGGCGCATGTTCTTGCGCGGCGGCGCGGTTGCTGGGGTTCTCGGGGCGGCCGGCCTCGCGCAGGCGGAGCCTTTGGCCGTGCCCGAATGGGTGACCAAACCCGGCAAGCGTCCGCAGCCCTACACCCAGCCTTCGCCGTTCGAGCAGGGCGTTCAACGCCTACTGCCCGATCAGAACCCGCTCTATGAGCCGGGCTCCGCCTCGGGCCGCACGCCGCACCAGTTCCTCGAAGGCATGGTGACTCCCAACGGGCTTCATTTCGAAGTCACGCACAACGGCGTGCCCGAGATCGATCCCGCGCGCCACATGCTCGTGATCCACGGCCTCGTCAAACGCCCGCTCAAGTTCACCGTGGACTCGCTGCTGCGCTATCCGATGACCTCGCGCCTCCACTTCATCGAGTGCGCGGGCAACAGCGCGTCCCTCTACGGCTCCACCGCCGTGAAAAGCTCCGTGCAGCAATTGCACGGTCTTCTCTCGGGCGCCGAATGGACCGGTGTTCCGTTGTCGGTGCTGCTCGACGAAGCCGGTATCGATCCGAAAGCCAAGTGGGTCTATGCCGAAGGCGGCGACGCCTCGTCGGTCACACGCTCGATCCCGCTGGCCAAATGCATGGATGACGTGCTCGTCGCGCTTTATCAGAACGGCGAGCGCCTGCGCCCGAACAACGGTTATCCGGTGCGCCTCCTGGTGCCCGGCTTCCAGGGCAATATGAATATCAAATGGCTGCGCCGCCTGCGCCTCACCGAGGGGCCGATGCAGACACGCTATGAAACCTCGCGTTATTCGCTGCTGCTCGCCGACGGGAAAACGGCGCAATTCAAGTTGCAGCTCGACGCCAAGTCGATCATCACGCGCCCGTCGCCCGGCTATCAGATGCAAGGGCCCGGCCTCTACGAGATCTCCGGCCTCGCCTGGTCGGGCAACGGCACGGTGAAGCAGGTGGAAGTCTCCGCCGACGGCGGCAAGAGCTGGGCGGTCGCCGCGTTGTCGGGGCCCGTTCTTCCCAAAATGCTCACGCGCTTCCGCGCGCCGTGGAAATGGGACGGCGGCCCCGCGGTCCTGCAAAGCCGTGTCACCGACGACACCGGCTATGTGCAGCCGACGCGCGATGCTCTGATCGCCGCGCGCGGCAACAAGGCGAACTATCACTACAACGGCATTACGACGTGGAACGTGGCCAACGGCGGCGAGGTGACCCATGTCTACGCATAAAATGTCTACGCATAAAATGTCTACGCGTAAGATGTTTATGCGCAAGGTTCTCATCCTCACCGCCCTCGCGTTCCCGGCCGCCGCCGCGGAAGCGCCGCGTCTCGGTCAGCCCATCACCGAAGCCGACATCGCGCCGTGGGCCATCGACATCGCGCCCGACGGTAAGGGGCTTCCCGCCGGCAGCGGCAACGCCGCCAAGGGCGAGGAGATCTACATCGAGAAGTGCGCGGGCTGTCACGGTTTCGACGGCGTTGGCCAGCCGGCCGACGCGCTCGCCGGGGGACGGGGCACCCTTGGAACGGCGAAGGCCCTGAAAACCGTCGGCAGCTTCTGGCCCTACGCGACGACCGTCTTCGACTACACCCGCCGCGCCATGCCGCTGAATAATCCGCAGACCCTCACCAACGATGAGGTCTATGCGCTCACGGCCTACATCCTGAAGCTGAACGGCATCATCGGGGCCAAGGACAGCATGAACGCCAAATCCCTGCCGCGCGTGAAGATGCCCAACCGCGACGGCTTCGTGCAGATCTGGCCGGGGAATTTGAAGTAATCCACGCCGCCCCGCGCCGATAAGAACGGGCCGAGAAATTTAAGTCGACTTGCGCTTCATGGCTTCCGCGAAAGCCGCGCCGAAGGCGCCTTGCGAGGGCGCGGACGGCTTGTTTTCGCGCTTGTTGAAGTTCTGCACCGACGGACCGCGCGGACCCGCGTCGCGTTTTTCGCCGCGCGGCGCCGGAGCGGCGCCACCCTCTTTCTTCATGGTGAGGCTGATGCGCTTGCGGGCCATGTCGACCTCCAGCACACGCACCTTCACCACGTCGCCGGCTTTTACCACCTCGTGGGCGTCCTTGATGAAACGGTCGGCGAGCTGCGAGACGTGCACCAATCCGTCCTGGTGTACGCCGATATCCACGAAGGCGCCGAAAGCGGCCACGTTGGTCACGGTGCCTTCCAGCAGCATGCCGGGGACCAGGTCCTTCAGTTCCTCGACGCCTTCCGCAAACGTCGCGGTCTTGAAGGACGGACGCGGGTCGCGGCCCGGCTTTTCCAATTCCGAGATGATGTCGCGTACCGTGGGCAAGCCGAATTTCTCGTCCACGAACACCTTGGCGTCGAGCGCCTTCAAGGCGGCGCTGTCGCCCATCAGTTCGCGCACGTCGCGTCCGCAGGCCGCGACGATCTTCTTGGCGACGTCATAGGCTTCCGGATGCACGGCCGAAGCGTCGAGCGGCTCGGCGCCGTTCGGGATGCGCAGGAAGCCCGCGCATTGTTCGAACGTGCGCTGGCCGAGGCGCGTGACCTTCAGGAGTTCCTTGCGCTCCTTGAAGGCGCCGGCGGTGTTGCGGTGCGCGACGATGGCGTCGGCGAGCGACGAGGTGAGGCCCGATACGCGCGCGAGCAACGACGCCGAAGCGGTGTTGAGATCCACGCCCACCGCGTTCACGGCGTCTTCCACCACGGCTTCCAGCGAGCGGCCGAGTTTGTACTGATCGACGTCGTGCTGGTACTGACCGACGCCGATGGATTTGGGTTCGATCTTCACGAGTTCGGCCAGCGGGTCCTGCAAACGGCGGGCGATGGAGACCGCGCCGCGCAGCGACACGTCGAGTTCGGGGAATTCCTTCGCGGCCAGTTCGGACGCCGAGTACACCGAGGCGCCGGCCTCGCTGACGATGACTTTCAGCGGCTTCGCGCCCGGGATCGCCGAAAGCATGTCGGCCACCAGCTTTTCCGTCTCGCGGCTGCCTGTGCCGTTGCCGATGGCGATCAGCTCGACGCCGTGCTTGCGAATCAGGCTTGCGAGTTCCATCTGCGTGCCGCGCACGTCGTTGCGCGGCGGGAACGGATAGACCGTGGTCGTGGCGAGCACCTTGCCGGTGCTGTCGATGACCGCGACCTTCACGCCGGTACGGATGCCGGGGTCGAGGCCCATGGTCGCGCGCGAGCCCGCGGGAGCCGCCAGCAGCAGGTCCTTCAAGTTGCGGGCGAAGACATTGATGGCTTCTTCTTCGGCGCGGGTGCGCAGGTCCGTCATCAGGTCGATGGACAGGCGCGTCAGGAGCTTCACCTTCCACGTCCAGCTCGCGACCGTCGCCAGCCATTGGTCGCCGGGCAGCTTTTTTCCGATGGCGTAAGTGTCCGCGATCATCTGCTCGGCCGGTTTGACGGTCGAGGGATCGTCCGCGTCCACCTCCAGATCGAGCAGCAGGACCTCTTCGTTGCGGCCGCGCAGCATGGCCAGCGCCCGGTGACCGGCGACATTGGCCCAGCGTTCGGAATGGTCGAAGTAATCGGAGAACTTCGCGCCTTCGGTCTGTTTGCCTTCGGCCACGCGCGAGCGCAGCACGGCGCGCTCCTTCATATAATTACGCAGGCGGCCCACCAGATCGGCGTTTTCGGCGAATTGCTCGGACAGGATATCGCGCGCGCCTTCCAGCGCGGCCTTCACGTCGGCCACCTTGTCGTTCACATAAGCTATGGCCATTTCGGCCGGCGCCCCGGCGCGGTCGGCGAGGATGCCTTCGGCCAGCGGCAGGAGGCCGTTTTCCTTGGCGATCTCGGCCTTGGTGCGGCGCTTGGGCTTGTAGGGCAGGTAGATGTCTTCCAACTCGGCCTTGGTTTCGGCGCCGGCGATCTTCTTTTCGAGCTCTTCGGTCAGCTTTCCCTGTTCCTTGATCGAGGCCAGGATCGCGTCGCGGCGCGAATCCATCTCGCGCAGGTAAACCAGCCGCTCGGCGAGGACGCGCAATTGGGTGTCGTCCAGGCCGCCCGTCACTTCCTTGCGGTAGCGGGCGATGAAGGGCACGGTCGCGCCTTCGTCGAGCAGGGTGACGGCCGCCGCCACTTGGGCCGGTTTTGCGGTGATCTCGGCGGCGATGGTCTGAGCGATGCGAAGCGCGGGAAGGACGTCGAGGGCCATAAGATTCCTAAAAGAGGCGAACGCGGAACGAAACCGGGGGCGGACCCCCGATGGAAAAACAGCGGCGCAAAATAGGAAAAATCCGCGCCGAATTCCAACGCGAATACTGCTTGATTTTTTCGTGACCCGGTTCCGTTCGGCCCGCACGCCGGGAGCGGCTTTAAGTCGTGGTCGGCTTCACGCCGCAGAACTGCTGCAACGCAGCACCGGCAAGCGCTTGCGTCGCAGCAAGCCAACGCATACCTTCGAGCTCCTTCCTCGTCTTGGTCCCGTATGTCCCCGATCCTTTCGATCTCGAACGTCAGCAAGACCTATTCATCCGGTCTTCAAGCCCTCAAGCGCGTCGATCTTGAGATCAACAGAGGCGAAATTTTCGCCCTTCTCGGCCCCAACGGCGCGGGCAAATCCACGCTCATCAATATCGTCTGCGGGATCGTGACGCCGAGCACCGGCAAAATCGTCGCCGACGGCCATGACATTCAAAAAGACTACCGCCAGGCGCGCTTCAAGATCGCGCTGGTGCCGCAGGAACTGGCGACCGACGCCTTTGAAACGGTGACCACGAGCGTGCGCCTGTCGCGCGGTCTGTTCGGACGCCCGGTCGAGCCGGCGCTTATCGAAAAAGTCCTGCGCTCGCTGACCCTGTGGGAAAAGCGCAACGATAAGATCATGACCCTTTCGGGGGGCATGAAGCGCCGGGTGATGATCGCAAAAGCATTGGCGCACGAGCCGAAGATCCTGTTCCTCGACGAACCGACCGCCGGCGTCGATGTCGAGCTGCGCAAGGACATGTGGAACCTCGTGCGTCAGTTGCGCGACGAGGGCGTCACCATCATCCTCACCACGCACTACATCGAAGAAGCCGAGGAGATGGCGGACCGTGTGGGCGTCATCAGCAAGGGCGAACTGATCCTGGTCGAGGAGAAGACCGCGCTCATGCAGAAGCTCGGCAAAAAGCAGCTCACCTTGCAGCTTCAGGAGCCGCTGAACGCCGTGCCGCCCGAACTCGCGGATTGGAATCTTGAGCTGAAGGGCGACGGCTCGGTCTTGGAATACACCTACGACGGCAAGGCCGAGCGCACGGGCATTCCCTCGCTCCTCCGCCGCATGACCGACATCGGCGTCGCCTTCAAGGACCTCAACACGCACCAGAGCTCGCTTGAGGACATTTTCGTCAGCCTGGTGAGCGAGCGCAAATGAGCGGCGAACAGCAGATCCTCGGCTTTAACCGTTACGGCGTCTGGGCGATCTTCCGCTTCGAGATGGCGCGCTTCCTGCGCACGGCGGGGCAAAGCATTCTTACGCCCGTGCTCACCACCTCGCTTTATTTCGTGGTGTTCGGCTCGGCCATCGGCGGGCGCATGTCGGAAGTCGGCGGCGTGCCCTACGGCGCCTTTATCGTGCCCGGCATGATCATGCTCACGATCCTCGCCGAGAGTATGTCGAATGGCTCCTTCGGCATCTATTTCCCGAAATTCACCGGCACGATCTACGAGCTTTTATCCGCGCCGATCTCGCCCGTGGAAACGGTGCTCGGTTATGTCGGCGCCGCCGCCACCAAGTCGGTGATCCTCGGATTGATCATCCTCACGACATCGACCTTCTTCGTCGATCTCCAGATCCGCCACCCCATCGCGATGATCGCCTTCCTGGTGCTGACCTCGGCGACCTTCGCCCTGCTCGGCTTTATCACGGGAATCTGGGCGAAGTCGTTCGAGCAGCTCAGCTTCATTCCGATGCTCGTGGTCACGCCGCTGACGTTCCTCGGCGGGGCGTTCTACTCCATCGACATGCTGCCCGGCGCCTGGCGCACCATCACGCTGTTCAACCCGATCGTGTACATCATCAGCGCGTTCCGCTGGTGCTTCTACGGAACGTCGGATGTGGGCGTGGAAGTCAGCATGCTGATGACCGCCATTTTCTTCCTGGGCGGGCTCGCCGCGGTCAGCTGGATCTTCAAGACCGGATACCGGCTGAAGAACTAGGACCAGCGGCGCGGTTTCGGGCTTGCCGCCTTCTGCATCGCAATTGCCGCGAGACTCGCGGTTCCGATCAATTTGCTGAACGTGCCTGCGCGCCGGCCGCGGCGCCGCATCAGCGACTGAGCGAGGCCCGCGATGGCGAGGAGCGGCACTACCTTGGAGAGCAGACCGCGTTTTCTGCGCCTGAACATGACAAGAATCTCCATGACCGGAATACCCGGCCATAATGCCGGAGGGGGCGCGGGTGTTCCGTCACGCGTGTCCAGGAAAAGTGGGATCCGGTTTTCCGTCCGGACACGCGCAAAAGAAAATTACCTGGGGAGTTCCGCGTCGGCGGCCTCCAGGCGCACGCGCAGTTCCGCCAGCATTTCGTCGCGCGACAAGCCTTTAGGCAGCGCCGGCCGATAGCGGAAAACGATTTCGCCGGGGCGTTTCAGGATGCGGGTCTTGCCCCAGATGGTCCCGGTGTTCAGGGACATCGGGATCACGGGGGCGTCGCAATGCGCATAGAGCGCCGCGACGCCGGGTTTGTACGGAACGCTCGTGCCGGGCTTTACGCGCGTGCCCTCGGGGAAGATCACCACCTGGTTTCCGGCGGCGAGGGCTTCCTGCGCCTCGCGGAACATCTTGCGCATGGCGGTGGCGCCCGCGCCGCGATCGATGTGCACAAGACCGGCGCGCTGCATGTACCAACCAACGACCGGGATATAGATCAGTTCGCGTTTCAGCACGAACACCGGGTTTTCGAGTTCCAGGAACATCTCGTAGGTCTCGAACGAAGACTGATGCTGCGCGGCGACGATGCAAGCGCCCTTGGGAAGGTTCTCGCGGCCCTCGCTGCGGAAGGTCACGCCGCAGATGACGCGGGCCAGGTTCCGTACCCCATGCACCCACACGCGGATCGCGCCCACCGTCGTGCGCCGCCAAATGAGCAACGGGGTGCACATGAGCGCGAGCCCGATGGTCCACGTCAGGAACGCGAACAGGTAAATCCAAGATCTGAGAAGAACGAAACCCATGACGGCGCTGGTTTAGGCCGAGGCGTCGGTTTGGGCAAGGCGGGGAGACGCGTCGGTCTCGAGGCTCTGGCGCGCCCAGGTCAGAAGGAATTTCGTGTATTCGCGCGCGATCAGGCTGGCCGTGCCCGGCCAGCGCCACCAGTCGCGTTTGACGGCGGTGGGAAACACCGCATGCGGCACGATCTCGACCTCCGGCATCGCGTCGTGGAATTCCAGAAGGCTCCGGCGCATGTGATAGGCGGCCGTGACAAGGCGGATCGAGCGCATGTTCCGGCTGCGCACCCAGGCGGCGGTCTCGATCGCGTTGCCGGGGGTATCCACCGCCGCTTTTCCGATGGTGATGTTGGCGGCGAGTTCCGGGCTGATCGGCGTCGAGCGCCCCAGAATATCGGCCGTGCGCACCTGCTCGCCCGCGCCCGAAACGAACAGGCGCTCCGCGAGCCCGTCGGACAAAAGCTTCACGCCGGTCTCGATGCGCTCGGCGCCGCCGGTCAGGGCGACAATGGCGTCGGTGTGTGTCGAGGTGTCCGCGACGTCCGACGGGATGGTCGAGGCGAACCACAGGAAGCCCGCCGTCCATACCATGAGGACGAGACCCGCCACCGCGGCCAGAAATTTCCACAAAACGCCGTGCATGGCGCGATGCTACACCATCTCGGCGGCCAAAACAGAGATCAGACTTTAGCGCTTAAGGCGCGTCTGACCGTCACATTCGCGGTGATCGTCGCAATCGCGCCCGCCGCGACAGGCAGGACGGCGAGGGTGACCCACAGGCTCGCCGGAAAACGCACGTCGGGAAGGATGCCGTCTTCGATCCGGCTCGCCAGCCAGGCGATGATGCCCAGTGTCGGCGCATAAATCACAAGACCCGCGAGGCCGCCCGCCAGGCTTTGCAAAGCCGCGCGGCGTGCGAACTGTCCGGCGATGTAACCGTCCTTCGCGCCGACAACATGCAACACGTCGATGACTTGCGCGAACTCCGCGAGGCTCGCGCGGGTTGCAAAGACGATGGTGAGGGCGAGCGCGCCCGTGACAAGCGCCATCATCGTCAGCGCGATGGCGCCCAGGCCCTCGGCAAGTCCGATGACGCGGTTCAGCCACGCGCGGTGGTCGTCGATCACCGCGCCGGGCGCGGCGGTTTGCACCGAATTTGAAACCGCCGAAATCGCCGACGGTTCGCTGGTGGACATACGCACATCGATCAGCACCGGCAGCGGCAGATCGGCGACGGCTTCGCCCGGCCCGAACCAGGGCTTCAACAGCTCGGTGACCTTTTCGCGCGGCACGGCGGCGGCGCTTTCGACGGCGGGATGGCGGTGCAGGACGTCGAGCACCTTTTCCGTCGCCGCCGTCGAGGTGGGATCTTTCGCGTCCAGCATCACCGGGATCTGGATGGTGAGCGTACCGGTCACGCTTTGGCCCCAGTGACCCAGCAGCGCGCCGATATAGGCGTTGGTCGTCACCGCGATGGACGCCATGAACACCAGCACCATCACCAGCCACACCACGAAGCGGCCCGAGGCGTCGCCTTTCAACGGCAATTCCGAGCGCAGCGCGATCATGAGGCCGCCGTGCCGATCTCGGAGGCGTGCATCGGCGGCAGCGCCGTCACCTTTCCTCCGTTCAGATGAAGGCGCGGGAACGGAAAGCGCGCGACCAGATGTTCGTTGTGGGTGGCGATGATGACGCTCGAGCCCAGCTTGTGCAGCTCGACGACCAGCTGCATCAGGCGCACGGCGATGGCGTCGTCCACGTTGCCGGTGGGTTCGTCGGCCAGGATCAGTTTCGGGCGGTGCACCACGGCGCGCGCGATGGCGATGCGCTGCTGCTGCCCGCCGGACAGAACGGAAGGGCGCGCCTGCATCTGCTCCTCGAGGCCGACCCATTTCAGAAGTTCCGAGACGTTGCGCTCCACCACGGCCTCGCTGACTTTCGCGATCCGCAGGGGCAGCGCCACATTGTCGAAGGCGGTCATATGTTCGAGGAGGCGGAAGTCCTGGAACACGACTCCCAAACGGCGGCGGATGGCCGGCAGCCGGTTGCGCTTGGCGTCCGTGACGTCATCGCCGAACAGCATCAGTTTGCCGCGGCTGGGCCGCTTGGCGAGGTACATGAGGCTGAGCAGGGAGGTTTTCCCCGCACCCGACGGCCCGGTCAGGAAATGGAAAGAGCTTTGCGGAATCGCGAATGAGACGTCGGAGAAGATTTCCGGCCCGTCCGCATACCGCAATCCGACAGCCTCTAGTTGAACTGTGTCGCCGACGAAATCGGCTTTTTTGCGGACAAGCGCCATCCGGAGTGACCCGATACCAGTATTTACGTTTCGGTAACCCTCTTGGAGAGGCGTTTAGTTCCCATTAACACGGCCGTTGGTACTATAGAAGATTGACGTTCGTACGAGTGGTTAACGAATGCGGATTACCTGTCCGAGCTGCGCCTCCCATTTTGAGCTGCCCAGTGAGCTTCTTGGCAAGAAGGGCCGGGCGCTGAAGTGCGCCACCTGCCAGCATTCCTGGTATCAGGCGGCGCAGGTGGAATCGCTCGACCTCGCCGCGGTGATGGGTGAGGACTATGCGGCCGAAGCCGCGCCCGGACAGGCCGTGAGCGCGCAAGCCGGCGCGCAGGCTGCAAGGCCGCAACTGCAGCAGGCGCAGCAGCGCGCGCAACAGCAGCGCGCGGCCCAAGGCGGCATTCAGCGCGTGCCGGCAATTCCCAATGCGCAAGCCGCCGCGCAGAACGCCCGCAACCTTCTCGCCAATGCGCTCGGCGCCGTGGAAGGTCAGCGCGGCGGCGTGCAAGCCGGCGCGCTTGGCGCGCCGCGCGAGTCCGGCCGCAATGTGCAGGCCGCGCCGCTGCGTCAGCACCAGCCTCATCCCCACACGCAGATGCCGGGCTCGCCGCCTGTTCCTCCGGGCGCGGTGTCGATGATGTCGCGGCGTAATCAGTTCCAGCAGCGCCCGAATCCAGGGTCCGGCGCGCCGACCACGGCGCAGTCGTGGTTTGCCGGCACGGCCCGTGCGCCGGGCGGCCAGCAACAGCAGCCGCAGCCCGGGGTGCAGGGCGCGCCCGGCGCTCAGCCTCAGGCCGCCGCGGTCCTGGCCGGCCAGGCGCCGCGCGGTGGGCAGCCGTCTCCGAATGCGCCCGGTCAGGGCGCCGTTTCGTGGATGCAGCAGCCCGGCGGTCAACAACAGATGCCTCAGGCGGCCCCCATCGGCATGGCCGGCGCTCACGCCGGTCCGGGCGCGGCGCCCCTGCCGGGCCAATCGATGCGCGGCCAGGCCGGGTCGGCGCCCGCGCCGGGTCAGGCCGCCGTTTCTTGGATGAACCCTCAAGGCCAGATCGTGCCGCCCGGAACGCCCGGCGCCGTTCCTGTCGCCGTACCGGGTATGCCTCTCGGCGGTGTGCCCCCTGGGATGCCCCCCGGGATGCCTCCGGGAATGCCCCCGGGAATGCAAGGTGGCCCCATGGGCGCCATGGGTGGGCCCGGCGCCAATGTCATGGCCGCCGCACTCGGCGCTCCCAATTCTCCGGCGCAGGCCCAGGCGGCCGCGCTGCCCGGCCAGTCCATGCGCGGTCAGGCCGGCGCGGCGGCCGCGCCCGGTCAGGCCGCGGTCTCGTGGATGCAACAGCCGGGCGTTCACCAGCAGATGCCCCAGGGCGCGCCAATCGGTATGCCCGGCGCCAACGCCGCGCCCGGCGCCGCACCGCTGCCCGGACAGTCCATGCGCGGTCCGGCTGCGCAGGCGCCCGGCGAAGCGGCGGTCTCCTGGATGAAACCCGGCGCGCAAGGCGCGCCCGGCGCTCCCGGTCAATCGATGATGGACCGGGGCTTGCCCGCTGGACCCGGCGCTGCGGCGGTCTCGCAGCTCTCCAATGAAATTATCGCGCCCGGCCAGGGCGCGCACTCTCTCCTCGATGGCTCCCAGATCGCCCCGGGCGCTCCGGGGCAGTCGATGCTCGATCACGCCGGTGCGTCCGGCGGCCCGGGTGTCGCCGCCGCCCCCGCCGCCGCTGCCGGCGCGCAGCCCGGCCAATCGATGATGGACGCAGGCGCGAGCGGCGGTCCCGGCGCCGGGCCTCAGGCCGCTGCGGCTGCCGCCGCCGCCGCGGGCGAAGACACCGAAGCGCCCGGCGAGACCGGCGCGAGCGGCGGTCCCGGTGCAGGGCCCGGCGGGAAAAAAGCCGAGGCGGAACTCGTGGCCGGCGCGGCCGGCGGCCCCAAGGCCGCGGGTGAACTCAAGACGGACCCCGCCAAGAAAAAGGACCCCGGCGCGTCCGGCGGGCCGGGCGCCAACAGCGCCGCCGCGGAGGCGGCCGCGTCCGGCGCGGATGAGGAAGAAGAACTCGTCGATCCCGACGCCGACCGTCCCAATTTCGGCTCGTCCGCGGACGACGAAGACGCCGCCGAGAACGCCGAAGAGGACGCCGACGACGGCTTCGCGCAGGTGGCTTCGCGCGCCGGCGGCGGTCCGGTGACGCCGGTGAAGATCAGAAAACCGCTCGATCCCGCCTACACGACCGCCATCATGATGGCGGGTTTCGTGGGGATCATCCTCGCCACGCTGTGGTTCGCGCGCGCCGAACTGGCCAAGCTCGTGCCGCAGATCCAGGCGCTCTACGATAAAGTCGGGGTGGAAGCGCCGAAACCGGGTGACGGTCTCAGTATCGCGGAATCGTCAAAGCGCCTGCAGCGCATCGGCGGCATCGAAACGCTCGTGGTGCGCGGTTATGTGGCCAACATCGGCGATATCCCGCGTACGGTGCCGGGCGTGCGCCTCGAGCTCTACAATGAAAAGCGGGAAGTCATTCAAGCTGAAGCCGCGAATGCGCCGGCGGCGCTGCTCGACCCGGCCGCGTCGGCCGAGTTTGAAATTCGCATGAAGCTGCCGCAGCTCAATCTGGCAAAGGGCGGCTACGCCGTTGTTTGGGATCTTCCACAGTAAATCAGAACTGCTTCATCAAGCGGCGCAGATAGTCCTGCTCGGCGGCGGGACGCGTGCGGTCGCTCGCCCGGTTGCGGATCTCTTCCAGGATGGCGCGCACGCGCTGCGCCATGCCGGCGGTGTCCGGTTCACGCGGCACGCCGCCTTCCACTTCGTCGCCGCCCGAGCGGCCCTGACCGCCCTGCTGCTTGTAGCGGATCTGTCCCATCTCGAGCTGCGCGAGACCGCCCAGGCCCTCGTCGAACAGCGCCTCGGCCATCTGGCGCGCGGCTTCCGACATGCCGTCTTCAAGTGACGAGAGCGCCTTGCCCTGCTGATCGACGCCCTGTTTCCAGGCGCCGGCGCGCAGCGCGCCCTCGGCCTGGCGCATGGCGGCCGCGGAGTCCTCAAGACCTTCCGAGCTCTGCCCGGTCATCTGCTCCATCTGCTTCATCAGGCTCTCGAGCTGCTGGCGGATATCTTCCTGGCTCTGGGCCGCGCTCTTCGCCGCGGCGTCGCCGTTCTGCCCCTGCTGCTGTTGGCCTTGCGGACTGCCTTGCTGATTGCCCTGCTGGGGGCTTTGCCCCTGGTTCCCGGCCTGCTGCGATTGGTTCTGGCGCTGCGGGCCCTGTTGCCCCTGTTGCTCGCGCTGGGCCTGCTTGAAGTTCTTATCCAGAAGCTCGGACTGCTTCTTGGCCAACTCGCGCATTTCTTGCAGCATGCGTTCGGCCGCCTGCACTTGCTGGCTGTTCTGCTGATTGCCGGCGGAATTGTTGCGCAGGTCATCCAGTTCCGCCTGCAACTCGGCGAACGCCTTCTTCGCGTCGTCGTTCGAGCCCATCTGCGTCAGCTGGCGCAGTTGTTCGGCGAGCTGGGCGATATCCGCCGAGCGCTGGGCGTTGTCTTCCTTGGCGCTGAAGCTCGATTTCTGGTTACCGCCATTCTCGTTCACGGCCTGTTGATATTCCTCGACCGCCTGCTGCAGCTCGCTCACCAGCTTGTCGATTTCCTCCTGCGAGGCGCCGCGTTCGATGGCGTTGCGCAGCGCCTGCTCGGCGGCGCGCAGGCGTTGTTCGGCCACCGCGACGTTACCGTCCTCGATGCGCACGGCGGAATTCCACAGGAGCTCGGGTGTCGATTGCGCGGCCTGGCCGGGCGTTTCCTCGGTGAAGCGGAAGCGCGTTGTCGACAGCGCGAGATGAACCAGGGGGTCGGCGCCGAAGCTTTTCGGATCGCTGAGGATCTTGTTCACCGCTTCGAGCGCCGGCGGCACGGCGTCCTTCGGGTTCACGAACAGGCCCTTGCGCACGCGCGCGAGTTCGCGCGCCACCGGATGGGTGAACACGCGCTCCGGCAGCGTGGCTTCAAAGACATCGCTCTGGCCCGTCAGGCCGGCGACGTCCGTCGCCACGAGCTGCACGCTCACCTTCATGCCCGCCCACGGCAGCGCCGTGAGATCGTTCAGCGAACTTTGCTGGATGTCCTTCGGCGAGAACGGCGGCAGTTGGATCGGGACCTCGATGGGCTTGGCCGCTTCGCCGCTCGGCACGCGGTGCAGAACCGCTTTCAAGCTCGCGACGCCGTAGTCGTCCTTGGCGTCATAGTCGATGCGGAAGCGCCACCGCGCGCCCTGGTTCGGCGTGGTGGTGAACCCGACCGTGGGCGGCTTGTCGCCGATCCAGTTCACGTCCCAGCCGGCGATGGTGCGCGCGCCGCTCTTGATCTCGAGGCGGTCCGTCTCCGTGATCGCCATCTCACCGCGCTGGCTTTGATCGGCGAGGCGATCGAGCTTGAATCTGTCGTCGTCCAGCACAAGCGAGGCATCGCGCGTGGCGCCGGTCACCATCACCAGGGCCTTGCTGCCCGCGGGGATGTCCAGCGTGTCCGGGGCCTTGGTGCCCGCGGGCGCCGGCAGTTCGATGTAAAGCGGCGAGCGGTTGGTGTAGG
The DNA here is from genome assembly GCA_020852595.1 of Rhodospirillaceae bacterium. GTDB lineage: Bacteria > Pseudomonadota > Alphaproteobacteria > Rhodospirillales > Rhodospirillaceae > SHVO01. The sequence continues at coordinate 29,659 of JADZAK010000017.1, forward strand.
CGGGCGGGGTGATCCACAGTTTCACGGCGGCGGTGCCGGCGTCGTCGCCGAGGAACGGCAGGACGCCGCGCAGGAGCCGGTCGTTCACATGACCCCAGGCGCTCGCGAAACCGATGGCCAGCGCCAGCACCACCGCGGCGCGCGCCGCGAAGCGGTCGCGGCCCGCGACGCCGGGCGCGGGACCCGCGCTCCGCAGCCGGTCGAGATCGTCCTTTGCGCGGCGCTGGTGCAAACGCCAGAGCAATTGCTGAATGGCGTTGGAGCCGGCGGCGAGCGAATCTTCAACGGTCGTCAGCGGCCGGTGCTTGACCGGGGACAGCGTCTCGAGGCGCACGCGCGCCTCGAGACGCGTCGGCCAGGCGAAGTCCTTGAGGTGGCGCGCGGCCAGATAAGCGATGCCGGCCGCGGCGGCCAGCAGCACCGCGATATGCGCGGCGATCGGAAGCGCCGGCAAAAGATCGGTGAGGACGGCGGCGACGAAGAGGCCGATCAGCGCCGCGCTCACCCACAGGCGCGCCCACAGCCGCTCCCACGCCAGCGCGAGCCACGCCAGCGCCAGCCGGCGCCGGATGGTCAGATCCTCGCGTACGTTGAGGGACAGGTTCTCAGGCTCATCGGACTGCATCCGGCCAGTCTATGGGTTTGACCGGGGGCGTTCAATGAAACCCCTGCAAGGTAAAAGGGCGTTTTCGGCCGTTACGACAGCCAGGGCGGCAGCTGCTCCAGGGCCATCATCTGGTCGAACGTGGGGCGTTTGCGCACCACGGCGAAGCTGTTGCCCTTCACCAGAACCTCGGGGATCAGGGGACGGGCGTTATAGGTCGAGGACATGACCGCGCCGTAGGCGCCCGCGGTCATGAAGGCGACCAGATCGCCGGTTTCAACCTCGGGCAACGGATAGTCCTGCGCGAACCGGTCGGCGGTTTCGCACACCGGCCCCACCACGTCGATCGGGGCCAGGGCGGAGGCCATGGTGGAGGTTATGGTGCGCTCGTACACCGGCAGGATCTCGTGACGCGCGCCGTACATGGCCGGGCGGATCAGGTCGTTCATGGCGGCGTCCAGGATCATGAAGCGCCGGGTCGTTCCGTCCTTCAGCCCGATCACGCGCGAAACCATCACGCCCGCGTTGCCGACGATCAGGCGGCCGGGCTCGAACGTCAGCTTGCAGTTCAGCTCGCCCAGCGTGCGCTTCACCATCGCCGCGTAGTCCGCCGGCGACGGCGGCGGTTCGGCGCTGTGGTCGTACGGCACGCCCAGCCCGCCGCCCAGATCGAGGTGATCGATGGGAATGCCTTCCCCGCGCAGCATCAGCGCCAGGTCGCGCACGCGCAGGAACGCGGCCTCGAACGGCGCGAGGTTGGTGATCTGCGAGCCGATATGCACGGCGATGGCGCTTGGGACGATGCCCGGCAGCTCGCGCGCCTTGCGGTACAGCGCCGGCGCGAGAGTCCAATCGATGCCGAACTTGTCGTCTTTCCGGCCCGTCGAGATCTTGTCGTGCGTGCCGGCCGCCACATCCGGATTGACGCGCAAGGCCACGCGCACCTTCTTGTTGAGTTGCGCGGCGGCCGCGCTGATACGGCGCAGTTCGTCCTCGGACTCGACGTTCATCTGGCCGACGCCCGTCGCCAGCGCGAGGCGGATTTCCGCGTCGGTCTTGCCGACGCCCGAGAACACGATCTTCGCCGCCGGCACTCCGGCTTTTAGCGCGATCTGGAGTTCGCCGCCCGACACCACGTCCGCGCCCGCGCCGATCTCAGCCAACGTCCGCACGACCGCGAGATTGCTGTTGGCCTTCATCGCGAAGCAGACGGTCACGTCCATCGTGCCGAAGGCGTCGCGGAACACGGCGTAGTGCCGCGTCATCGTGGCGTGCGAATAGCAATAAAACGGCGTGCCCACGTCCTTGGCGATCTGGGGCAGCGGGACGTCTTCGGCGTGCAGGACGCCGTTGGTGTAGGTGAAGTGGTGCATGGCTCTAAATCTTATGGACGCGGATACGGCTGCGGATAGCTGGCGCCTTCAGGCACATCGAGCAGGCCTTTTTTGCCGCAGGCGGAAAGGCCGCCCAGCGCCAGGAGAAGGGCGAGGGCGAAAGCGCAATGTTTGATCATTTTGCGTTTCCTAAAAAGCGTTCACGCGCCGACTGTACCTGAGCGCGCACGTTTGCGGGAGCCGTCCCGCCGAAGCTGTCGCGGCTGGCGGCCGAAGCTTCCGCCGTCAAGACGTTGAAAACATCCGCGGTGATGCGCGGCTCCACGGTCTGCATGTCGGCGAGACCGAGCTCGGAGAGATCGCACCCCTTGCTTTCGGCCAGTTTCACGATCCGTCCTGTAACGTGGTGGGACTCGCGGAACGGCACGTTCAGCTTCCGGGTCACCCAGTCGGCGAGATCGGTCGCGGTGGTGAAGCCGGCGCCGGCGCTGGCTTTCATGCGCGCGGCCTGGGGCTTCAGATCCACGACCATGCCCGTCATTGCGGCCAGGCACAGCTCCAGGGTGTCGAAGGCGGCGAAGACGGCTTCCTTGTCTTCCTGCATATCCTTCGAATAGGTCAGCGGCAGGCCCTTCATCACCGTCAGCAGCGTGAACAGGCTGCCGAACACGCGGCCCGCCTTGGCGCGCACCAGTTCGGCGGCGTCGGGGTTGCGCTTCTGCGGCATCATCGAGCTGCCGGTGGAGAAAGCGTCCGAGAATTTGATGAAGCCGAACTGCGCGCTCGCCCAGATCACCATCTCCTCGGCGAAGCGCGACATGTGCGTCGACAGGATGCTGGCGGCGGCCAGGAATTCGATCGCGAAGTCGCGGTCCGACACGGCGTCCATGGAGTTCGCCATAGGACGGTCGAAATCGAGGCTCGCGGCGGACATATGACGGTCGAGCGGGAAAGAGGTTCCCGCGATGGCGCCGGCGCCGAGCGGACATTCGTTGAGGCGCTTGCGCGCATCGGCGAAGCGCCCGCGATCGCGCCCGAACATTTCAACGTAAGCGAGCAGGTGATGGCCGAAAGTAACCGGCTGCGCGGCCTGGAGGTGCGTGAAGCCCGGCATGATCGTGCCGGCTTCGGCTTCGGCCTTGTCGATCAGCGCGCCCTGCAGCTTCTTGATCTCGTCGTCCACGGTATCGATGGCGGCGCGCACCCACATGCGGAAGTCGGTGGCCACCTGATCGTTACGCGAACGCGCGGTATGTAACCGGCCGGCGGGCTCGCCGATCAGGTCCGAAAGGCGGCTCTCGATATTCATGTGAACGTCTTCGAGGCTGCGTTTGAAGACGAAGGCGCCCGACGCGATATCCTTCTCGATCCGGGTCAGACCGCCCTGGATCGCTTCGCCGTCGGCCTTCGAAATGATCCCTTGCGCGACGAGCATGGAGCAGTGAGCGCGGCTGCCGCGCACGTCCTGCTTGGCAAGGCGCTGATCAAATCCAACGGAGGTGTTGATTTCCTCCATGATTGCAGAGGGGCCGGCGGCAAATCGCCCTCCCCACATCTTGCTTGTCATATGTTAACCTTAGGTCTGAGGCCGCCGCTCGCCAGCCGGGCGCCGCCCACGTAGGGAGACGATATGAAAAGTGTAAAACGCTTCGGTTTCGCGCTGCCGGCCTTTGGTTTGGCGGTGATTATCACCGCCACGGCGCTGGTGGCAAGCCGTCCGGGCTTCCAGCCCGTGACGCCCGCGGCCGCGGCCGAATCGGAGAAAATCGATCCGAAGGATTTCATCTGGCACGAGAAGCCGGTTCCGGCCCCCGCGACCGTCTTCAAGGACGCCAAGGATGCGGGCAAGACCCTCAAGGACTTCGGCGGCAAGGTCCTGATCGTGAACTTCTGGGCCACCTGGTGCGCGCCTTGCGTGAAGGAAATGCCCGCCCTCGACCGCCTCAACGCCAAGCTCGGCGGCAAGGATTTTGAGGTGCTCGCGATCAACCAGGAGCGCAACGGCGCCAAGGTGGCCCCGCCTTTTGTCGAGAAACAGGGCTGGAAGCTGCCGCTCTATCTCGACACGGCCACGGGCTTTTACCGCGACGCCAAGCTGCGCGGTCTGCCGACCTCGATCATCATCGGCAAGAACGGCCAGGAGATCGGCCGCGTCGAGGGTGAAGTGGTGTGGGACAGCCCGGCGGTCGAGAAGATGGTTCAGGACCTGATCAAGAAACCCTGATCAGGAGGACTTCATGAACCGGGGCTCGATCAGGGTCACGGACGTTCCATCTTTCGTGAACCAGCGCTGCCATAACAAGACGGCCGCGAAAGCGATGAAGACGCTCGCGACCACGTCCGCGAGATAATGGGCGCCGACCACGATCCGGCTCATCGCGACCGCCGTCGCGATCGCCAGAAACAGGGGCCGCAGCGGCGGAAACAGGAACGACAGCGCCAGCATCGCGGTCCAGATGGACTGCGTGTGGCCCGACGGGAAGCTGCTGTCGGCGATGCTGATGCCGCCGAAGGGCAGAAAATCGTTGGTGCCGCCGTCGAACAGGAATTTCGGCCGCTGACGCCCGAAGGCGAACTTCAGCACATTGATGAAAATGCCCGAGCTCGCCATGGACGCGATCATGAACAGCCACGCGCGCAGTTCCTTGCGCTTGCGCGCGGGGTCCGGCTGTTTTGCCTTCGCGCCGTGGCGGACAGCGGCGAGCGCCATTCCGATCAGGCACAGCGGATACCAGATGAGCCCGTTCGCGAAATCGGTGATGGCGGCGAAGAAGCCTACCCACGCCGTGCCCCGGTGCGCGTGGAAGAACTCCGCGATCGGGATATCGACCCACTGCATCAGCGCGGCCGCGGTGATCGCGGTCGCGACGCCCCACAGCGCCAGCGCGCGGTGTAAAGGATCCGACATCATGGCTGTGCCTCCGGGGCGGTGATGGTGACGACACTCAAGGCGACCGGATCGCCGCGCGAATAATTGTAGCCTTCGACATCGGCAAGCTTGTGCAGTGTGCCGCCCGTTCCCGCGACGGCGCGTGTCACGGCGTCGAGATGCTCGGCTTCGATCACGCCGATCGCGCTCGGGTGCGAAAGCAGGTAGTCCGTGACGCTGGCGGTGCTGGTCAGGATCGTGTCGGTGCCCAAAAGAAACACGGCGGAGGGTTCGCTATAGCCCGCCATGGCGATGGGGCCTTGCCCGGCCGCGCGGTGCGGCGCGACAGCGGCGGCGAGACGCGTGCTGACGGTGAGATCGCTGAGACTGGGGATCACGCCGCCCGACAGGACCATCGCGAAGGCCGCCGCGCCGAGGCCGGCCAAGACAATTGTTCCGGTTTTCGTCCATGTCACGAAAGCAAGAGCCGCGCTCGCCGCGAGAATGAGAGCGGCCATGCTCGCCATCGCGATATCGCCGCCGTATTCCCGGGCGGCGAAAACGATCCCGCCGCCGAGCGCGAGAGTCACGGCGGCCCATAGTGCGCGATAAATGCGCCCCGGCGCCGTGGTCATCAGGTTTTGCAATGCGTCGCTGCGCAGCGCGATGGCGCTCAGCAGGGCAAGCGCCGGAAACGCCGGCAGCGTGTAGTGCGGCAGCTTGGTCGGCACCAGCTCGAACATCGCCCATGTGCCGATCAGCCAGGCGAGGCAGAAGCGGACCGTAGGTTCAGCGCGGCGGCGCCAGCCGAGAATCACGGCGAACGGCGCCAGCAGCGACCAGGGCCAGAAGGTGATCAAGCTTGCGAGCGTATGCGTGCCCGGGAATGCGCCGTGACTTTCCTGTCCGCCGATAAGCTTGGGGATCAGATCGCCGCGCACGGCTTCGACGATGAAGTTATTCCCGCCTTCGCTTCCCCCGCCGCGCGACGAGGCCAGCAACCACGGCAAGGTCAGCGCGAGCAGGAGTGGGAATCCGATGAGGGGGCGCGTCTGCTTCAGCCATCGCGCGCCGCGGTCCGCGACGGCAAGCGCGGCCACGGCCAGCACGGCCACGACCAACGACACCGGACCTTTGACGAGCGTGCCGGCCGCCAGGCCGATCCAGAACGCGAGCGCCAAGGCGAGGCTCGCGCCTTCACGGCGCACATACATCACCGCCAGCGCGCCCATGGCCACGGTCGTGGCGGCGAGGAGCGCGGCGTCCGTTTTCGCGATATGCGCTTCGATCGCCACCATGAAGCTGGTGGCGAGAACGCCTCCGGCAATGAAACCGGTGGCCGGATCGCTCACGCGTCTCGCGACCGCGAAACAGGCCATCACCGCGAGCCATGCCGCGAAAATCGATGGAAGACGGTAGGGCCAGTATGTCGAAAGATCCTGGCCGGCGATTTTCACGGCGGCGGTTTGCAGCCAGTGGATCCCGGCGGGCTTCTTGTTGCGCGGCTCATCCTGGAAGTGGATGTGGACGTAATCGCCCGTCTCGATCATCTGCTTGGTCGCCTGCATGAACCGCGCTTCGTCGCGGTCCGTCGGCGGAATGGACATCAAGCCGGGCAGGTACAGAAGCGCGCACAGGACGCTCAGGATCAGGTAAGGGCGAGCGCCGCCTGATGCGAGCTTATCGACGCATGAGTTCGTCTGAGGGTCCGCGGGCCGGGAAGAGAGGATGGAGGCGGACACGGGAGGCGGTGAGGCTACCGGGTGGGGACGGGTTCGGGCCCACTATAGTCATAAAAGCCCTTGCCCGTCTTGCGGCCGAGCCAGCCGGCCTCGACATACTTCGCCAGCAGCGGACAGGGACGGTATTTGGTGTCCGCGAGGCCGTCGTGCAGCACGGACATGATCGCGAGGCAGGTGTCGAGACCGATGAAGTCGGCGAGTTCCAGGGGGCCCATCGGGTGGTTCGCGCCGAGTTTCATGGCGCTGTCGATGGCCTTCACGGTGCCGACGCCTTCATACAGCGTGTAGATGGCTTCGTTGATCATCGGAATCAGGACGCGATTGACGATGAAAGCCGGAAAGTCTTCCGACGAAACGGTGTGTTTACCGAGTTTCTCGGCGAACACGCGCACCGCGGCGAACGTGGATTCCTCGGTCGCGATGCCGCGAATGAGTTCCACCAGCTTCATCACCGGCACCGGGTTCATGAAGTGCAGGCCCATGAAGCGATCCGGGCGGTCCGTGACGGCCGCCAACCGGGTGATGGAGATCGACGAGGTGTTCGAGCACAGGATCGCGTCCGTTTTCATGAACGGGCACAGATCGCGGAAGATCTTCTTCTTGATCTCTTCGTTCTCGGTCGCCGCTTCGATCACGACGTCGCGTTCGCCCAGGGCGGCGAGTTCGCCGGTCGTGTTGATGCGTGAGAGCGCCGCCGCCCGGTCGGCTTCGCTGACGAAGCCTTTGTTCACCTGGCGGGCGATGTTCTTCTCGATATTCGAAACGCACTTCTTCAGCTGCTCGGGATCGATGTCCGAGATCAGGACATCGAATCCGGACAACGCGCACACATGCGCGATGCCCGCGCCCATCTGGCCCGCGCCGATGATACCGACTTTGGCGATGACGATGGGTGTTTTCTCGGCAGCTTGGTTCATCGTGTCCGTCCCGCAACCTAACTCTAAAAAGGACGCCTAAACTTGAAGAAGCAGACGTGCGTGGCTTAAAGCGACTTGGTCAGTTCCGGAACGATCTGGAAGAGATCGCCCACGAGACCGTAGTCCGCCACCTGGAAGATAGGGGCTTCCGGATCCTTGTTGATCGCCACGATCACCTTGGAGTCCTTCATGCCGGCCAGATGCTGGATCGCGCCCGAAATACCCACCGCGATGTACAGGTCCGGCGCGACGATCTTGCCGGTCTGACCGACCTGATAGTCGTTGGGCACGAAACCCGCATCGACCGCGGCGCGCGAGGCGCCGACGCCGGCGCCCAGCTTGTCCGCCAGCGCTTCGATGATCTTGAAGTTCTCGCCCGAGCCCATGCCGCGGCCGCCGGAGACGACGATCCGCGCGCTGGTGAGTTCGGGACGTTCGGACTTCGACAGCGCCTGGCTGACGAAGGTCGAGAGGCCGGGGTCGGCCGCCGGGTTGACGTTCTCGACAGCGGCGGAGCCGCCGTCGGTCTTGGCTTTGTCGAAGGTCGAACCGCGCACGGTCACGACCTTCTTGGCGTCTTTCGACTGCACGGTGGCGAGGGCATTGCCGGCATAAATCGGACGTACAAAGGTGTCGGCGGAGACGACCGCCGAGATGTCCGAGATCTGCGCGACGTCGAGCAGCGCGGCGACGCGCGGCATGACGTTCTTGCCCACGCTCGAGGCCGGCGCCACGAGGTGGCTGTACGGCCCGGCGAGGCTGACGATCAGCGCCGCCAGCGGTTCGGCCAATGCGTTGGCATATTGCGCCGCGTCGGCAACGAGTACCTTTGCCACGCCCGGGATTTTCGCGGCGGCTTGGGCAACCGCGCCGCAGCCTTGGCCGGCGACGAGGATATGAATGTCGCCGCCCATCTGCTGGGCCGCGGTGACCGCGCTTAAGGTCGACGCCTTCAGGCTGGCGTTATCGTGGTCTGCAAGGACGAGGGAGGTCATCCGATCACCTTCGCTTCATTCTTGAGTTTATCGACAAGGGCCGCGACGTCGGCGACTTTCACGCCGCCCTGACGTTTCGCGGGTTCTTCGACTTTCAGCGTCGTCAGACGAGGCGCGACATCGATGCCGAGCGCGTCGGGCGCCAGGGTGTCGATGGTCTTCTTCTTCGCCTTCATGATGTTCGGCAGCGAGGCGTAGCGCGGCTCATTCAGGCGAAGGTCCGTGGTGACCACGGCCGGAAGCTTCAGATTGATGGTTTCAAGGCCGCCGTCGACTTCGCGCGTCACGGCGATGCCGTCGCCTTCGAGCGCGACCTTCGAGGCGAACGTGCCTTGCGGCCAGCCGAGCAGGGCGGCAAGCATCTGGCCGACCTGGTTGGAATCGTCGTCGATGGCCTGCTTGCCGAGCACGACGAGGTTCGGGCTTTCCTTGTCGACGACCGCCTTCAGCGCCTTTGCAACCGCCAGCGGCTGAACTTCCGCGTCGGTCTGCACCAGGATGCCGCGGTCGCCGCCCATCGCCAGCGCGGTGCGGATGGTTTCCTGCGCCGCCTGGGGACCGATGGAGACGATCACGATTTCGGTCGCCTTGCCGGCGTCCTTGAGACGGACCGCTTCTTCGACGGCGATTTCATCGAAGGGGTTCATCGACATTTTGACGTTGGCCAGTTCGATCCCGGTCTTATCCGCTTTGACGCGGACTTTGACGTTGAAATCGACCACGCGTTTGATTGCGACGAGTATCTTCATTGTGTCCGAACCTGTTCCCCCGAAAACCGCGAATGTGGTGGACGGAATTGACGCCCAGCGGGTGTCCGGCGTAGCGCCGGTATGTATGTTTTTTCAGTTTGGAAAGGGCAACACAACTAGTTCGTCGTATATGGGGTGTCAAACGAAATAATGCTGCGTTGCAGCATCGAAAACGCACATCCGTCCCGCGTTTTCAGGTCCGGTTTGCGCCGGGCGCCCATAGGACGTCGCCGGCGCTTCCCGCATTGATATGGCGCGACACGACGAACAAGTGATCCGACAGCCGATTGGCATAGGTGAGCGCGAGGGGGTTGATCGTTTCATGTTCCATCAGCGCCGTGATGTCGCGTTCGGCCCGCCGTACGATGGTCCGCGCGACATGCAAAAGCGCCGCGGCCGGTGCGCCGCCCGGCAGCACGAAAGACGTCAGCGGTGCAAGTTTGCCGTTCATCGCGTCGATCTCGCGTTCCAACCGGTCCACCTGGGCCTGCACGATCCGCAACGCCTTGCCGGGCGCTTCGTCCGCCGCGGTCGGGGTGCACAGATCCGCGCCGAGGTCGAACAGATCGTTCTGGATCCGTGACAGCATCGCGTCCAGTTCGGCGTCTTCTTTTGTATGTAGGCGCGCGACGCCGATGGCCGCGTTCGCTTCATCGACCGTACCGTACGTCGTCACGCGCAGGTCGTGTTTCTTGACCCGCGAGCCGTCGCCGAGCGATGTCTCGCCCTTGTCGCCGCCGCGCGTGTAGATTTTCGTCAGTTTGACCATGGTTCCCCGGGGGGCTGCGCGATGTTACGCTCAGTGCGCTGGGCAATGCAAAAGGCTTCCTTGGTGACGCGCGTCACACCAACTCTTTCGGTCTATCTGGGCTGGCACTTCATCCTCGCCTTCCTTGGCCTGCTTGCGGTGATTTCCGGGCTGATCCTTCTGTTCGATACCATCGAACTGATGCGCCGCGCCGTGGGCGACGAGAACCTGGCGTTCGGCACCGTGCTCGGCATGGCGCTCCTGAAGATGCCGCATACGGTCCAAGCCGTGCTGCCGTTCACCGTGATGATCGCCATGATGTTCGCGCTGTTCCGTCTTTCGCGCAGTCATGAACTCGTGGTCATGCGCTCGGCGGGCGTCTCGGTTTGGCAGTTCCTCGCCCCGGCGCTGATCCTCGCCGGGCTGCTTGGGGTCCTCAATCTCGCCGCCGTCGATCCATTGGCGGCGACGATGTATGAAAGTTATCAGCGCATGGACCAAATGCTCCTGCGCAAGAACGCCGCCAGCCTCAATATCGGCAAGGCCGGCCTCTGGCTGCGCGAGGAACGCGACAAGCGCGGCATCGTCGTTCACGCCGCGACGGTGCGCCAGGATGGCGGTACGCTCCTTCTCAATGATGTGTCGATCTTCCGTACCGACGCGTCGGAGAAATTGGAGGGCCGCTACAACGCGGAGAACGGACAACTCACCGGCGGGCGGTTCCGTCTGCAGAAGGTCTGGGACATGGTGCCCGGCCGGCCGCCGGTCTTCCGCGATACGCTCGATTTGCCGACGGCCATCACGTTCCAACAGGTCGAGAACAGTTTCGCGCCGCCCGAGACGCTTTCGTTCTGGGAATTGCCGGCCTTCATTAAATTCTCGCGCGCCTCCGGCTTCTCGGCGCTGCCGCACCGCCTCTATTGGCACTCCTTGCTCGCGACGCCGTTCCTGCTGTGCGCGATGGTGCTCGTGGCCTCCGTGTTCTTCCTGACCTCCAATGCGCGCCTGGCCGGATGGACCGCGCGCGGGGTCGCAGGGGTGTCGACGGGATTCCTTTTCTATTTCTTCAGCCGTTTTACCTACGCGCTCGGTCTTTCGGCGACATTGCCGCTTGTGCTCGCGGCCTGGGCGCCGACCGCCGTCGCGGGTTTGCTGGGGCTTGGTTATCTGTTTCACCGCGAGGACGGCTGACGATGAAAGAGCTCCTCGCGCGCGAGATGCGCGAACACCCGGTGCGCTGGGCCATGGGGGCTGCGTGCCTCCTGATGTTCGTGCCCGGCCTCGATATCGCTTTCAGCGGATTGTTCTACCAAACCGGCGCGGGTTTCTATCTCGACCGGGCGCGCTTCTTTGTGTTCGTACGTGAGGCGGCCCCGACGATCGTCATCGGCACGCTGATGTTCTGCCTCCTTTTGTGGGTCGCCGGGCTCGTCTTTCGTCAGGCGTTTCTCGGGATCACGACCTCGCGCATGATCTATCTCATCGCGACCCTGGCGATTGGCCCAGGCCTTCTTGTCGAGACGATCCTCAAGTCGCACTGGGGCCGGGCGCGTCCCAACGATACGGTGTTCTTTGGCGGCCACGCCGTCTTTACGCCGCCGGGCTGGATCGCCCAGGAATGCGCGCACAATTGTTCCTTCACTTCCGGCCACGCCGCGATCGGCTTTTGGCTCACCGCCTACGCCTTCCTGCTGCCGAAGGAATGGCGCCTGACCGGTGTGCTGATCGGCCTTGCGTGCGGCGCGACGATTGGATTGGTGCGCGTGATCCAGGGCGCGCATTTCCTCAGCGATATCGTGTTCGCGGGCGCCTTCGTTCTGGCGGTGAACGCAGGGCTCGCGCAAATCATGCTTCGGCGCGGCGAAGCGCGGCCGGCGTGAAGGACAAAACACCCAGCGTGTTTAAGCGGATTGCCGGGGCCGCCGTGCCGGGGCGAGGACGTGCTTCCGGCGTCACATGGCTGCCGGACGGCGCCAGTTATCCACGCCTCTTGTCATTCGACCCCGGGCCGCTGACCGGCCGCTCAGGTCTGTATTTGCTTTGGCATTTGGGCGTGCGCCCGCAGTGGCTTAAGGTCGGATTTGTGAAGGACCTCGGCGCGGCGTCGGCGCATTTATCTAAGACGCCCGAGATCGCCGCTTTCATCCCTCACGACGGACCTTTCTTGAGTTGGGCTTTCTGTGCGCCGGAAAGCGCTCCTGGGCTTGTGAACTTCCTCGTGAACCGATTGAATCCCGCCCTCAAGGATCTTGTGCTTGGATGCGACATGAGCGTTGATCCCGCGGCGGCGCCCGTGACCTGTGCGTTGCCTCCTGGAACTAAAGATATCCAGACGCATTGAATCCGCATGCTGATCGCCTCCAACGCGCCGCTCTCCCTCAGCCAGGCGAACACGCGGGCCGGTCAGCCTCCTGTCCATATCGCCGCCGTCGCCACCGCCTATCCGCCGCATTGCTTTACGCAACGCGAAGCTCTGACGGCGGCGGGACGGATTTTCGGGCACGCGCCGGAGCTCATGGAGCGCATGGCGTCGGCCTATGGAAACGCGGGCGTGCAAACACGCTATTCGTGCGTTCCCCTCGCGTGGTACGGCGCGCCTCATGGGTGGCCCGAGCGCGCGCGACTCTACGAAAAGCACGCCCTCGCGCTTTTGACGGAGGCGGGCAATAAAGCGCTCATGACCGCTGGCGTTCCGGCAAAGGACGTGGCGGCGACCGTGACGGTGTCTTCCACCGGCATTTCCACACCCAGCCTCGACTCGCTCCTGCAGGGGCCGCTCGGCCTCTCGCCTTCGACGCAGCGCCTGCCGGTTTTTGGCCTCGGCTGCGCGGGCGGCGCGATCGGTCTCGCGCGGGCGAGCGCCATGGCGCGCGCCATGCCCGGCCGGTGGATTCTCTTCCTGTGTGTTGAACTGTGCGGCCTGACGTTCCGCGCCGGCGACGACAGCAAACAGAACATCATCGCCACGGCGATCTTCGGCGACGGCGCGGCGGCCGTCCTCCTGCGCGCCGGCGGCACGGACGAAGGGCGCGCTTCACGCGCGCGCGTTCATGCGTGGAGCGAGCACACATGGCCTGAAACGCGCGACATCATGGGCTGGCGCGTCGAGGACGACGGGCTTGGCGTGATCTTCTCGCGCAGTATCCCACAGCTTGTGCGCACGAAGCTGCGTCCCGTGACGGACGCCTTCCTGCGCGATTGCGGCCTCGCCCAGGAAGACCTCGCGGGACTCATCGTTCATCCGGGAGGAGAGAAGGTCCTGGAGGCGCTCGAAGGCGCCTATGGGCTCGCGCCGGGCGGCCTCGTTCATGCCCGCGCCGTCCTTGCCGAACGGGGGAATATGTCCGCGGTCACGGTCCTCGCGGTGCTCGAACGCACGCTCGCGGCGGGCGACAAAGGCCCGCATCTGATGACGGCGCTCGGTCCAGGCTTTTCAGCCGCCGCCTGTCTCCTGGATTTGGGCTAGGTCATGACGGCGAGCAGCGCCGCGCCGGATTGGTTCGCCTATGCCATCCTTATCCTGGTGGCCGGGCAGCGTCTCGGCGAACTGGTGATCGCCAGGCGCAATACCGCCGCGCTTTTGGCGCGCGGCGCCGTCGAGGTCGGCGCAGCTCACTATCCGCTCATTGTCGCGCTCCATGCGATCTGGCTCGCCGCGCTCGCCGGCTGGGTCGCGGTGACGGCGCCGTCCGTCAATTTTCCGCTGCTCGCGGTCTTCGCCTGCCTTCAAGCGGCGCGGCTTTGGGTGCTGTGGTCGCTCGGACCGTTCTGGACGACGCGCATCGTCACCTTGCCCGGCGCGCCTCTCGTGCGGCGCGGGCCCTACCGTTTTGTCCGTCACCCGAATTATCTGGTCGTGATCCTGGAGATCGCCGTGCTGCCGCTGGTGTTCGGCGCTTGGGTCTTGGCGGCGGTCTTCTCGCTGCTCAACGCCGCGATCCTTTACGTGCGGATCCGCGCCGAGGATCAGGCGCTCGCGGTGCGCCGCTAACGCTTACTCGGCCTCGCCACCCAGGGCCTTGCGCGCGATGGCGTAGCTGAAGCCGGCCCGGCCCAGCGCGGCGAGTTCCTTCTTTTGCTTTTTCGCGCGCTCGTCTTTATCGGCGGGCATTTTGCCGTAGGCGCCGAAACGCCGGCGCTTGGCGTAGGCGAGGGCGGCGCTGAGGCTGGCGTCCTCTCCCTCGTCGGTTTCAGCCGTCTCCTTCAGCACCTTCTCGATCATGGCCCGTGGCACGCCCTTTGCCGCGAGAAGGGCGCGGATGCGGCCTGGGCCTCGGCCGAGGCGCCGCAAGGACGCGGCGCGATCGGCCGCGTAGCGGGCGTCGTTGACCAGACCCAAGCGCACCAGCCGCGCGACGACCTCCTCGATCCAGCCGTTCATCTCGGCGGCCTCGCCGCCGTGAACCCGGCGCGCCCGCTCGGCGCGGCGCGACAGCACCCGGCGCAGGTGAGCCGAGGTCGTGGCGAAGCGCTCGATATAGAAGCGCGCGATATTCTCCACCCGCCGCTGCGTCATTTTGCGCGGGACAGCCTTGCGTGCGGGGCGTTGTGGTTCCGTCATGGCCGGGGCATCATGGCGCTCAAGATAAGAGGACGGCAATGCGCGATCAGACGGCACCGAACCCCACCGCCTTCACGGCGCCTCACCCGAGGACCATGGGCTCGGTCAATTGGCGGGGCATGTGGGAACTGTACCTCAAGGAAGTCCGCCGCTTCTGGAAGGTGGTCTTCCAGACCGTCGCCGCGCCGGTGATCACCAGTCTCATGTTCCTCCTGGTCATGGTCTTCGCATTCGGACGCGGCGGCACGGTGCACGGCTTCCCGTTCGGCGACTTCCTCGTTCCGGGCCTCGTGATCATGACCATGATCCAGAACGCCTTCGCCAATACCTCCTCGTCGATCCTCGTGTCCAAGGTTCAGGGCAACATTGTCGACGTGCTGATGCCGCCCTTGAGCGCGCTGGAGCTGACCGTGGCCTGGACTCTCGGCGGCGTGACGCGCGGTCTCGCGGTCGGCGCGGTTTGCACCGGCGTGATGGCTTTTTTCGCCGACATCCATGTGCACAGTATTTGGCTCATCCTGTTTCACGCCGTGGCCGGCTGCCTTCTGATGTCGCTGCTCGGCATCGTCGCGGCGGTGTGGGCCGAGAAATTCGACCATATGGCGCTGGTGACCAACTTCGTTGTCACGCCGCTGACATTTCTGTCCGGCACGTTCTACACCATCGACCGGTTGCCGCCGTGGGCGCAGTTCATCGCCCACTACAATCCGTTTTTCTACAATATCGACGGCTTCCGCTACGGATTCCTCGGCCAGCCGGCGAGCAATCACGTCCCGGGAGTCATCATTCTGTCGGTGCTCAGCATCGTCGCCACCTTCTGCACCTACGGCGTGATCCGCAGCGGTTATAAGCTGAAAGCCTAGGGCCTTCCGGAAAAGTGACGCGCGCGAAGGCGCGCATCTTTCAAGATGCCGGCCTTCGCCGGCGTGGTTCAAGATACCGGCCTTCGCCGGCGTGGTTTTCCGATCGGAACAGGCCCAGAATAAAAGCCGGACGCGGCGCCGTTGATTCAATTTCGCTGCGACAGCCTCTAGGCGCCGCGCGGGCGGGGCAATCGTTGACAAACCCCGCGTTAAGCGTATGAAGGACGAGGCGGGCGGTCTTAGGGCCGCCCCATTTTTTTTCGTCTTGTTTTCGTGGCCGGGGTTCCGGCCGGGCTTCGCCGGTGAAAGGGCGACTCATGGCTATTTCCGCTGTGATGCCGGTATTCGCGAGAACCGACATCGTGTTCGATCGTGGCGAAGGCGCGTGGTTGATCGCGGCCGACGGCCGCCGATTCCTCGACTTCGCCGCGGGCGTGGCCGTGAACAGTTTGGGTCATGTGCATCCTCATCTTGTCGCCAAGCTGAAAGAGCAGGCGGACAAGCTATGGCACTGCTCGAACCTGTACCGTGTCGCGGGGCAGGAGAAAGTCGCCGGACGGCTGGTGGCCAACTCCTTCGCCGATACGGTCTTCTTCTGTAACTCCGGCGCTGAAGCCATGGAGTGCGCCCTGAAAGTGGCGCGCCGCTATCACCAGGCGCAAGGCGCGAAGGAAAAACACCGCGTCATCACCGCGCGCGGCGCTTTCCATGGCCGTACGCTGGCGACGATCTCGGCCGGTGGGCAGGAAAAGCATCTCGAGGGCTTCGCCCCAAAGGTGGAAGGCTTCGATCAGGTCGCTTTAGGTAATCTCAATGAAGCGCGCGCGGCCGTGACGTCGCAAACGGCGGCGGTGGTGGTCGAACCCGTGCAGGGCGAGGGCGGCATCCTGCCGTGCGATCCGGACTATCTGCGCGGGCTGCGCGCCATGGCCGATGAGTTCGGCCTGCTGCTGATCTTCGACGAAGTGCAGACCGGCATGGGCCGCACAGGCAAACTCTTTGCGTACGAGTGGTCCGGCGTGACCCCCGACGTCATGGCGCTCGCCAAGGGCCTCGGCGGCGGGTTTCCGGTGGGCGCTTGCCTTGCGACCGAGCGCGCCGCGCGGTTCATGACGCCGGGTTCGCACGGGTCCACGTTCGGCGGCAATCCGCTGGCGATGGCGGCGGCCGACGCGGTGCTCGACGTCATGCTTGCGCCGGGCTTCTTTGAGGGCGTGAACGCGGCGGCGGCGAAGCTGTGGTTGGGTGTGCGGACGGTCGCGGCGAAATACCCCAAGGTGTTCGCCGAAGTGCGCGGCAAGGGGCTGATGATCGGCCTCAAGTGCGTAGGTCCGAACGGCGACATGGTCGCGCGCCTCATGGCGAACGGCCTCTTGACGGTGGCCGCGGGCGACAACGTCGTGCGCCTGGTGCCGCCGCTCATCATTGGCGACGCGGAGATCAAGGCCGCCGTTGCGATCATCGAAAAATCGGCCGCGGAGCTCGCGGCGGCTTAGGGCAAGCGTTACCGGCCCGGAGGGCCCATATGTCGACTTCGCTGAAGCATTTCCTCGATCTCCATCTCCTCGGCGCCGAGACGCTGCGCTCCATCCTGGGCAGCGCGGCCCGGCTCAAGGCCGCACACGCCAAGCTTGGCGCTTCGGGTCAGCCTCTGGCGGGAAAGACACTCGCCATGCTGTTCGAGAAACCTTCCACCCGGACGCGCGTTTCATTCCAGGTCGGAATGCAGCAATTGGGCGGCCAAGTGATCGTGATGTCACCGGAAAGCATGCAGCTCGGCCGCGGCGAAACCATCGCCGATACGGCGCGCGTTCTGTCGCGTTACGTGGACGCCATTATGCTGCGCACCTCGGGCCCGGAGAAACTGCAGGAGCTGGCCCAATACGCAACGGTGCCGGTCATCAATGGACTCACCGATGCATCGCACCCGTGCCAGATCATGGCCGACATCATGACCTATGAAGAGCGCAAGGGGCCCATCAAGGATGCGGTGGTTACGTGGTCGGGCGACGGGAACAACGTCGCGACCAGCTTTATCCACGCCGCGAGCCTGTTCGACTTTGAACTCCGGCTTGCCTGTCCGGCGGACCTGCCGCCGTCCGCGGAAGCTCTCTCATGGGCCAAGGCGCGCGGCGCGCGTGTCACTGTGACCACGGATCCGTTCGCGGCCGCGCGCGGCGCCGACTGTGTCGTCACCGACACATGGGTGTCCATGGGCGACAAAGCCGGCGATCGTCATGCGATGCTCGCGCCGTTCCAGGTGAACGAGCGCCTGATGAGCGCGGCGAAACCCGATGCTATTTTCATGCACTGCCTCCCCGCGCACCGCGGCGAGGAAGTGACCGAGGGTGTTTTTGAAAGCGCCCAGTCGGTGGTCTGGGATGAAGCCGAAAACCGGCTTCACGCACAAAAGGGCGTATTGTTGTGGTGTCTCACGTAACGGCGGCTGGCATCTCCATGTCGGGGCACGAGTCCGCCGAAGATGTCTGCCAGCCCTTTATCATCGGCAACGGCGCGTTCCGGGGCCGGCTCGTGCGTCTCACGGACGCGGTGTCGGAGATCATCAACCGGCATAACGATCCGTCCGAAGTCTCGGCGTTGCTGGCCGAAGCGATCGTGGCTGCGGTCGCGCTCGCCAGCGGCCTCAAGTACGATGGCATCTTCACGCTGCAGGTCCAGGGAAAAGGACCGGTCCATACGCTTGTCGCCGACATCACCAGCGCGGGCGATATCCGCGCCTGCGCGAGGTATGACGCCGAGGAACTGGCCGCCGATCTCGCCAAACCGCGCGCGCCCGCGTTGACGCCGCAGCTGATGGGCTCGTCCGGGCATCTCGTCTTTACCGTGGATCAAGGCCCGAACACCGAGCGTTATCAGGGTGTCGTCGCGCTCTCAGGCGAAAGCCTCGCGGAGTCCATTCACAATTATTTCCGCCAGTCCGAGCAGATCGAATCGGCCCTTAAGATCGCCGTCGGCGCGCCGCGCGACGGGGGCGCGTGGACGGCGGGCGCGGTGCTGATCCAGCGCATGCCCGAGGACGGGGGCCGGCCGGTCGACAAGGAAGAGGCCGAGGACGCCTGGCGCACGGCCGTTATCCTGCTCAGCAGCTTGAAGGATTCCGAACTCCTGGATCTTAATCTTTCTCCGGCGCAGATCTTGATGCGGCTTTATGCCACGGTTGGGGTCGGTCTCCTGGACCGCAAACCGATGCGCGCGAAGTGCCGTTGCTCGCGCGAGCGGAGCGAACGTATTCTTGCCTCATTTCCGGTGGAAGAAGTCAAATCGTACGCGCAAGACGGTGTGGTCCATATGAAGTGCGAGTTTTGCGGCACCGACTATGCGTTCTCGGAAAACGAGTTGACCCGGCTCGCCGCGCGTAACCGTCCTCAATCTCCCGAGGTGACATGATGAAACGTCTTTTTGTTTCGGTTCTGGCCCTCGCGGCCGTTGCTCTTGGCGCGCCGCTCACGGCATCGGCGCAAGATGCCATCAGCATTTTCCAGAACGTGACCCCCGTCGCCCTCGACGCCAATACGATGGCCGTCGAAGTGCGCAAGCGCCCGCCGGCCGAATATCCGCACGTCGGCCACCGCGCGCCCGTGCCGCTGGAGCAGGCGATCAACATGTGGGCGAAAAGCCGCTTCGCGCTGACGGGAGCGGGCGAAAACACGTTGCGTGTCACCGTGCGCGAAGCCGATATCGTCGAGAAGCTGCTGCCCGTGAAAAAGGGCATCGCGGGCTGGTTCCGTAAGGATCAGTCGGCGGAGTACGCGCTCAACGTCGATATCGCCGTGGAGCTGATCGACGCCAACGGCCGTCAACAGGGGACCGCTTCGGCGACCACCAGCAACTCGACCACCGTGCCCGAAGGCACCACCGACGCCGAGAAGCAGGCGGTGTGGGCCGAGATGATGAAAAAGGCGTTCGACAATCTGGACCGTGAATTGCTGCCCCGCGTGCAGCAGACGCTGGCGCGCGGCGCCGGCTGATCGGCCTAGCTGCGTCCGACGATCGCCAGGAACTCGCGCCGCGTCGAGGGATCGTCGCGGAACGCGCCCAGCATCGTTGACGTGACCATCGCCACGCCCTGTTTGTTCACGCCGCGGCTGGTCATGCATTGGTGCTCGGCTTCGACGATGACGGCGACCCCGCGCGGTTTCAGCACGTCGTTGATCGCGTTGGCGATCTGCGCGGTCATCTTTTCCTGAATCTGCAGGCGGCGGGCGTAAGCTTCCACGACGCGCGCCAGCTTCGAAATTCCAACGACGCGTTTGTCCGGAAGGTAGGCCACATAGGCCTTGCCGGTGATGGGCACCATGTGGTGCTCGCAGTGGCTGTGGAATTCGATGTCTTTCAGCACGACCATCTCGTCGTAGCCTTCGGTTTCCTCGAAGGTCCGGCGCAGGATCTCTTCCGGGTCCTGCTGGTATCCTTCATAGAATTCCTCGTAGGACTTCACGACGCGTTTCGGCGTGTCTTCCAGGCCTTCGCGGTCCGGATCGTCGCCGGCCCAGCGGATGAGCGTGCGTACGGCCGCTTCGGCTTCGGCGCGCGAAGGGCGCTCGGTCTTGCCGCTCGGGGTGGAATCGTCGCTCGCACTCGATTTGCGAATATTCGTCATGGCCGCATCCTTTGCCGCAGCGCCCGCGGCGATAGCAAATAGCCTAATTTATCGCAGCGGTATCATAAGGGCTGTCGAGCGAAAAGGCGGGGATCTCTATATCGAAATGTTCACCGGCCGCGGTCGACATTTGATAGGTGCCGGCCATGATGCCCGACGGGGTCTCGAGGGGGCATCCGCTGGTGTATTCGAAGACCTCGCCCGGCTTCAGCACCGGCTGTTCTCCGACAACCCCGGCGCCGCGCACTTCCTGAAGGCGTCCGTTCTTGTCCGTGATCTTCCAGTGGCGGTTCAGAAGCTGAACTGTGTCCCGCCCGCCATTCTTGATGTTCACCCGGTACGCCCACACAAAGTGATCGTCCTCGGGCGAAGACTGCTCTTCAAGATAGAACGACCGCACCGAAACGGAGATATCGCGGGTTACTTTTTCGTACATGGCCGAATGACTACGTTATGACAGTCCAACTATAACGCCCCGCAAGCGGCCTTGCCAAATGGCCGGCCGCTTCCCGGATGGAACGCATTTTCTGGCCACGAAAGGCCCGCATCCCACACGATGTTGAGGCGTACGCGGCATGCTCATAACTTGTTAATGGACCTTCGTGAAGGTTATATATCTGGTTGCATAGGCCCTGAAGTCCACATGTCCAATTCGTTCGCCGACTACGTAAGAACCTTCTTCGAGGTGCTCGAAGCGACCTCCGTGACCGACCGCCAAGGCGGCGCGCTCTCGGTCGACGCAGGCATCGCCGGGGTGCATGACATCATGCGCCGGATCGCGCGCGGCACAGGCAAGGTCATGTTCGTCGGCAACGGCGGTTCGGCCGGCATCGCGGGACATCTCGCGATCGATTTCGCCAAGAACGGCGGCGTGCGGTCCGTCACTTTCAATGACGCCTCCTCGCTCACCTGTCTCGGAAACGATCTGGGCTACGACCAGGTCTTCGCCAAGCAGATCGAGATGCAGGCTTTTCCGGGCGACGTGCTGATCGCGATCTCGAGTTCGGGCAACTCAAAGAATATCGTGAACGCCGCGCTGGCCGCGGCGAAAGCCAAGTGCGACGTCATCACGCTCAGCGGTTTCACGGAAGGCAACGCGCTGCGCCGCCTGGGCGACATCAATTTCTTCGTCTCCTCCGGTGTGTACGGGTTTGTCGAGACCGGGCACCAGGCGATTCTGCACGCCATTCTCGACACCGCCATGGGCTGGACCACGGCGACGAAAGCGATCCAGCCCGGTAGCGCGGTGCGTTAACGCATGCCCTTGCCGCGCCGCGGCGCAAGCTGATGGCCCGTCACAAGACTGATGATATGGGCAGTGGTTGCGAAGATCGCGACCGTCAGAAAAATCATGATGATGTTGTAGGGCAGCATGCGCGGCTTTAGCGGGTCGATCGGCTTGCGGACCTGAATCAGGCAGACCAGGAACAGCGCAATCTCAATTATCAAGAATGCCGCGGTAATCCAGAGTTGCTCGGTCATCGCGGTGCTGCCGTTTGCGTGGGTTGGTCGCAGGCAGAAGCTGTCGGTGTCGTCATCGTCTCGGTGTCCTGGGTTTTCGGGGTCGCGTCACGGCCTATTCGAGCGGCTTGCACGTCGGTAACAATGGCCCTGACATAATGGGGTCAACCATACGTTCGTGCGAGAATTCGCAGAATTTGACGTCTTTTCCTTCCGGGACGTCCTTAAACATGCAAAGCGACTCTCCTTTATCTCGCGTTCCGTTGTGCATGAACGTGAAATTCAGGACCACTTCACAACGCTCCGGTTTTTCATACGTGCTGAAGACGGTATACCCGCGGGCATGGGTTTCGGCGCGGAATGTCGCTGCATCGGCGGCGGTCCAGATGGCCGTGCAGGCGATCGCGGCGCCGAGAAAAAGAGACTTGTTCATTTTGATTCCTTCTCTGGTGGCTTCGGAAACGGGTCGCCCAGCTCATACGAAACCAGGTCCTGGCCAACCATCACCGCAAGATTGAAGGCCGCCTTTACGTTCGGCCCGCGGCTCAGCGCGCGCCGGTACCAGTAAGCGGCCACCTGTGGGTTCACGTTGCCGATCTTCCCCTCCTGATAGATATATCCGATCATGAATTCCGCAACGGCCAGACCCTGGTCGGCGGACTTCCAGAAGAAGGGGAACGCGCCGGGCCAGCTGGACGCGAAGCCCGCCTGGCCGTTCGAGATCAGGACACCCATCATGTATTGCGCTTCCCGATGTCCCTGCTCGGCGGCTTTTTCGTAAAGCAGCGCGGCCTGGGCCTCGTTTCTCTCCACGCCGGTGCCGTTCGAATAGGCCGTCGCCAGCCAATGTTGGGCGTCCGCATTGTTCTTGTCGGCCGCCTCCTTCAAGAGCTTGATCGCCTTTGGAACGTCGGCGGCAACGTCCTGGCCGCGCCCGTATCGTGCACCGAGTTCCGCTTGCGCCCGCAGGTCGCCTTGCGCCATGCGCCCCTCAAGCTCCGCGATCGTCAGTTTGTCGAGGGCTGGCGGCTGCTGCCGCTCGGCGGCGGAAATGCCGGACTCGACGGATTCGGCCGCGCGGGCCGGCATAGATGGAACCGCCGCAAGGGCGGCGAAAAGCGGGATGAACTTGAATGACATCGGACGATAGGTCTCTTTAGGGTTTCGGTTGGGAGACGGCTTGCGACGCCGGCTCCTCGGCCGGTGGGCGCGCCCATTCACCCAGCTTGGACCGGAACGCGTCACGGACGCGCTGCGCGGTTTCCGGGCCGTCGATGATGTAGGGCGTGATCAGGACGATCAGCTCGGTGCGGTCGATCGAATGCGAGCCGCTCTTGAACAGATTGCCCACCAGCGGAATGTCTTTGAGGTAAGGGATGCCGGAATTTCCCTTGCTGAAATTCTCCTGGATCATGCCGCCCAGCAGCACGGTCTCGCCGTCATTGAGCGACAACGTGGTCTGAAGCGAGCGGTTGATGATCAGCGGGCTCTGAACGCCGGACAAATCGTTCGCCTGCGCCGAGCTCACCTGCTGCGACACGGTCAGTTCCACGCGCCGGTTGGAATTGATGACCGGCTGGACGTTCAGGATAACCCCGGTATCGCGATACTGAATCGACTGCAGGATTGACGTATTGCCTTGCACCTGGCCGGACGCCGTTTCCTGAGCGGTGATGATCGGCACCTGGGTGCCGACGCTGATCGCGGCGGCCTTGCCGCTGGACGTGACCAGGCGTGGGCTCGACAGCACCTGGAGGCGATTATTGCTGGCCAGTGCGTTGACCCGGGCCATGATCTGCGCGCGGCTGCGGATCAGGTTGAAGAACAATCCGCCGGTGTCGGATTTCACGACGGTCTGGTTTTGCCCGACCGTGCGTTCGCTGTCGTAGTCCATGATGATGCCGAGATTTTCGCTGTCGCGCAGGGTCACTTCGGCGATGGTGGCTTCGATCATGACCTCGAGCGGGGCGCGGTCCATCTGCTGCACCAGGGTGCGGAACTGGGCGTACTCCTCCGCCGTGCCGACGAAGATGAGCGCATTGCGCTGCTCGTCCACCATGATTCGCTGGCGGCCGATGGAAGATGATGGGGACACCCCGGTCGACGCGGCGGCGGTCGGGGCCGCGGTGTTGACCGTCATCGGTACGCTTGCCCCGCCCAGGCCTTCGATCACGGCGGCGATATCTTTCGCCTGGGCGTTGTAAACTTGGTGGTAGAAGGCGCCCTGGCTGCTCACGGTTTGCGACGGCTGATCGAGTTCCGTCGCCCACTGAAGAACGTGCTGCAGCCCCGCTTCGCTGGTCGAAAAAGCGATGATGACATTGAGCGCTTCGACAGGGATCAGTTTGATCGCCGCTTGCGAACCGCCGGCCGTGCCTATGCTGTACCCTTCCGCCGTGAGGATTTCGGTCAATTGCTGGGCCAGCTTCTGTGAGCTCCAGAAGGCGGGTGAGATTTTTAGGCTCTGATTGCCCGACATATAAGGTTGATCGAGCGTCTCGATGATCTCAACCGCCGAGCGGACGTCCTCGTCGCTTCCGAGCAGGACAAGCCCGTTTGCCGTCGGCAGGGCGATGGCCTGAATGCGGTCGCCCATGATGAGGTTCAACCAGATCGTCATGTTCCCTTGCGGAACGCTGTCGAGCGGGTGGAAGTAGAACAGGGGCCGGATATCGGAAGGAACCGAGCCCGCTGCGCGTGAGCGGATGATGCGCGGGATCGGCTTCTTGACGTTGGCGGCTTCGACGATACGGTAGACGTTGTTCGAATAGACGACGCTGATGCCGTAGTTGCTCAGTACTTCGCTCACGAGCGTAAAGAATTCATTTGGGCCGAGCGGCCCTGCGGTCCGCAGGGTGACCATCTGGTCGCGCTGCATGACTGCGCTGTCGATTTCGAAGGTCACCTTCAAAAGCTCGCCGAAAACCGTGTTGACGAACGCGGGCAGTCGGATGCCTTCGAGGTTGATGCTGATGGGCTCGCCCGTCAGCCGGGGCGGTGTCGAGGACAAAATCGGTTCCGCGCGGCCACGGCCTTCCGGAACGCCGGGGCCGGCTACGGCGGTCAGCTTGTCGCGGCGCGTGATCGGGGCGGCGTTCGCCAGAGCGACGGACTCAGCGCGATCTGCGGCTTTCGGAATTCCCAGGGGCTCCGTGATCGGCGTGGCCTTCGGCGCGCAGCTTTGCAAGGCAAACGAGGCTGCCAGCACAAGGCAAAATTTCGCACGCACGATTCGCTTGAACGAGGCTTTCATTATTTCTTCCCACTTCCGGCCGCGAGGTTATCCGTCTTGGCGGCGCCGAACAGCTTGAGCACGCGCTCTTCGCCATTCTCATCATAAATTAGTTCGCTGGTGTCTATCTTTTTGATCACCGCGCCGTTCGGCAGCGGCTCGCCGCTGGCGATCCGTCGCACCCGTTTGCCCTGATCGACTTCAATGACCGCGATCCTGGCTTTTCCGTCCTGGACCGTGCCGATAAAGCGCCACGGCGGACCTTCCGGCTTCTTCTCGGCGACTTTTGCCTTTGACGGGTCGACGGTCCAGAGCTCGGCCCGGGCAAGGCTGTCCCGCTGCAGGCCCGCTTTGAAGGGCACCCACTGCGGAAACGGCCAGCGGTCCGCCGTGTCGACGGCCGGCGGGCTGCTCGAAACCCTGAATCCCGCGACCATGAGGCCCAGTAAAACGGCGATGCCAAGCGCGCTGAAATGCAGCCTGTAAGGCCGAAGCGCCTCAAGTCTTTGTAAGATCTCTCTCAACAGGCGATCCAAGACAGGGCTCCTCAATTCCGTTCGGTTGAACGGTAGAAGGCGGATACGTCCATTTCGATACGCGCATTCCGCCCCGCGCGCACGATCATACGGTCCACCACGACGGCTTTGTCGGCCTCGGCGATGTCCGCCAGGAATTGCGCCAGACCGGAACCGTCGAAGGGAAGGATCAGTTTGGCGGTCATGCGCTGAACGGTTGAAAGCGGCGACGCCTCGCCCGACGCTGTCTGGCGAACCAGCGGGATGCGCCGGACCTGGATCGGCGCCACCGGCTCAAGTTTGTGCGGACCCATGCGGTCGCGCAGCCATCGCTCGAAGCTCGCATCCGCGAGACCCGGCGTCTGTGCGACCCATAGCCGTTCTTCCAGCAGGGACTTCAGCACCTGGCTCTGCTGCTTTCTTTCGTCCCAACCGCCGGATTTGATCTGCGTTTCAAGGCGCGCTTTCTCGACCTGAGCGCGCTGATAGCCGCGTTCCAGGCCCGAAACCATTTGATGCAGGGCGATGAGGGCGGCGAGGACCAAAATGCCCGCGACCGCCGAGATCAGCATTTTGAGGCGATCGGTCAGGACGATCGGGCCGAACTTGCTGTGGGCTTCCGCCTGTAGGCGCTCCAGCAGCTTGTGAAGAGTGGGAAATGAATTCTTCATGACGTCGGCCATTGCTTGGGGTCGACTTGCATACTCAGCCGCAGCTCGCGTTGCTGGTTTCCGACCGTGCCCGACACGTTGGAGAAATGCTCGTCCTTCTCAAACATCTCGATGAAGAAGGGCGCTTCCAACGGACGATCGGCCTGGATGACGAGTTGCAGGGTGCCGGCGTCGAAATTCCATTCGTCGATCTTGACCTTGCTGTCGCTCAGCAGGGCGCTCGCCACATTCATCGTCTCGAACTGAGACGGTATGTTCTCGAGCCCGAGATAAGTTTCGATGTTCTCGAGGTTGGTGAAGGCGGCGGCGCGGTCGGCGCGGATACTCTGGTTGGCGGCCGTCAGCTCGGCGATCGACGATTCCACCCGCATCGTACCGACCAGAAGCACAGCGGCCTGTGCCAGATAGTAAAGGAACGGAGCGGCGACGACGGCTGCGGCAATAGCCGCCGCGCGTTCATTTTGAAGCAGGCTGAAAAGATCCGTCACCGGCGCGCTGGAGACGGTCCACGGCAGCTCGAGCAATTCGCTTTCCGTGACGGCCGGACTCCCAAGCGGCGCCTGGGTCAAGTCGACGCCGGCGGAGCGCAGAAAGATGGCCCAATCGCGGGGTGCGGGCGCTTGCGGCCACCAGCGCGTCGCGGCGAGCAGGCCCCCTTTCCAGACCTGTCCCTCAACCCCATCGGACATCTGGGCGAGGCGAATGCCGTCTTCCATGGGGGCGCGGAAGAAGGTCTCGGGCCACACCGTGCAGCGCTGCGCGCTTTCGCCCGCCTCGGCGATGGCAGCGGCGACCATGTCGGCGTCCCAGGCATACACGCAGGCACGGTTGCCAACCCACTGGGCGGCAAACTGGGGCGCGGGAAACGGGGCCCACTTGCGGACCATGAGCGCGAGCGCCGACTTGCGTTTGGACTCCGGCAGGCCCTCGCCGAGCTCGAAAACATGCTGGCGAACGAAGCGCCGGCCGACGATCCAATTCGTGCGTCTATCGGATCCCGATAGCCGTGAGATGCCCGTCGCTGCTTGAAGTAAGCGTTTCGGGGGTTGGGAAAGTGAGCTGCGGATCGAGCCCGTCAAGCGTTCCGCTTTGCTGCGAAGGGATTCGGAAAGCATAGTCCACCTGCCAAGGCTGGTTTTGTCCACGAGGAACAAGGGTGAGTGAGACGCGCGTACGTTCGGCCGTCGTGCGATTGACGAAATCTATCACCATGCAATTGCCGGGTGACGTGCCGAAAAAGAAGGCTTCGTTCGGAACCGAGATGTTTGCCAGTTCCAGAAACTCGCGCGCATGACGAAAACTGCTGGCCTGACGCCGCTCGACGATGAATTTCGCGGCCTCTTCCGTAAGGCCGGGTGTATGCACGATCAACGACGCTTCGGGGGCCGTATTCGGATTGAAGCCGGCGGTCGTGCATGTCGAGAAGATCGGAGTCTTCAGATCGTCTTCCCAGATCCGCGGGACCTGGTCCCATCCGATGACGTTCTGCGCTTCCATCGGCGTGGTGAGGCGCGCGTTCGTGGGGGGCAGGCGCCGGAGCTGGTCGTAGTCGGGCTTCTCGGCGCCGGCCAGACGGGTGAACTCGTCCTCGTCCACCCAGTCCTGCAGCGTGTCGGGGAGCTGGCTGCGCAATGTCTCGGGCGTATCGTAGAGCGCAAGCAGGCGCCGCAGCAGCGGAGGTTGAATCCGGTTCAAGTTGATCAGACCGCGTCCGTCCTGAATCTGGATGATGTAGTCCGGGTTGTTTTCCATGACGTAGGGCCGGCGGTCGAACGCGATGACCCGCGAGGTCTCCTGCATCGCATTGGACATCGCGATGAAGGTGTCGTTCGGGACGTTCTTCTTATCCCCGCCGGCCGGCTGGTCCACGGCGGTGCCGACCTCAAGCCCCCGGTAGGTCATGGGCCGCGTCGCCAATGCGAAAATGAGCTCGCTCTTTGCATTCGAGAGGGCGATTTCGTCATCAACCCGATTGCGCAACGTCCGGGCGTTCTCGGTGGCGACGCCGATCCATGTGCTGATCGCGGCGATGCCCAGGCCGAAAAGCGCAATGATCCACAGCGTCAAGGCCAGGATGAAGCCTTTCGCGTGCGCGCGCTTGGGGGCGCTGGGCAGCCGTGTGAACGAGAGAAGCACTTCTTGGAACCTTCATCCGGACCTGCGACGTGCGGCGCGGCGCACATATCGACAGGCCCAAAGCGAGCGGCTTATGGCACGGCGCAGATACTATCGGCGCGCGGTCCAAGAGGGAGTTAAATCATTGTCAGGCCGAAGCCTTCAAATCTTTGTAATTGCTTAATAAGTTTGCCCTTTGGGTCCGCGGCTGCGGCGCTCAGGGCGTCGGCGTCTCGGGCCCGAAAGGGGTGTCGCGGAAGCGCAAGGCCCGGCGGTGGGTTCCGGCGACGCTGGCGATCATGTTCGTGGGGAAGCCGCTGCCTTTCTCCAGGCGGATCAACCAGGGGGTCTGCGGCGCGTCGCGCGAGTCTTTCGGCGGCCAGGCCGCAAGCCAGTCGCCCGTCAGATCCTTGTACGCGAAGCTGCCCTTGTTTCCCGCCCATCCCCCGACGACCAGGGGCTCCGTGTTCTCCTCCTGATAGATGAGGGAAGTGCGGTCCGTTCTGGCGTCGTGGGAGATTGTCAGCGTAAAGGGAACGGGGGTGCCGGTTCTCGCCTGCAGGGGGCGAACCGTGATGCCGCGCAGGCGCTCGGCTTCGCCGGCAAAGATATGAGGCCGCTCCGGGTAATCCGGGACGATGCCGCGCAGAGGCTCCAGAAACAGGCTTTGCTCCAGGACCGCCTCATTGACGGCGACCAGCTTGTCCTGCACGGCGGTGCGTGTCCCCAGCAGCAGGCCGAATCCCTGAACCAGCACCACGGCGACCATCGCCGTGATCATCAGAACGACCAGGGCCTCCAGCAGCGTGAAGCCGCGCTGTGCGTGAAGTTCGGACATGTGTCAGGGCGCCAAGCCAAAGGGGTCGCTGCCGCCGGCCCGCATGTTCTGGTAGCCGACCTTTCGCATCTGGAAGCCGAACCACGGCGCTTGGCCGCGCGTTACCGAGACGGTCACGCCGTAAAAGCCGACGCGGAAGCCGGGAAGCAGCGTACCCACAATAGCCCCGTCGTTCGGCGGCACGATGGTCTCGCTTTTCCAGGAAACGCTGATCTCTTCGTCCAGCGGTAAGGTGCCCTCCGGCTCGGCCATGGGGTTGATCGGGTCCATCAACGCCAGAACGGACTGACTGACGATGCTGCGCTCATTGGCGTCCGCCGCGCGCATCAACTGGTCGGAGGACTGCGCGATGAACGTGATAAGCGGGATCAACGCCGCGGCCATCACGGTAAGCGCGACAATCGCTTCGAGAAGTGTGAAACCCGCCGAGGCCGGGAGCCGCCGCATGTGTCACTCCACAAGCTGGGCGCGGCACAGCGGCGCCTTCAGGTCGTAGGTGTACTGAAGCCCACCGATATACAGATCCACGCGTCCGCCGCTGCAGTAGCCCGTGCCTCGGTAATAAATCGGGTCGGCGACCTCTATGCGCCAACCCGCCGGCAGGGGAAACGGGACGAATGCCGCGTTGACCGGCGGAAGGTGTTCGCGCGCGTTCTGCAGCAGCGACGTGGTGCGCAAGGATGGATCCAGCGTATCGCCAAGGCTCCCCCGCACCCTCTGGCGGGTATCGCGTCCGGCGTCGGTATAAGTGCCGAGCAAGATCTGATCGGCGTTACCGCGAAGGGCCGCGTAGGGCAGGCCGTTCAGGGTCTGCTCGAACTGGTCGCGCTCGGTTGCGAAGGTGAAGCTGGCGGCCATCGTGCTCAGCCGCGGAAACGCGAGCGCGGCCGTCATGCTGACGATCACGAGGACCACAACGACTTCAAGCAGCGTGAAGCCGCGTGTTCGACTCGACGTATCCCTGGGCTGTCCCATGGATCCGCGCACGGGCGTCTTAGCGCGTCGCGCTGTCAGCCGCGGTTTTCGGCAGAAGTCCGACATCGGCGTTGATATCCTCGCCTCCGGCCTTACCGTCTGCGCCGAGGCTGTAGAGAGCCACGCTGTTCGCGGTTAGCGGCTCATACTGGTACGCGCTGCCCCACGGATCGGCGGGCAGTTCTTCGGAAAGATACGGCCCGCGCCATTTGCGCGCCGCGCGCTCGTCGGACGGCGGCGCCGTCAGCATCGCCAGGCCTTCTTCCTTGGTCGGATAGCGGCCGATGTCCAGGCGCATGGTGTCCAGTGCGCTCTTCAGCATACGGCTCTGGGTTTCGGCGGCCGTTTGCCGCGAGATGTCGACGCGGCCCATGAGCTGCGGCCCGATCAGGCCCGCCAGCAGGCCGATGATGAGCAGCACCACCAGCATTTCCAGAAGGGTGAAACCCTTCTCGCCCGCGGCCGCGGCCCGGCGGATGTTCTTAAGGGAAAAGACGTTTCGCATACTACAGGGCCACCTGATTGATGGAGGTGATAGCTAACATAATGGCTGCGACGATGCCACCGACCACGATCCCGATCAGCAGGATGGCCGCGGGCTCGAGGATCAGCAGGAACTGTTTCATGCGCTGACGCGCCGTATCTTCATAAAGCGACGCCAGCGATTTTAGCATGGTCGGAAGTTCGCCGGACTCTTCGCCGACTTGAATAAGGCTGAGGGCCGTATCCGAGAATGCGTGCTGGCTCGCGATCGCCGAGGAAAGCGATTGTCCGCCGCGCACCAGCTTCACGGCTTGGTCCAAGCGATCGCGAAGCCCGGACAGCCTGATCCCGTCACGGGCCAACTGCAGGCCTTTGATCAGATCGACGCCGTTGGAGAGCATCGTGCCCAGCATGGAGGCCCAGCGCGCGACCTCGGCTTCCTTGAGCCATATGCCGACCAGCGGCAGGCCCGCCATGAATTCGCGCATTTGCGCCATGCGCTTCGGATTCTTGACGCTGGAGACCACCCACCAGACGGCGCCGCTCACGACGAGCAATAACAACAGCTTGTTGTTGTTCAGGAACATGCCGGTGTTGATCACCACGGCCGAAATCCACGGCAGCGGCTCTTTCGCATTGGCCACCATGGTCGAGAAACGCGGGACGACGACGATGAAGATGAACAATACGGCCGTGATCCCGGCGGTAATGAGAATCGCGGGGTATGTGAGCGCGTTGCGGATGTCCTGGCGGATCTGACGCTCGTAGGCCATTTGCGCCGCCCCATCATCCAGGGCCTGGCCGAGATGGCCGATGGCTTCACCGGAGGCGGCAAGCTGATAGACGTAGGCCGGCATCGACGGCAACGCCGCGGTGAGGGCGTTCGTGAACGTCTCGCCGGACCGCAACCGCTTCTCGATGCCGCCGAACGCCTCGGTCAGGACCGGGTGCGAAGCCTGGTTCTTGAGCGCGCCGATTCCCTGAATCAGGGGAACGCCGGCTTTCAGAAGAAGCGCGAGCTGCTTGAGCGCCAGGATCCGGTCCTGGGCGGTGAGCCCGCGCTGAATATTGAACAGGCCCGTTTTGGCGGTCTGCTGCCGGGCTGCGACAAGGCTGACAAGCGTAAGGCCGCGGCCCTCAAGGGTGCGCTGCGCCTCCCGCTCGTGATTCGCTTCCAGCTTGCCGGTCAGAACCCGGCCGGCCGTATCGAAGGCTTCGTATTGAAAAGATTGAAGCATGCCCTGCTGTGCCACTGGTCTTGGCGTCGGGGAAACATACTCCGAACCCTCCCGGCCAACGGCTTACATGAATGTCAGTTTGGGACCCGTATCACTCGCCCGGAGCGGGCGATAAGTCCTTCATGGGCAAAGAAAAAGGGAGGGTGATTGCTCACCCTCCCTCATCCTCAAGTCGGCGAACCGACTTAAATCAAGACTACGGACGACCGTCGGTCGAACCGGAGTTACGGAAGCCAGAGAGATCGGCCACCGAGTTACCATCGAACAGGATGTGCTGGGCGTAACCGATGATCGGACCGGTGATCGAGACGGTGTACGAGCCAGTACGGCTGGCCGTCGGGATGTTCGCACCCGTTTCGATCTGGAGCGCCGAGAACTGCACGGTGGAGTTCGGGGCGATCGCAGAGGTCGTGTAGCTCGAGCCGAGCACTTCACCGGTCGCGTCGTTACGGACCGTCACGGTGACGGTGCCGGCGACTTGAGCGTTGTTGTGAATGCGCAGGTACGAACCGAACGGACCGTTGGTCGACGCGTTGAACGTGTTGATTTCAGCGCGGAAACC
>JADZAK010000018.1 GCA_020852595.1 Rhodospirillaceae bacterium
CTGTCCACGGCCATGTCGTTCTTGGGACTATACCGCGACCCCACCGTCGCACAGACGACCTCGGCCTGTGATTGGCGCATCGCCGACCTCGTGGACGCGCCGCAGCCGGTGTCTCTCGACCTCGTGATTCCGCCTTCGGATATTTCCCGCACCAAGCCGCTGGTGCGCTTGGCGCTCAATCAGATCGGCCGCCGTCTCACCGAGACCCTTGAGGGCGACCCCGGCAAGAAGCGCAAGCACCAGCTCTTGATGATGCTGGACGAGTTCCCGGCCCTGGGGCGGCTCGACTTTTTTGAAACGGCGCTGGCCTTCATGGCGGGCTACGGCATCCGCGCCTACCTCATCGCGCAGTCCCTGAACCAGATTTCCAAGGCGTATGGCGAGAACAACGCCATCCTCGATAATTGCCACGTTCGCATCGCGTTCAGCAGCAACGACGAACGCACCGCCAAGCGCATCAGCGACGCCCTCGGCACCGCCACGGAAATCCGCGCCCAACGCAACTATGCGGGTCACAGGCTCGCGCCCTGGCTGTCGCACATCATGGTCAGCCGCCAGGAGACTGCGCGGCCGTTGCTCACGCCCGGCGAAGTGATGCAATTGCCCCCGAGCGATGAGCTGATCTTGGTGTCAGGCGCACGGCCTATCCGGGCGAAGAAGCTGCGCTATTACGAAGATCGGAATTTTATTGAACGTGTCATCGCCGCGCCGGTTTTGAACGACGGTACCTACAAGGATCGGCCCGCGCCGCGAGGGGACAATTGGACCGGCCAAGTCCGGGGCATGGATGTGCGGCTGGCGACGGCCGCGGCGGGCCCACAAGACGCCGACGACGACGGCGGGTTGGCGCGGAGTGTCCATCTCGGCCGTGAGCCGGTGCGCCGGCCGCGCGATCCGCAGGGTGAACTTTTCGACGAGCAGGCCGCGCCGAGAGACGACGCGCCCAAGCGCCGTTTTGGCCTCACGCGAATCCTGCGGGAGCACGCGATGGATCAAGCCGCGCCCGAGAACGGGCACAACCGCGACATATTGCCGGAGTACTGACCCCCATGAAACCCCGCCAGCATGTCTATTTCGACCACGCGCTTGCCGAGCGTCTGGACACCCATGCGTCCAGGACCGGGGTCTCCAAATCCTCAGTGGTGACGGCGGCGGTGCGTGCGTATCTCGACAATCGCGGCGCCAAGGAACTGGACGATTTGCTCGGGGTGCGGCTGCGGCGCATCGAGCGCAATCAGGAGGTCATTCTTGAAAGTTTAGCGCTGTTCGTCCGCTACCAGCTCACGGTGACAGCACCGCTCCCGGAGGCCGACGCGGCGGCACTCGCCGTCGGTCAGGATCGCTTTCAAGCGTTCATTTCCCAGGTCGGGCGGCGGATCGCCAGCGGCCGGGGCTTCAGTCACGAGCTGGTCATGACCGCCACGCAAGCGGAGGCTCGCCCGTGAGTCACCAATCCGAAACGCTTGAGCGCCGTCGGACCATGCTGCGAACCGCGATGGGAACGGCCGTGGCCGCCGCCCTGGCCGATCCGGCGGTGATTGAAGTCATGGTCAATCCCGACGGCAGCCTCCGCCTGGACCGCCTCGGCGAAGGCGTGGTCGATACCGGCGCGCGGATGGGCAGCGCCGAAGTGGAGCGCATCATCCGCCTGGTTGCCTCCCATGTCCGCATGGAGGTTCACGCGGACAATCCGGTAGTCAGCGCCGAGTTGCCGGAAACCGGCGAGCGGTTTGAGGGCGTGTTGCCGCCGGTGGTCGCGGCACCGTGTTTTGCCATCCGCAAACCGGCGACCCGGATCTATGGCCTCGGTGACTATGTGACAGACCGCGTGGCGACCGAGGCGCAAGCCGAGGCGCTGCGGCGCGCGGTCCACGGCCGCCGGAACATCCTCATCGCCGGAGGCACCAGCTCCGGCAAGACCACGCTTGCCAATGCGCTGCTGGCCGAGATCGCAGTGCTCAACGAGCGCGTCATTCTCATCGAGGACACCCGTGAACTGCAATGCGCCGCCAAGGATTGTGTCGCGCTCCGCACCCGTCCGGGCATCGTCTCTATGGCGCAACTCGTCCGCTCCACCCTGCGCCTGAGACCGGATCGGATCATCGTCGGCGAGGTCAGAGGCGGCGAAGCCCTCGACATGCTCAAAGCCTGGAATACGGGGCATCCCGGCGGTCTCGCCACGGTCCATGCCAATTCGGCGCGCGGCAGCCTCTACCGCCTCGAACAGCTCATCCAGGAGAGCGTCATCAGCGTGCCGCGACAGCTTATCGCGGACTCCGTCGATCTTGTCGTGTTTATCGCCGGCCGGGGCAGTCACCGTCACGTCGATACGATTGCCGCCGTGGACGGCCTCGCGCCCGACGGCGACTACAAGCTGACTGAAATACAGACACCGCGCTTGCGGGCGCTTTGAAGGAGCCGCTTATGGAGAGGTTTCGTTTTTCCGCCGCTGTTTTCCTCATCGTCCTCATGGCGTCCGCCGAAGCTTTCGCCGCCGGTTCCAACATGCCGTGGGAACAGCCGATGCAAGCCGTGCTTGATTCCGTGCAAGGCCCCATCGTCCGCACCGGCGTTGTGATCGCCATTATTCTGGCGGGCTTGAGTCTTGCCTTCGGGGAGATGTCTAGCGGGTGGCGGCGCGGCATACAAATCATCTTTGGTGCTGCGATCGCGTTCACGGCATCGAGCTTTTTCCTGTCGTTCTTTTCCTTCGGCGGCGGGGCGCTGTTATGAGCGTTCATCCCGAAGGTTTCGACGTGCCGCTGCACCGCGCCTTGACCGAGCCGATCCTTTTGGCCGGTGCACCTCGATCCATTGCCATCGTCAACGGAACGCTCGCGGCGGCACTCGCCCTCGGTCTTCAAATGTGGATACCGGGCCTCATGCTCTGGCTCGCCTCTCATTCGTTCGCGGTATTCGCCGCCAAGCGCGATCCGCAATTCGCCGACGTGCTCTTGCGCCATTTCCGTCAGAAGGGCCATTGGACATGCTGAAGATCGGCGAATACCGCAATCGCGCGGACAGACTGGCCGACCATCTGCCGTGGGCCGTGCTGGTGGCGCCTGGTGTCGTACTGAATAAAGACGGAAGTTTCCAAAGGAGCTTCTGCTTCCGCGGTCCCGACCTGGAAAGCGCGACAGACGCCGAACTCATCGCAGCTTGCGCCCGGCTCAACAACGTCCTGCGGCGCGCAGGCTCGGGCTGGGCCATGTTTTTCGAGGCCGAGCGCGTTCCGGCCATCGGATACCCGGATTCGGCGTTTCCCGATCCGGTCTCCTGGTTGGTGGACCAGGAACGGCGCGCGGCGTTCCTGGCCGGCGGAAGCGAACACTACGAGAACGTATATTACGTCACACTTATATATATGCCGGCCTCCGATCAGGTGAGCGGCGCTGGACGGCTGTTTATCGAAAGCACCGAACCCCGGCACGGGCGCTACTGGCGGGAAGACCTGACAGCCTTCATCACCGAGACCGACCGGATATTGGACCTGTTCTCCGGCGTCTTCACCGAGATCGCCCCGCTCGATGATGCCGGTACGCTGACCTATCTGCATGGCGTCGTGTCCACCCGGCGGCATCCGCTCGCCGTGCCGGAAACGCCGCTCTATCTGGACGCCATCCTGGCCGATACGCCGCTCACCGGCGGGCTAGCCCCCCTGTTGGGCGGTCATCACCTGCGAACCGTGACGGTGTTAGGTTTTCCCAACACCACGCGGCCGGGGATTCTCGATACGCTCAACCATCTTGATTTTGCGTATCGGTGGACGAGCCGGTTTATCTGCCTTGATAAGACCGAGGCCACCCGCGAGCTGACCAAGCTCCGCCGCCAGTGGTTCAACAAGCGAAAATCCATTACCGCCCTGTTGCGCGAGGTGATCTACAACGAGCCCGCGCCGCTCTTGGATTCCGACGCCGACAACAAAGTCTTCGACGCCGATGCGGCCTTGCAGGCCCTCGGCGGGGATCACGTTGCCTTCGGCTATCTCACGACGACGATCACTGTCATGGATGTGGACGCCGGCCGGGCCGAAGAAAAAGTCCGGGCCGTGGAACGTGTCATCAACGGCCTCGGGTTCACCACCATCCGCGAAACCATCAACGCCGTCGAGGCGTGGTTGGGATCGCTGCCGGGTCATGTTTACGCCAACGTGCGCCAGCCGCTTGTCCATACTCTCAACCTCGCGCACCTGTTTCCCTTGTCGGCGGTGTGGGCCGGCCGCGCCCGCAACGATTACCTGAACGGCCCCGCGTTGTTCTATGCCGAGACCCCCGGTTCGACGCCGTTTCGTTTCTCAACCCATGTGGGCGACGTGGGCCACATGCTTGTGGTCGGCCCGACCGGCGCCGGTAAATCCGTCTTGCTGGCGCTGATGGTTCTGCAATTCCGCCGCTACGCGGGCGCGCAAGTTTATGTGTTCGACAAAGGCAACTCGGCGCGCGCCGCCGTGCTCGGGATGGGCGGGGCGCATTACATGCTCGGGTCCGGCGGCGGCCTTGCGTTCCAGCCGCTTGCGCGCATCGACGATCAAGCCGAACGCAGTTGGGCCGCCGAGTGGATATGGGCGCTGCTCAGTCACGAAAAGGTCGAAGTCACGCCCGAGATCAAGGAGACGGTATGGACGGCGTTGAGCAGTCTCGCATCGGCGCCCATCGGCGAACGGACGCTCACCGGACTTTCCATCCTGTTGCAGTCGAAGGCCCTCCGCGCGGCTTTGGACCCTTACACCCTCGAAGGTCCGTTCGGCCGTCTGTTCGATGCGGACGGGGAACGGCTTGCGCTCTCGGACCTGCAATGCTTCGAGACCGAGCACCTGTTGCATGACGCGGCGGCCGTCCTCCCAGTGCTGACCTATTTGTTTCATCGGCTGGAAGCGCGCTTTGATGGGAAGCCCACGCTGCTCGTGCTCGATGAAGCCTGGGTCTATCTCGATAACCCGGTGTTCGCGGCCCGCATCCGGGAATGGCTGAAAGTCCTGCGTAAGAAGAACGTCAGTGTCGTCTTTGCCACGCAATCCCTCGCGGACGTGATGAACAGCACCATCGCGCCTGCAATTATTGAGAGCTGTCCCCAGCGCATTTTTCTACCAAACGACCGTGCCATCGAACCGCAAAGCCGGGACGCCTACGAACGCTTCGGCTTGAACGTGCGACAGGTGGAACTCATTGCTCACGCGACTCCCAAGCGTCAGTATTACCTC
>JADZAK010000019.1 GCA_020852595.1 Rhodospirillaceae bacterium
CGCATAAAGAAGCAGGGCCGCTGGTCTATGACCTGCTGCCCCCGCGCTGGCGCCGCCGCGATCCCGCGATCTCGACGGTGGGCCGCCTCGACAAGGAGACGTCGGGCCTTCTGCTCATGACCGATGATGGCGCGCTCCTGCACCAGATCATCTCACCGAAAAAGAATGTCGCGAAACACTATCTCGCGACCTTGGCGCGGCCGTTGCGCGGGAACGAAGCGGAGTTGTTTGCCGCAGGCACCTTGATGCTTGAGGGCGAACCGAAACCGCTGGCTCCCGCCACTTTGGAAGTTCTTTCAGCGCAACTCGCCCGCGTGACCGTCACAGAAGGGCGGTATCACCAAGTCCGCCGCATGTTCGCGGCCGTAGGCAATCATGTGGACGCTCTTCATCGCGAGCGTGTTGGCGGATTGCCGTTGCCCGAAGACCTTGCTGCGGGCGCA
This sequence comes from Rhodospirillaceae bacterium, assembly GCA_020852595.1. Taxonomy (GTDB): domain Bacteria; phylum Pseudomonadota; class Alphaproteobacteria; order Rhodospirillales; family Rhodospirillaceae; genus SHVO01. The sequence continues at coordinate 444 of JADZAK010000019.1, forward strand.
TATCGCGTCATGACAGGAGCGGATATCGCGGCGGTCTTTTCCTGAAGCACAAAGTGAAAGGACCGCGGTATCAAACCACGGCCCTTTTTTGTTTTAGCGTTCGAAAACCTCGCCGCCACCGCCGCAGTCGCCGGGATAACGGGGACCGACGCCATTCGCCGCGTCAATCCCCTCGTTTGGATCGAACTGAGTGTCGGGCGCCTGCTTGGTCATCACGAAATAGACGTGCAGGGTGAGTTTCCCCTTTTTCGGGATCTTCTCCGTCACGCACGACAGTCCGTCCGGGGAAACGCGTGCAAGCGGCACCAGAAGGCCGTTGTCCCCGGGGGTGAGCCATGCGCCGGGCAAGACCGGCCTAGCGGCGGTATTTGCATAATCTATGCGGCTCCCCGGATCACGGGGCGGGGGACTCTCCTGTCCGGCCGGTTTATATTAGGCGACCCTGCGGGATAGCCCCCGCCGGGGATCGGGAGGATGAAAAAAATGCGTAAAATGACCGTTGCCGCCTGCGCGATCATGGCCGTGGCTGGAGCCGTATTGGCCGCGGACGTGAAGGCCGCGGGCAGCGATGTCCCTCCCGTCGTGCGCGACGGCAAGATCGGCTACGTGCTCACCAGCCGCTACTGGGCCGTGCGTGAATCACCCAACGGCAAGGTGGAATGCCCGAACGGCTTCAACGATGGTCCGCGCGAGCAGTTCAAGCAGCTCTTCGACGACGGAAAGAAGCGCACGCTGCTCGAAACGCAGTTGATGCGTGAGGGCCGTCAGTGGTTCCCGGACATGTCCGAGGAGCCGTTCACCTTCAAGGAAGCGGGCGGCCCCGTGTCGTACGGCATGAACCTCGACGGCAAGATCGGCCCGGAAGATTTCACCGATCCGGACGGCGTCAAGGGCGTGGACAACCAGTTGTTCCGCGCGATCGGCTGCGTGTCGCAGTACCGCGCGCCGTCGAACCTGATCTACTTCTTCGAGAACAAGTATCTCGGCCAGTACAACAACAACCGCTTCATGTTCGAGATCTCGGGCGTCGACAGCCTCTCGAACGATGACGACGTGACGGTGACGACCTACCGTGGTCTCGACGACCTCCTGGCCGACGCCACCGGCGGCTCATATGTCCCGGGCGGAACGCAGCGCGAGGACGCGCGTTGGGGCAAGCAGTTCCAGCAGACTTTCAAGGGCAAGATCGTCAACGGCGTGTTGGTGACGGACGGCGAGGATTTGACCCTGCCGTCCTCGGCGACGTTCGACACCAACGGCGTGCACAAGTTCAAAGACCTGCACTTCCAGCTCAGCCTGACGCCGCAGCGTGCGGAAGGCATCATGGCCGGCTATGTCGACGTGGCCGCCTTCTATCACCATCTGAACACGTCGTGGTCGACGCACCACCAAAGCTACGGCCAGCTTTCCGCGCCGTCGCTCTATCGTGCGCTTCACCGCCTCGCGGACGGATACCCGGACGAGAAGGGGGAGATGACCGCCATCTCCGGCGCGCTCAAGGTGACCTTCACCCAGGTCTATATCGAGCATCCGCCGAAGCAGACGGCGGACGGTGGCCAGGCCGAGAAGCCGGCCACGCAGTCCACGCGCCAGTAGGACTTATTTCTTGGCGTCTTTCTGAAGGATCGGCAGCGCGGCCTTGCCCACGGCAAGGCCCGCCGGCCATCCCGCGTAGAATGCGACCTGCACGGCAAGTCCGCGGATCTCGTCGGCAGTGACGCCGTTCGCCGCGGCGCGCGTGAGGTTCAGCGCCAGTTCGTCGTCACGCCCCAGCGCCGCAAGCACGGCACAGGTCACGAGGCTGCGGTCCCGGGTATTCAGCTCCGGCTGTTTCCAGACATCGCCGAACAGCACGTCTTCGCGCAGGCGGCCCATCTGCGGGATCGCTTTGTAGACTTGCTGAAGATCGCTCGGCGCGGCCGGCGATGTTTGCGCGGCGGCCTTTTCGGCGCCCGCGACGGCGGCAACGAGTGCAAGGCTTCCAGATGTCAGTGCGCTACGGCGCGAAATCTCACCCATGATGTCCTCCCTGTTGGTGCGGGATCAGCATACACCCGGGCGCAAAAAAAAGGCCCTCCGTCGGGAGGGCCTTTCTTCTTTCGCGCGGCGGAAGATTAGTCCTCCTTGATCCGGCTGTGCCGTTTTGTGTCCGGCATCATGGCGGCCGTGATCAGCACGATCACCATGAAGAACGTCACATACCAATAGAAGGACGTTTCATAGCCCATTTGCTTCAGCTTCAGCGCCACCGCTTCCGCCGTGCCGCCGATGAACGCGACGCCAAGCGCGTAGGGAAGGCCGACGCCGAGCGCGCGGATCTCGGTCGGGAACAGTTCGGCCTTATATTGGCCGCTGATGGAGGTGTAGGTGCTCTGAATGATAAGGGCGCCCGAGATGACCAGGAACGCGCCCATCGCGCTGTCGGCGGTTTGCAGATAGTTCATGACCGGGAAGGTCATGAGCGTGGCGCCGATGCCGTAGAACACGAACATCGGCTTGCGGCCGATCTTGTCCGAGAGCCAACCCATGATGGGCTGCGCCACCATGAACACGATCATGGCCATCGCCATGATCAAGCTGGCGTCGTCCTTCGTGAAGCCCGAGGTGTTGACCAGGAACTTCTGCATGTAATTGCTGAACACGTAGAAGCCGAGGGCGCCGCCCATGGTCATGCCGAGCACGAACATCAGTTCCTTCGGGTGGCTGCGCATGAGCTGCCAGGTGTCGGCCGCGCTTTCGCGCTTTTTCTTCATGTTTTTGAAGGATTCTGTTTCTTCCAGCGAGCTCTGGATCCAGAAGGCGACCAGGGCGCCAACCGCGCCGATGGCGAACGGAACGCGCCAGCCCCAATCCGACAGTTCTTCCGGCGTCAGGTTGTGCTGCAGGGCCACGAGGACGAGAAGCGCCAGAAGTTGGCCCGCGATCAGGGTCACGTACTGGAAGCTGCCGTAGAAGCCGCGGCGTTCCTTGCCGGCGATTTCGCTGAGATACGTCGCAACGGCCGCGTATTCGCCGCCGACGCTGAGACCCTGCGCGATGCGCGCGACCATCAACAGAATCGGCGCGGCGATGCCGATGCTGGCATAGCTCGGCGTGAAGGCGATCATGAGCGATGAACCGCCCATGACGGCCATGGCAAGAACGAGCGCGGGGCGGCGGCCATAGCGGTCCGCGTAAACACCCATCAGCCAGCTGCCCACGGGGCGTACGATGAAGCCGACCGAGAAAACCACGGCGGCGTACAGGAATTCGGTGGTCTGGTCGCCCACCGGAAAGAAGACGCTCGCGAAGTACAGCGAGAAGGACGAGTAGACGTACCAGTCGTACCATTCGATCAGGTTGCCGACCGAACCGCCGATCACGGCTTTCAGGCGTCCGCGCGTCGTCTTTGTGGCCGCCGCCGTGCCCCCCACGGCCGCAGCCTCTTCCGCAACACTCATGGTCCCCTCTCCCAACGTTCTCAGGTCCGGTCCCTATAGTGTACGGAGGGGAGGGCGTGACTAAAACGATATAAACTAATGGACCTGTGATGACCGGTGATCCGCCGGGCCGTGACCGTGACGCACCGCCGGTGGCGAGGTTCGCAAAATTCATGAACCGATTGAAATCTTTCGCTATCTGGCCCGGTTACTTTCCGCCATTGTCCCGGCGGCTGGCCGGTATTTAAGATTTGCATCCGGCGCGAGGGAGGGGCGTATGGGACATCAGCAGCATCAAAACCTGATCGGTGGATCGTGGGTCAAAGCGGACCGCGATGCCCCGAATATCAATCCCTCAAATCTCACCGACGTTGTCGGCAATTTCGCGCAAGGCGGGGCCGATCAAGTCGCGCAGGCGGTTGCCGCGGCGCAGGAAGCGCAGCCCGGCTGGCGCCGCGCCACCGCGCAGACGCGCGGCGACCTTCTCGACAAGATCGGTGAACGGCTGCTGTCCCGTGAAACCGAACTCGGCACGCTCCTCGCGCGCGAGGAAGGCAAAACCCTCGCCGAAGCCAAAGGCGAAGTGCAACGCGCGGGACGCATTTTTAAATATTTCGCCGCCGAGGCGCTGCGCGCGAACGGCGACGTCATTCCGTCCGTACGGCCCAATGTTTCCGTGGAAACGCGCCGCGAACCGCTGGGTGTCGTCGGCTTGATTACGCCGTGGAACTTCCCCATCGCCATCCCGGCCTGGAAAGCCGCACCCGCGCTGGCTTACGGGAATGCGGTGGTGATGAAACCGGCCGACATCGCGCCGGGCAGCGCCTGGGCGCTCGCGGAAATCATCGCCGAAGCGGGATGTCCGGCGGGTGTCTTCAATCTCGTCATGGGGCGCGGCTCCGTCGTCGGCGAGGCGATGCTGAACAGCGACGGCATCGACGGCATTTCCTTCACCGGGTCGCAGACCATCGGCGCCCGTGTCGCGGGCGTTTGCGCGGGCCGCTTCCGGCCGTTCCAGCTCGAAATGGGCGGCAAGAACCCGCTTGTTGTGCTCGATGACGCCGATGTCGACGCCGCCGTCGAAATCGCCGCGCAGGGCGCCTTCTTCTCGACCGGCCAGCGTTGCACCGCCTCGAGCCGCCTGATCGTGACCAAGGGCATCTACAAGGCGTTCGTGGACAAGCTCGCGGCGCGGATCGATACCCTGGCGGTCGGTGATGCGCTCGATCCGAAGACCAACATTGGCCCGGTCGTGAGCGAAGATCAGCTCAAGCAGAATCTGTCGTACGTCGAGGTGGGCCGCAGCGAAGGCGCGCGTCTGGTCAAGGGCGGCGAGCGTCTCAAAGGCCTGACGGACGGCTACTACATGCGCCCGGCCTTGTTCGCCGACGCCGACAACAAGATGCGGATCTCGCAGGAGGAAATCTTCGGACCGGTCGCGGCCGTGATCCCTGCGAATTCGCCCGAAGAAGCGCTCGCGATGGCCAATGATACGCCGTTCGGCCTTTCCGCCGGCGTCTGCACCACCTCGCTTAAATACGCGCGGCTCTTCCAGGCCGAACTGAAGGCGGGGATGGTGATGGTCAACCTGCCGACCGCCGGTGTCGAGCTGCAGGCGCCGTTCGGCGGCTCCAAGGCCTCGAGCTTTGGTCCGCGCGAACAGGGCGGCGCCCGCGAATTCTTCACCCGCATCAAAACCTCTTACGTGACGGCCTAAATCCATGACTCAAGAGATCACAGCGGCCCAACGTCTCGTTGAAACCCTGGTCGTCAACGGCATCACGCATGTCTTCTGCGTGCCGGGCGAAAGCTATCTCTCGGTGCTCGACGCGCTTTACGGCGCGCGCGACAAGATCAAGGTCGTCACCTGCCGCCATGAAGCGGGCGCCGCCAACATGGCCGTCGCTTACGGCAAGCTCACCGGCAAGCCCGGCATCTGCATGGTCACGCGCGGCCCCGGCGCCACGCACGGCAGCATCGGCATTCACACCGCGCAGCAGGATTCGGTCCCGCTGATCTATTTCATCGGCCAGGTGGCGCTTTCGGACAAAGGCCGCGAAGCGTTCCAGGAAGTCGATTACGGCCAGGCTTTTGGACCTCTCTGCAAACTCGCCCTCGAAGTCGAAGACCCGGCGCGCATGGTGGAAGTCTGCACGCGCGCTTTCGCCGTCGCCCAGCAGGGCCGCAAGGGCGCGGTGGTCATCGCCTTGCCCGAAGATATGCTCGCCGAGCCCGCCGGTGCGCGTAAGCCGGCGCCCGTCAAGGTCGCGCACAGCGGTTTGGAACCGGGCTTCCTCGATGGGCTCGCCGCGCGTCTGGAAGCGGCGGAACGTCCCGTGCTTATTCTTGGCGGCACGGGCTGGTCGGACGACTCGCTTGCCGCGCTGTCGAAGTGGATTGAAAAGCTCGGCGTGCCGGTTGCGCTCTCCTTCCGCCGCAAGGATCTCATCGACAACACGCATCCCTGTTATATGGGCGATCTCGGTCTCGGTCCGAACCCCAAGCTGATCCAGCGCGTAAAGTCGGCCGACCTTGTGGTCGCCATCGGCGCGCGCCTCGGCGAAAATCCGTCGCAGGCCTATACGCTGCTGGCGCCGGAAGAAAGCGCGGCGCGGCTCGTGCACATCCACCCGGATCCGGAAGAGCTCAACCGCGTGTGGCCGGCGTCGCTCGCCGCCGCGTGCGAAACGGCCGCCGCCGCGCTTTCGCTTTCAAAGCTCGCTATCCGCCGCTCGTGGGCCAATACGCCGTGGGCGACCGAAGGCCGCGCCGATCTCGAAGCCTTCCTCGCGCCGGTCGCGGTGACGGGTTCGGTCAATTTGTCGGAAGTCTTCAAGCATCTCGAAAAAACGCTTCCGGAAGCAATTGTTGGAAATGGCGCCGGCAACTACGCGGCTTGGCTGCATCGCTTCTATCGTCATCGTAAATTCGGCACGCAGCTCGCGCCGACCAGCGGCGCGATGGGCTTTGGTTTCCCGGCCGCCATCGCCGCGAAGATCATGTATCCGGCGCGCACCGTCGTCGCGGTGGCGGGCGACGGATGTTTCATGATGACCTCGAATGAGCTCGCGACGGCCGTGCAGTACGACGCGAACCTCATCATCATCGTGGTCGACAACGGATCGTACGGAACCATTCGCATGCATCAGGAGCGCGAGTATCCCGAACGCGTGTCCGCGACGAATCTCAAGAACCCGGACTTTGCCGCTTTCGCGCGTTCGTTCGGCGCCTGGGCGACCACGATCGATCGCACGGAGGCATTCCCGGCGGCGCTTGAAGAAGCGGGCAAGGCGGGCAAACCCGCGCTCATTCATATCAAGACGAGCGTTGCCGACATCGCGCCGGGCCGTACAATCAAGGCTTAAGGTTCAAGCGCGGACCTGGGACAGCAGCCAGTCGCGGAACGCGACGAGCGGCGGATAATTCGCACGCTCGCGCGGATAGGCGAGGAAGTACGCCTTGGTGTTCATGATCGACTTGTCGAACAGGGTCACCAGTTCGCCCGCGTCGAGTTCCTGCTGCACCAGCACCTTGGGCACAAGTGCGACGCCAAGTTCGGCCACCGCGGCGCGCAGCACCATGCCGAACACCTCGAACTCGAGGACCTGGCGGGGCTCGACTTCCGACATCCCGACCGTATCGAAGAACGTCTTCCACGCTTCGGGGCGCGTCGCTTGAACGAGCAGGGTGGTGTTCGCGAGATCCGCCGGCTTCTTGATCTTCTCGCGCTTGATCAGCTTGGGCGAGGCGACGGCGAACAGCTCTTCGCCCGTCAGCTTGTGCAGGAAAACGCCCGGCCAATGGGGCTCGCCGAAGTGAATCGCGGCATCAAGGAAATCGCGCTGAAAGTCGACCTGGCGGATGTGGCTCGAGAAGTTGATCGTGACGCTGCGGTGCGCGGCGAAGAAGTCGGGCAGGCGCGGGATCAGCCAGCGTGTGCCGAACGTCGGCAGCATGCCGAGGCGGAGAATCCCGCCGCGGGCGCGGAACGACATGGCTTGAGCCGTCGCCGAGGCGAACCGGTCGAGGGTTTGGCGGATTTCGTTGGCGTAAAAGGTGCCCGCCTCGGTCAGCACAAGGCGCTGCCGGATACGCTCAAAAAGCGTCACACCCAATTGATCTTCAAGGACTTTTATCTGCCGGCTGATGGCGCCCTGGGTCAGATTCAGCTCCTCGGCGGCGCGGGTGAAACTGCTCAACCTGGCCGAGGCCTCAAACGCCATCAAAGCGGGCAGCGACGGCACGAACCGACGATTGAGATTCAACTTTGCCGGTTGGTCAGCCAAGATTTTTCTGCTGAATCAATGGGTTAAATATCCAGAGACCGGACGTTGGTAGTAATTACCTCTGCTCATAGTTTCAATCAATAAAATGGTTTGTGATAATATTCTCAATTGCTTCTAACTGATCCTCTAAAGGTGTACGGGCGCGGGTCGGCGTAGGGCGTCCGGTGGAGTGTTCATGAAGCCACTGCACGACATTCGCGTTGTGGACTTGTCACGCGTTCTAGCTGGGCCTTGGTCGAGCCAGATCCTCGCGGACATGGGCGCGGACGTTATTAAAGTTGAGCGCAGCGGCGAGGGCGATGATACCCGGGCGTGGGGTCCGCCGTTCGTGCCGGGCGAAGACGGCGGCGACTTGAGCGCCACCTATTTCCATTCCGCCAATCGCGGCAAGCGTTCCATCGCCATCGATTTCAATCGCGCTGAAGACCTCGAAGTCGTGAAGCAGCTGATCGCCGACGCCGACATCGTGATCGAGAACTTCAAGGTCGGCGCGCTGAAGAAATTCGGCCTCGACTATGCGACCTTGAGCGCGCGTCATCCCGGCCTGATTTACTGCTCCATCACCGGGTTCGGCCAGACGGGCCCCTATGCGCATCTGCCCGGCTACGACGCCATGATCCAGGCGCTCGGCGGTTTCATGGCCGTCACGGGCGAACCGAACGGCGAACCGATGAAAGTCGGCGTCGCGGTGGTCGATCTTTTCACCGGTGTTTATGCGACGACGGGCATCCTTGCCGCGCTCCATGCGCGCAAGTCGACGAACCGCGGCGCTCATATCGACATGAGCTTGCTCGATGTGCAGGTCGGCGTCCTGGCCAACCAGGCCGCGTCTTATCTGATCTCCGGCCAGGCCGCGCCGCGCCTCGGCAACGCGCATCCGAACCTCGCGCCGTACCAGGTGTTCGCGGCCGCCGACGGTCATCTCATGATCGCCGTCGGCAACGACGGTCAATTCGCCCGTCTGTGCAATGTACTTGGTGACGACACATTGGCGTTCGACGCCTCCTATCGTCAGAACCCCGACCGCGTGCGCAACCGGGAAGGCTTGATCGCCCTCCTGAGCGAGAAGATCGCGAAGTGGAAGAAGGCCGATCTCGTCGCGAAACTCGAAGGCGCCGGCGTGCCCGTGGGCCCGATCAATACCGTGCCGGAAGTGTTCGCCGATCCGCAGGTGATCGCGCGCGGCATGCGTGTCGATATCGCTTCGCCCGCGGCGGCCGGCGGCAGTGTTCCGGGCGTGCGTACGCCGATCATGTTCAACGGTGAACCGTGTGTCGCGGACCTGCCCGCGCCGGCCCTCGGCCAGCACACGGAAGAAGTCAAACAATCCCTCGAAGCGCCGGAGCGCAAGAGGGCCCGTCTGCGGCTGAGCGTCGGCGCCTGAGCGCTGCGCAAGGCACAGGAGCGCGGACGAGATGAGGGTTGCGTGGAGGAGAGCGTTCGGCTGACGGCCGCGATATCGCGGTCATGACGGCTGGTAGCGCGCTCTAGAGGAGGAAGGTGCAAGTGAGTCCGGTTTCCAATCTTGAGTCGAAGTCCCGCCGCAGGTTCGGCGCGGGGCTGCGCGCGAGCGTGGCCAGCCTGCTGACCCTGGGCGTCGTTGCCTGTTCGGACGGCGGCTCCGAGCACGCCGCGCCGGCCGCCAAAGCGCCTGCGACCGCGGCTGTCGCCGATTTCGGTGGGACGCCCGCGCGCGTGCGCCGGATGAGCCCGGAGCAGTACGCGAACACCATCCACTACATCTTCGGCGATGACGTGCGCGTCGTTGCGGCGCTGACGCCGCTGCCGCGCACCGATGGCCTGCAGGCCTCCGGCGCCGCCTCCGTCGGTATGACCATCGGTGAAATTCAGCAGCTGCAAAGCTCCGCGTCGTCGATCGCCGCGCAGATCCTGGACAAGGGAAATCCCGGCGAGCGCATCGCGCCGCGCCGCGACTACCTCGTGCCGTGCAAACCGGCGAACCCGGCCGCCGCCGATGACGCTTGCGCCGCCAAGTTCATCAAACAAACGGGCCGGCTCCTGTATCGCCGCGCGCTTCCGGAGGCCACAGTTGCCGGGCTTGTCGCCGATGCGAAACGCGGCGCGACCAACCTGAAGGATTTCTACGCCGGTCTCGGTTCGGTGATCGAAGGGATGCTGATCGATCCCAACGTCCTGATGATCGCCGATGTGACCGAGCCCGATCCGAACAACCCCGGCAAGCGCCGCCTCGACAGCTACTCCGTCGCCGCGCGTCTCAGCTTCTTCCTGTGGAACGCCGGCCCGGACGAGATGCTGCTCACGGCCGCCGAGAAGGGTGAACTGCAGACGACCAAGGGCCGCGCCAAAGTCGTCGCCGCGATGATGGCGAGCCCGCGCCTCGAGCACGGTGTGCGCTCGTTCTTCGACGACATGTTCGGCTTCGAGGAGTTCATCGGCCTCGCCAAGGATCCGGCCACCTACCCGATGGTCACGGGCCAGACGCTCATTGATGCGCGCGAGCAGACCCTGCGTACCGTTGTCGCGCATCTTGTCACGCGCAACGAGGATTATCGCGATCTCTTCACGACCCGCACGACCTTCATGTCGCCCGCGCTGGCGCCGGTCTATCAGGTACAGCCGTCGCTCGGCTGGGTGCCTTACGAGTTTCCGGCCGGTAGCCCGCGTGTCGGCCTCTTGTCGCAAGTCAGCTTCCTCGCGCTTCATGCGCACCCGGCCCGCAGTTCCGCGACGAAACGCGGCAAGGCGCTGCGCGAGCTTCTGCTCTGCCAGAAGGTTCCCGCGCCTCCGGCGAACGTGGACTTCTCCGCCGTGGAAAATCCCGATGCGCGCCTGCGTACCGCGCGCGAGCGTCTGAACTTCCACAGCCAGAATCCCGTCTGCGCCGGTTGCCATAAGATCACCGATCCGATGGGCCTCGCGCTCGAGCAGTTCGACGGTGCCGGCCGTTTCCGGGCGAGCGAAAAGGGCGTTCAGCTCGATGTGACGGGCACGCTGGACGGCAAGGCGTTCTCCGATGTCGCCGGCCTCGGCCAGGCGCTGCATGACCATGCCGCGCTGCCGACCTGCCTGGTGCGCCGCATGTATAGCTACGGCACGGGCGGCCCGCTCTCCCGCGCCGACGATCCCGCGATCAAGGCGTTGAGCAGCGCCTTCGCGCAGGACGGCTACAAGGTGCCGGACCTGATGCGAATGATCGCAACCAGTGATGCATTTTTAGAAGTTGTTGAACGTGTTCCGTCGCCGGCGCGGACCGCCGGCCTGACGTCGCATAGCGCCGTCGAAGCGAACTGAGGAGGCTCTTATGGCATCTTTGAAAGATCTGTCCCGGCGCCGCGTCCTGCGCGGCATGTTGAACGGCGGCGCCGTCACGGTCGGGCTGCCGCTGCTCAATGTGTTCCTGAACGGGAACGCGACCGCGATGGCCGACGGCGCGCCGTTGCCGGTGCGCTTCGGAACCTGGTCCTGGGGCCTCGGCCTCAACAAGCAGGTGTTCGTGCCGAAAAAGACCGGCGCCAACTTCGACCTGCCCGAGGAAATCGCCTCGCTCAAGGATGTCCAAAAGCACGTCAACCTGTTCACCAACTTCGACGGGTTCAAGGACGCCAATCCGAACCTCTGCCACAAGACGGGTTGGGTGATCATGCGCGCAGGCGCCGCCCCGGCTACGCAGACCGATCTGCCGGGCCAGAGCATCGACGTCACGATCGCCAAGGAAATCGCGGGTCCGACGCGCTTCCAGACGCTGACCGCGACCTCCACCGGCAACGTGCGCGACAGCTTCAGCTACGAAAGCGCGACCTCCATCAACCCGGCGGAAGTCTCGCCGCTGCTGCTCTACGCCAAGCTCTTCGGCGAAGATTTCCAGAACCCGAACGCTCCGGAATTCAAGCCCAGCCCGCGCGTCATGGTGCGCAAGGGCGTGCTCTCCGGCGTGATGGACCGCACCAACGACCTCACGAAGAAGATCGGTTCGGAAGACAAGGCGCGTCTCGATCAATACTTCACGGGCCTGCGTGAGTTGGAACGCCAGTTCGATCTCGCGCTGACGAAGCCGGAACCGCGCGCGGCTTGCGTGGTCAATCCGGGACCGAAAGACGAAATCGCGCCGGGCCTCGATTACACGCTGGTCGGCGAGCGTCACAAGATGATGACCGATCTGTTCGTGATGGCTTTGGCCTGCGACCAGACCCGCGTCTACAACCTCGGTTACGCGGCCGCGTTCTCCGGCACGATCAAGCCGGGCTACGAGAAGCCGCATCACACGGCCACGCACGAAGAACCCTTGGATCCGGTGCTCGGTTACCAGGTGAACTGCTCGTGGTTCATCCGCCGCCAGATGGAATCGTGGGCTTATCATGTGAAGGCGTTCGCCGACTTCAAGGAAGGCGACGGGTCGCTGCTCGACAACATGCTGATCTACGCGACGACCGACCAGTCGCTGGCGCGTCTGCACCAGATCGACGGCCTGCCGATGTTCCTCGCGGGCCGTGCCGGCGGAAAGATCAAGACCGGTTACCACATCGACGGCAACCACGAAGCGGCCACGCGCGTCGGTTACACCGCCATGAAGGTCTTTGGATTGGATGTCCCGCACTGGGGCGAGCAGTCCAACAGAACGTCGAAGGAAATCGGCGAGGTTCTCGCTTAAGGGACGGCGCGCTTCTTCGGAAGCGCGCCTCTTTTGCTCTCAAGGACGAATACGATGCGATACAGCCTTCTTCTCGTCGGCGCTCTCATGGCGGCTCCCGTGGCCTACGCGGCGTCGAGCGCCGTCACCGCGCAGGGCGGCGTGAAAACCGAGACTTTCGTGACCGAACCCATGCCCGCCGGTTTCAGCATTCAGGCGAGCGAACTCGAAGGTCCGGTGTTCGCGAACGAACGGGGCATGACGCTCTATCGCTGGCCCTACGACACCATGCGTGTCGGCACGACCGGCGACGGCGACAACAGCTCGGCCTGCGAGAACGAAGTCACCACCAAGACCGCGGGACTGATGGCGCCGTCTCCGCCGGGCCTCGACCTGCCCGAGCTTGAGACGCGCAAAGCCTGCTCGCAGGTGTGGCCGCCCGTGCTGGCGAAGGATGGCGACAAGGACGTCGGCAACTTCACGATCTTCACGCGCAAAGACGGCCGCCGTCAGTGGGCTTACGACAAACACGCGCTCTACACGTCCGATCTCGACCGGCAGCCGGGTGACGTTTTTGGCGCCCGCACCAACGGCAACGGCGGTGACGGTCCCGCCGAACGCCGCCCTGTTGGCCCGGCCTCGTCGGTGCCGCCGGCTTTCTCCGTGGAAACGACCCGCAAGGGCCGCCTCGTCGTCACGGAAAACAAGTTCTCGATTTACACGTCGGACCGTGACGGCGCCGAGAAGTCGAATTGCACCGGCGCCTGCACGCAGACCTGGGTGCCCATGACGGCCGGCGCGACCGCGCAGCCGCAAGGCGAGTGGACGATCTTTGAACGCGCTCCCGGCGTACGGCAGTGGGCCTTCCGCAAGAAGCCCGTCTACACCTACGCCAAGGACGTCGACACGCAGAGCCAGCAGGGCGGCGACGTGCCCGGTTGGCACAACGTGTATATGCAAGTCGTTCCGC
>JADZAK010000020.1 GCA_020852595.1 Rhodospirillaceae bacterium
GGCGCTGCGCGACAATCTTCTGGCCGCGCAGAAACTTCTGACCGAGGCCGGCTGGGACCTGAAAGACGGCGCGCTCGTCAACACCAAGACCGGCACGCCCTTCGAGTTCGAATTCCTGATCCACCTGCCGCTCTACGAAAAATGGATCGGGCCTTATCTTCTCAATCTCGAGCGCCTGGGCATCAAGGGCCGCATCCGCATCGTCGATCCGACGCAGTATCTCAACCGGATGAACGAGTTCGATTTCGACATGGTGATGGGCGAACTGCCCTACTGGGGCGGCCAGAGCGACTCGCCCGGCAACGAACAAAGAGAGATGTGGGGTTCGGCCGCGGCCGATCGACAAGGCAGCGAGAACTGGATCGGCATCAAGAACCCGGCCATCGATGCCATTATCGAAGACCTGATCAAGGCGCAGACCCGTGAGAGTCTGCTGGCCCACGCCCACGCCCTCGACCGCATCTTGTTGTGGAACCACTACGTGGTGCCGGGCTTCGTCGAGCCGGAAATCTGGTGGGCCTACTGGAACAAGCTGGGCCGCCCCGACATCACGCCCAACGACGGCCCCAACCCGGCCACCTGGTGGTACGATGCGGACAAAGCCGCGAAACTGGCTGACATCATGAAGAATCGCGCCACTGAACGGGCGGAGGGCACCTCGCACATCAGTAAGGCACTGCTGATCCTTGCGGGACTTGCGGTTCTTGGGGTGGGCGTCATGGCGGCGCGGCGTTTGCGCCGCGCGTAGAGGCTGAGGGCAATAGGAGTGAGGTCTTCCGTGATCATCCTGCGTGCAATCGTTCTCGCGGCCGCCGCCGTCCTCGCGTTCACCCCGGCGGCGCACGCCGTCACGCGCGGCAAACCCGTGCACGGCATCGCGCTGTTCGGCGAACCCAAGTACGCGGCCGACGATCATTTCGCCTACGTGAACCCGGATGCACCGCGCGCGGGGGCGCTCACGTTAAGCAACGAAGCGTTCCTGACCTTCGACACCTTCAACGCCTTCACCCTAAAGGGCGCGCAGGCTTACGGGTCCGATACACTGATCCATGACACGCTCATGATCGGCAGCCTTGACGAGCCGGCCTCGCGTTACGGGCTGATCGCGGAAACGATCGAAGTCTCCCCGGACGGCCGCACGGTGCAATTCGTGCTGCGCAAGGAAGCGAAGTTCAGCGACGGATCGCCGATCACGGCCGCCGACGTTGTGTTCAGCTATGACACCCTGATCACCAAGGCGCGACCCGTGTTCCGCTTCATCTACGCCGACGTAGAAAAGGCCGAGGCGGTGGACGAACGCACGGTGCGGTTCACGGTCAAGAATACGGAAAACTCCAAGGTCCCCTTGCTGCTGGGCGAGTTTCCCGTCTTCTCGCAAGCCTATTGGAGCAAGCGCAATTTCGAGGACACCACCCTCGACATCCCCGTCGTCAGCGGACCTTACAATGTCGATATTTTCGAGGTCGGCCGTTATGTGCGCTACAAACGGCTGGACAATTATTGGGGCAAGGATCTCGCCATTCTGCGCGGCTTCTATAATTTCGCCACCGTCCGTTATGAATATTTCCGCGACGACAACGTTCAATTCGAGGCCTTCAAGACCGGCGGCTATGACATGGTGCGCGAAACCAGCGCGCGCCGCTGGGTCCAGGACTACAATTTCCCCGCCTTCACCGACGGCCGCGTTCAGAAGCTGAAAGTGCCGAGCATCCAGCCGCGCGACGTGCAGACCTTCAGCTTGAATCTGCGCCGGCCGCTATTCCAGGACAGACGGGTTCGTGAGGCGATCAACCTCACTTTCGATTTTGAATCCATCAACAAAAGCCTGATGTACAACGAGTACGTCAGGCTGCGCAGCTATTGGCAGGGTTCGGCTCTCGAAGCCAAGGCGACGCCGGCCGGCGCGGAGCTCACGCTTCTGGAACCGTTCCGCGACAAACTGCCGCCCGAACTGTTCACCACTGAGTTCGCGCAGCCGACGACCCAGGGCAACGGCGCCAGCCGCGAAAATCTCGCCCGCGCGGCGAAGCTGCTCGAAGCGGCCGGCTGGAAAGTGCGCGACGGCGTACTGGTGAACGCCAAGGGCCAGCCCTTCACCTTCGAGATCACGGTCGTGCAGCCCAGCCTCGAACGCCTGATCGGCCCCTGGATCCAGGACATGAAGCGGGTCGGCATCAACGCGACCATGCGCGTGGTGGACACCGCCCAGTACGCCAACCGCGTCACCGACTTCGATTACGACGCCATCCTGATCGGCATGGCGACCACGCTGACGCCGGGCGCCGAACTGGTGGACGAGCTGAGTTCGGACTCGGCCGACCGGCCGGGAAGCTCGAACTACAGCGGCATCAAGGACCCGGTGATCGACGCGCTGCTGCAGCATATCGTGAAAGCGCAGACGGAAGACGAGATCACGGCGGCGACCAGGGCCCTGGACCGGGTGCTGACGTTCAACCATTACCGCATGCTCACCTATACGCTGGAGGCGGAGCGCTTTGCCTATTGGTCCAAACTGAAGCGTCCCGAAATCCTGCCCGCCCTGGGGCTGGGCCGGATCGGCGAGGCCGCCATCGCCCTGTGGTGGTCGGACGGCTCGGCCGCCGCGGCCAGTCCGTCCGTCCCAACGGAAAGTTATGGCGGACAGCGAGACAAAGGGGCGGGGACGTGGGTTATGATAGCCGTCGCCCTGGGCCTCGCGGGCGCCGTCATCTTCGTGATCGCGCGCCGGCGCCGGGCTTAACGACCGACGGGATATCTCAGAACCGTGCTTGCCTATATCCTCCGCCGCCTTGCGTTGATCCCGCTGACGCTGTTCGGGATCATCACCCTCAATTTTCTGATTGTGCAGGTTGCCCCCGGCGGCCCAGTGGAGCGCGTGCTGGCGCAAGTGCGCGGCCTCGATCCGGGCGGCATGACGGGCATCTCAGGCGGCGGCGGGGATACCGCGCGTGTCGCCACCAGCAGTTCCAACAGCGCCTATCGCGGCGCGCAGGGGCTGGATCCGGAATTCGTCAAGGCGATCGAGCGCCAGTTCGGTTTCGATAAGCCGGCCCACGAACGCTACATGCTGATGATGAAGAACTACATCGCCTTCGATCTGGGCGAGAGCTTCTACCGCACCATCGATGTCGGCGATCTGATCATCGAGAAGATGCCCGTGTCGATTTCGCTGGGCCTGTGGTCGACGCTGATTATCTATATCGTGTCCATCCCCATGGGCATCGCCAAAGCCGTGCGCGACGGCAGCCGCTTCGACATTGGCACCTCGTACATCATCGTCATCGGCTATGCGGTGCCGAGTTTCATGTTCGCGATCCTTCTGATCGTGCTGTTCTCGGGCGGAAGCTACCTCAACTGGTTTCCCTTACGCGGCTTGACATCTGAGAACTGGGAACAGTTGTCATTCGCCGGTAAAATCTACGATTACTTCTGGCACCTGACGCTGCCGGTGCTGGCCATGGTGATCGGCGGCTTCGCCTCGCTGACCATGCTGACCAAGAATTCCTTCATGGACGAGATCAATAAACAGTATGTGCTGACGGCCAAGGCCAAGGGCCTCACCCAACGGCGCGTGCTGTATGGCCACGTCTTCCGCAACGCCATGCTGATCGTCATCGCGGCCTTCCCGGCAACATTGGTGGGCATGTTGTTCACCGGCTCACTTCTGATCGAGGTGATCTTCTCGCTCGATGGCCTGGGTCTGCTCGGGTATCAGGCGATCATCGACCGCGACTATCCGGTGATCTTCGGCACCTTGTATGTCTTCTCTATCGTCGGGCTCCTTCTGAACTTGATCAGCGATCTTGCCTATCATGTGATCGATCCGCGGATCGACTTCGAGGCGCGCGCCACATGAGCAGCCTCACGAATCGTCTTTCCGCGCTCAACCGGCGCCGCTGGGCCAACTTCCGCGCCAACGGCCGCGGCTACTGGTCCTTCGTCATGGTCACGGCTCTGTTCCTGCTGTGCCTGTTCGCCGAACTGATTGCCAACGACCGGCCGCTGCTGGTGAGCTTTAAGGGCAGCCTGTATATCCCCGTGGTGCGGGATTATCCTGAAACCACGTTCGGCGGCGTATTTGAAACACCGGCCAATTATACCGACCCCTATCTGCGCGATCTGATCAATGCCGATGGGTGGATCGTCGAGCCGCTGATCCCCTATGACTACCGGACCATCGACTTCAATCTGGGGCGGCCCGCGCCGGCCCCGCCGTCGGCCGCGCACTGGCTCGGCACCGACAACCAGGGCCGCGATGTGCTCGCCCGACTGCTCTCTGGGTTCAGGCTATCGATGCTGTTCGCCATTGCGCTCACGCTGGTCTCGACGGTGGTCGGTGTCGCGGCCGGCGCCGTTCAAGGTTATTTCGGCGGCTGGATCGATCTCACCTTCCAGCGCTTCATCGAGATATGGAGCGGTCTGCCACAGCTGTTCATCCTGATCATCGTTTCAAGCATCGTCATCCCCGGTTTCTGGACTCTGCTCTTGGTGCTGCTGCTATTCAGCTGGACCGCGCTGGTGCCTGTCGTGCGCGCCGAGTTCCTGCGCGCGCGCAACCTCGACTATGTGCGCGCGGCCAAGGCGCTTGGCATGGATGATGTGACCATCATGGCCAAGCACATCCTGCCCAACGCCGTTGTCGCAACGGTCACCTTCCTGCCCTTCATCATCTCCGGCGCCGTCGTCGCGCTGACCTCGCTCGACTTCCTCGGCCTCGGCATGCCGCCGGGCTCGGCCTCGCTCGGCGAGCTCCTGCGGCAGGGCAAAGAGAATCTCCAGGCGCCGTGGCTGGGCTTGACGGGTTTCTTCGTCATCGCCGGCATGCTTACTCTGCTCATCTTTGTCGGCGAAGCCGTGCGCGACGCCCTCGATCCGCGCAAGACCTTCTCATGACCGATACGCCGCTGCTTGAAATCAAGGATTTGGCCGTCAGCTTCGGCCAGGGCGACGGCGAAGTCGCCGCCGTGAAAAGCGCGTCATTCACGCTGCACAAAGGCGAAACATTGTCGCTGGTCGGCGAGAGCGGCAGCGGCAAGACCGTGACGGCCCTGTCCGTCCTGCGCCTGTTGCCCTATCCGCGCGCGCGCCATCCCAAAGGCAGCATCAAGTTCAAGGGCGCCGAGATCGTCGGCGCATCCGAGGACGCGATGCGCCAGATCCGCGGCAACCGTGTCGGCATGGTGTTCCAGGAACCCATGACCTCGCTCAATCCCCTGCACAATGTCGAGAAGCAGGTGGGCGAAGTGCTGGAAGTGCACGGCGGCATGGACGGCGAAGCGCGCCGCGCGCGCGTGCTCGAACTCTTGCGCCTTGTGGGTCTGCCGGAAGCCGAAACACGCCTGACGGCGCTTCCCCATGAACTGTCCGGCGGACAGCGTCAGCGCGTGATGATCGCGATGGCGCTGGCGCAGAACCCGGACCTTCTCATCGCCGACGAGCCGACCACGGCCCTCGACGTCACCATCCAGGCGCAGATCCTCGATCTTCTGAAGGACCTTCAGAAGCGCCTCGGCATGGCGATGCTGTTCATCACCCATGACCTCGCCATCGTGCGCAAGCTGGGCGGCCAGGTCTGCGTGATGAAAGACGGCCATGTGGTCGAGCAAGGCGATGTGGAGACCGTGTTCCGCACGCCGCAGCACAGCTATACAAAACATCTCGTCGCCGCCGAACCCAAGGGCGCGCCGCCCGCGCCGGTGAGCGGCGCCGCCGAAGTGATGGCCGCGGAGGATTTGAAAGTCTGGTTCCCGATCAGACGCGGCGTGATCCGCCGCACGATCGGACACATCAAGGCGGTGGACGGGGTGAGCTTGTCCGTGAAAGCCGGCGACACCCTGGGCGTGGTGGGTGAAAGCGGCTCGGGCAAGACGACCCTGGGCCTCGCATTGCTGCGTCTGATCTCCAGCGAAGGCCCGATCCGGTTCCAGGGCCATCGCATCGACGGCCTGAAGCGCCAGGAACTGCGCAACCTGCGCCGCGACATGCAGGTGGTGTTCCAGGATCCGTTCGGCTCCTTGAGCCCGCGCCTGACCATCGGCGAAATCATTGGCGAAGGCCTTGCGGTCCACAACATCGGCACAGCGGCCGAGCGGCGCGATCGGGTGGCCGAGACGCTGCACGATGTGGGCCTCGATCCCGCCATGCAGGACCGCTACCCCCATGAGTTCTCCGGCGGTCAGCGCCAGAGAATCGCGATCGCGCGCGCCATGGTGCTGCGGCCCAAGTTCCTGATGCTCGATGAGCCCACGAGCGCGCTGGATGTCTCGGTCCAGGCGCAGATCGTGGACCTCCTGCGGGGCCTGCAGGCGAAATACGCCCTCGCGTACCTGTTCATCAGCCACGACCTCAAGGTCGTCCGGGCGCTGGCGAACGAAGTCATTGTCATGAAGGACGGCAAGGTGCGCGAAAGCGGACCTTCACAGCAGATTTTCACGGCGCCCCAGGATCCTTACACCAAGAAGCTGATGGCCGCCGCGTTGGAACTGAGAACGGCCTAACGGCTTCTTAACCATTGGAACTTTAAGGTGAAATCGCAGAACCGTGGGCGCATAGTGAGCCTACGAGGGTGATGAGAATGGCCGACAGAGACCAAGAAGACTCGCATCAGGCGATTTACAACGTCGACGTCGACATCTCCGTTGTCCTCGGCCAGGCGAACCTGCGCGTCAACCAGCTCCTGAAACTCGGCCGCGGCGCCGTGGTGGAACTGGAACAGCGCACCTCCGACCCTGTGGAAATCTTCGCCAACGACGTGCTGATCGCCAAGGGCGAAGTCGTCATCACCTCGGGTGATAAAATCGGCGTGACCCTGACCGAACTGGTCAAATCCATCTACAACACCGCCGGCAAGTAATCTTGCCCTAGATCGGACACGTCCGATCTTTTAAATAGCGTGCACGCCATGACCACACGCACGCTCTTTCACCACAGCCTATTGCCCACGGCCCGCAAGGTGCGCCTCGCGCTTCACGAGAAGCGGCTGGAGTTCACCGAAGTGACGGCCGATCCGTTCGCGGCCGACGACGAGCTTCTGGCGCTGAACCCCGCGGGCGATCTGCCGGTGCTGGTGGACGAGAACGGGCAGATCGTGTGCGGGACCCAGGCGATCTGCGAGTACCTGGAAGAGGTCTATCCGCAGACGAACCTTCTGGGCCGCAATCCAAAAGACCGCGCCGAAGCCCGGCGTCTGGCGGCCTGGTTCGACGAGAAGTTCAACCGCGAAGTCACGCAGCACCTGGCCGGCGAGAAGCTGACGCGGCGCCTGTTCGAGAACGGCGCGCCGGATTCCCGGGCCTTGCGCGCGGGCCGCGAGAACATCCACACGCATCTTCAGTACATCGCCTGGCTGACCGAGCGCCGGAGCTGGCTGGCGAGCGACGACATCAGCTACGCCGATCTGTCGGCGGCGGCGCATCTGTCGCTGATCGATTATTCGGGCGACGTGCCCTGGGCCGACCACCCGCTGACCAAGGAATGGTACGTGCGCATCAAGTCGCGGTTCAGCTTTAGATGCCTGTTGCAGGACACGGTCCCCGGCATCGCGCCGGCGGCGATCTACGCCGATTTGGATTTTTGATTTCGTTTCCCTCCCCTGGAAGGGGAGGAATAAAAAGGATCGCTACTTATTCTTCGCGTCGGTTTCGACCAGCACATCGAGGCGCTCGATGTTGGTGCGCGCGGCTTTGCCCGCTTCGGAGTCCGGCGCGATCTGGATGATGCGCAGCCAGTCCTGGCGGGCCTCGTTGTCGCGCTTCTTCAGCTTGTAGATAATGCCGCGTTCGAGAAGGCCGATGATGTTGTGCGGATCCATCGCCACCGCCTGCTCGGCGTCGATCAGCGCGACATCGACTTCGTTGAGATGACGGCGGGCGCTGGCCCGGAAGGCCAACGCATCGGAGTTCTCGGCGTCGATGGCGAGCGAGGCGTCGAGATCGCGCACGGCTTCGAGATATTTGCCGGCGTCGGCGTAGGTGGCGGCGCGGTCGACCAGGATGTAGGCATGCTGATGGTTCTTCACCGGCATGACTTCGAGCGCCTTGGTCTGCGCGTCGAGCGCGCGGGTGAGATCGCCCTGCAGCAGCCAGGCCTGGCCGGCCTGGGAAAGCACACCGGCCCGCACGGATTCTTCTTCATTGAGGACCGCGAGCGCTTCGAGGCGCGTGGCGGCTTCGCTGTATTCCTTCATGCCGATGAGCGCGATGGCTTCGCAGTGTTTGGCCGGCGCGCCGCCGCCGATGGTGAGCCATTTGCCGGCCATCTCGAAACCCTTCTCGGGTTCGTTCTTGGCGGTCATCAGGCAGACTTCATAGGTATGCGAGGGATTCTCAGGATTGGGCGTGGGCGAAGGGGACTGCGCCGAGGCCGCGTTGCCCGTGGCCGCCATCACCGGAGCGGCCATGAGCGCCATCGCCGCCGCAATCACAAACGTCCCGCGCATCTGAAACTATCCCTTCCCAACCAACTCTTCGACGAAGCCGCACAGACGTTCCAGGTCCTGCGGGCGGGACAAACGGTGGTCGCCATCCTTCACGAGATGCACGGCCACGTCGCCCCCCTTGATCCGCGCGGCGAGCTTGAGGGATGTCTCCCATGGCACCGCCGTATCCTTCTGCCCGTGGATCAAGCGCACCGGACAGCCGATATCCACCACGTCCCGCAGGACAAGATTCCTGCGGCCGTCTTCGATGAGGTGGCGCGAGATCCGGTACGGACCATCGTCATATTCGCTGGGAAACTCGACCGCGCCCGCCGTCATCAGCGTGCTGCGCTGCGCGGCGTCGAAGCCGGCCCACATGAGGTCCTCGGTAAAATCCGGGGCCACAGCGATTCCCACCAGCCCATTCACGCGCTCCGGACGCGCCATGGCGGTTTTCACCATGACCCATCCGCCCATACTCGAGCCCACCAGGACCACCGGTCCCTTTGTCAGTTCATCGAGTACGGCGACGGCATCTTCAACCCAGCGCGAAATGCCGCCGTCTTCAAACCGGCCACTGCTTGCCCCGTGGCCGAACATATCGAAACGAAGCAGTCCGTAACCACGGCTCTGCGCGTGCCGGGTCAAGGCCTCGGCTTTGGTGCCGCCCTTGTCGGACCGAAGTCCGTGCAGAAAAACGACGGTGGGCTTATGGAGGTCCCGCGCTGCCTGATGTTCATACGCGATCGACGCCCCATCGGCGCGCCGGTATTCCAACGCCGCAGTCACGTAATGCCCCAGAAATCAGCCCACTTTTGGTCTATCACGCGCACGGGATTTTTCCTATTCAGTTTCGAATAGACTAGACTGCTTTCTACTTATGATCGTGAGTGGCGGAGATGCTGCTACAAGAATTGTAGTCACATCGCAGAAATGGGGTCAGACACCAATTCGCTCGGCACCATGGGCACTTTGACATCGCGCGCAGGCGAATGGGTATCTGACCCCATTTCCGCCCGCACCCCGGATTGCTGAACGAAAGAGACGACACACGGGTATGAACGACGTTTCACAATCGAAAAGGACCGTGCTCCAGGTCCTGCCGAGCCTTGTCAGCGGCGGAGTCGAGCGCGGCACCATCGACGTTGCCGCGGCTTTGGTGCGCGCGGGCTGGCGCGCGCTCGTGGTCTCGGAAGGCGGTCCGCTGGTGCGCGAGCTGGACCGCGCCGGCGCCGAACATATCGTGCTGCCGCTGAACACGAAGAACCCGAAGCGCGTGAAGGAAAACATCGCGCGGATCGCCGAGGTGATCCGCGCCGAGAAAGTCTCGCTGGTGCATGCACGCTCGCGCGCGCCCGGCTGGAGCGCGCGGGAAGCGGCGAAGGAAACCAATGTGCCCTTCGTCACGACCTTCCACGGCATCTACAGCCTGGGACCTTTCGGGCTGAAGAAGTTCTACAACCGCGTCATGGCCGATGGGGAGATCGTGATCGCGGTGTCCAATTTCGTGCGCGAGCACATAATGGAGAACTACAAGGTTCCATCCGAGCGCATCCGCGTCATCCACCGCGGCATCGATACGCTGGGTTACGACGAAAAGAACGTGACCTCGACGCGCCTTATCCAGGTGGCGCAGAAGTGGCGCCTGCAGGAAGCCGGCCAGGTGATCATGCTGCCGGGACGCCTCACGGCGCTGAAAGGCCATGACGTGCTGATCGACGCGCTCGCCGAACTGAAACGCCGGCGCGGCGGCACGCTCGATGTGCGCTGCCTGATGGTGGGCCAAGGCGCGCCGGGTTTCGCGGACCGCATCATGAGCCACGCCGTGAGCCGCCGCGTCGACGGCCATGTGCAGGTGATCCAGGACTGCAACGACATGCCGGCCGCCTACATGGTGACAGATGTGGCGGTTGTCGCCTCCACGCGGCCCGAAGCGTTCGGGCGCGTCATTGCTGAAGCCCAAGCGATGGGCAGGCCCGTTGTCGCCTGCTCGCATGGGCCGACGGCGGAAATCATCGAGCCCGGCGTCACGGGCTGGATGTTCACCGCGAGCGATCCCGTGTCGCTGGCCGACGCGTTGGAACGTGCGCTGTCTTTGTCTCGCGAGGAGCGCGCGGCCTTGGCCAAGCGCGCGTCCGAGCGCGCGCGGGCGCTGTTCAACAAAGACGAGATGTGCGCCAAGACCCTCGCGGTTTACGAAGAAGTGTTAGCGAAGCATATGGTTTCATGACGACGGAGAGTATTCTCGTTGTCCTGACATCCGGCCTCGAGCGGATCGTTCCAGCCCTCGGCGCTCTCGCGGCGATCAAGGCGGCGCATGCGGCCGCCGAAGTCGTCATCCTGGCCCGCGCCGAATACGCCGAGTTCCTGCGCACGTCGCCTTATGCCGACGACGTGTGGGCGGACGACACTATCCGCTCGCATAGTCTCAAACGCTGGCGGAGCTTGCGCACGCGGCTGCGCTCAAAGGACTGGGCGCGCGTGTACGACCTCGACGCCAACCCCCACTCGAAACATCTGTTCTGGCTGCTGTACGGACGGCGCGCGCTGTCCGCGGCGCGGAGCTGCCTTGCCTGGTGCGGGGTCATCCCGGGCACCTTCCTCGCCTGGAGCGATCCGCACCGCATGCAGATGCATGTGCGCGACCAGTGGGCCCATCAATTGCGCCATGCCGGCATTCCGGTGATCCCGGCCACCGATCTGTCCTGGGTGGCGCGGCGGGTGGCCGCCTTCAATGTGCCGTTCCGCATGAACGAGCCTTATGTGCTGGTGGCGGTCGAGCCGGGCCCGAACGGGCCGTGGCCGCGCCTTGGCGAGTTCGCCAGGTTGGCCGCGGCCGAAGGGCGCGTGCTGGTTGCGGTGGGGCTGTCGGCCACCGAGGACCTGACCGCCCTGAAGGCCGCCTGCCCGGGCCTGGTCGACCTGGTCGGCAAAGCCAGCCTCAATGAACTGGTGTTCCTGGCCTGGGCCGCTGCTGGAGCCGTGGGCGCGGACAACGGGGTGATGCATCTCGCGGCGGGGGCCGGCTGCCGCAGTGTAATCCTTTACGGGGAAAGCTCCGACCCGGCCCTGGTGGGCCAACGGGGCTCGCGGGTGACCATCCTGCGCCGGCCACACCTTGGCGGTATCCCGGGCTCGGAAGTTCTCGCGGCGTTAAAACGCCTGTAAATCCGGCGCCGTTTCATCTAAATTCCGGCCCCAAATTCAGGCTAAACCTTTAAATATCAAGGCCCCATGGTCGCCATTACCCTTCCGGACGGCAGCGTCCGGACCTATCCGAAGCCCATCACCGGCGCGGAACTCGCCGCCGATATCGGCCCCGGCCTCGCCAAGGCCGCCCTCGCCCTGCGCATCGACGGCGAGATGAAGGACCTGAACATGGTCCTCGACCGCGACACCAAGGTCGCCATCGTCACCAAGAAAGATCCGGACGCGCTGGAGCTTCTTCGTCACGACGCGGCGCATGTGATGGCCGAAGCGGTGCAGGAGTTGTATCCGAAGACGCAAGTCACCATCGGTCCGGCGATCGAGAACGGTTTTTATTACGACTTCGCCCGCGACGAGCCCTTCACGCCCGCCGATCTCGAGAAGATCGAAGCGCGCATGCGCGAGATCGTGGACCGCGACGAGCCGATCACCCGCGAAGAGTGGGACCGCGACCAGGCCGTCGCGCACTTCAAGGAGATCGGCGAGAAGTACAAGGCCGAGCTGATCGAGAATTTCCCGGCCGGCGAGACCATCAGCGTCTATCGCCAGGGCCAGTGGAAAGACCTGTGCCGCGGGCCGCATCTGCCCTCGACGGGCAAGCTGGGCAAGGCGTTCAAGCTGACCAAGCTGGCCGGCGCTTATTGGCGCGGCGACGCCAAAAACGCCATGTTGCAGCGTATTTACGGCACCGCGTGGGGCGACGAAAAGCAGCTCAAAGATTACCTGACGATGATCGAAGAGGCGGAGAAGCGCGATCACCGCCGTTTGGGCAAGGAACTCGACCTGTTCCACCTGCAGGAGGAAGCCCAAGGCGCGGTGTTCTGGCATCCCAAGGGCTGGACGCTGTACCGCACGCTGCAGAACTACATCCGCGGCCGCCTGGAAAAGGCCGGCTATGTGGAAGTGAACACGCCTCTCTTGATGGACAAGGTGCTGTGGGAAAAGTCCGGCCATTGGGACAAGTTCCGCGACGCGATGTTCACCTCGGAGTCGGAAGAACGTGTGCTGGCCGTGAAACCGATGAACTGCCCGGGTCATGTGCAGATCTTCAATCAAGGCATCAAGAGCTACCGCGACCTGCCCTTACGTATCGCTGAATTCGGCTGCTGCCATCGCAACGAACCTTCGGGCGCGCTGCACGGCCTGATGCGCGTGCGCGCCTTTGTGCAGGACGACGCGCATATCTTCTGCACCGAAGATCAGATCAAATCCGAAACCAAGGCGTTCATCGAACTGCTGCAGTCGGTCTATAAAGATCTGGGCTTCGCCGAGATCCGCGTGAAGTTCTCGGACCGTCCGCCGACTCGCGCGGGGTCCGACGAAACCTGGGACCGCGCCGAAGCGGCCCTGAAAGACGCCACCGACGCCGCCGGCCTGGAATGGACCCTGAACCCCGGCGAAGGCGCGTTCTACGGCCCGAAACTGGAATTCGTGCTGCGCGACGCCATCGGCCGCGACTGGCAGTGCGGCACCCTGCAGGCCGATTTCGTGCTGCCCGACCGCCTGGGCGCCCATTACGTCGGCGAGGACGGGGCCAAACACACGCCGGTGATGCTGCACCGGGCCATCCTGGGCTCCTTTGAGCGCTTTGTCGGCATCCTTGTGGAAAACTATTCGGGCAAATTCCCGCTGTGGCTCAACCCGCTGCAGGCCGTGGTTTGCACGATCACCGACGATGCCGCCGGCTATGCCAACGAGGTCGCGCAGACCCTGCAAGCCGCTGGAATCCGGGTCGAAACGGACCTTCGCAACGAAAAGATCAACTACAAGGTGCGTGAGCACTCGCTGACCAAGGTGCCGGTCCTGGTGGTGGTCGGAAAAAAGGAAGCCGAAACCCGCACGGTGGCCTTGAGACGTCTGGGCGGCGCCAACCAAGAAGTCCTTGCGCTGCAAGAGGCAACCGATAGACTTAAATCGGAAGCGGCGGTTCCGAGCGTTTAGCACGCTCCGAGCCGTCGTTTTCCGTATGAGTGGGTGTTATTGAATGCCCACCCGCGGAACCCAATATTCAACGCGTCATCAACAACGTCAGGAGATTGATACATACCTAGGTTTGACCAGCCCGCGCCCTCGTCGTCCTCCAGCAAGGATGGCCCGCGCGTCAATGAACAGATCAACAACCGTACGGTGCGCCTGATCGGCCACGACGGCGCCAACTTCGGGGTCGTAGACCGCGAAACCGCCCTGAAGAAGGCCGAGGAAGTCGGCCTTGATCTGGTCGAGATCTCTCCCAATGCCGATCCGCCGGTCTGCAAAGTCCTCGACTTCGGAAAGTACAAGTACGAAGAGCAGAAGAAGAAAAACGAGGCGCGCAAGAAGCAGAAGGTGATCGAAGTCAAGGAGATCAAACTTCGTCCCAACATCGACGACCACGACTACGACGTGAAGATGCGCGCCATGCGCCGCTTCCTCGAGGAAGGCGACAAGGTGAAGGTCACCTTGCGTTTCCGTGGCCGTGAAATGGCGCACATGGAGCTGGGCTATCAACTCCTGCAGCGCGTCAAAGCCGACTTCGAATCGGGCGCAAAGGTCGAACAAGAACCGCGCTCGGAAGGCCGCCAGATCGTGATGGTGGTGGCGCCTCGGTAAAGGCGAAAAGAAAAATCGGCGCGGTGAAAAAATGCACCGCGCCGAAAAGTTCTGGGGGGAACCATGTCGGACGATTTTTACGCGCGCTGGGCGCCATACCAACTCAGTATTCTGCGGATCATGTCGTCGTTGCTGTTCATCGCTCACGGCACGCAGAAACTTTTCAATTTCCCGATGCGGCCCGCGGTCGACGGCGTGACGCCGCCGCCGTTCGAGCTGTTCTCGCTGATCGGCGCGGCCGGGGTGTTGGAATTCGCCGGCGGCGCGTTGCTGCTGATCGGCCTGTTCACCCGCCAGGTCGCGTTCCTGCTGTCGGGCATGATGGCGGTGGCCTATTTCATCGCCCACCATCCGCGCACGTTCTATCCGGTGAACAACGGCGGCGACGCGGCGATCCTGTTCTGCTTCATCTTCCTGCTCCTGTTTTTCACGGGCGGCGGCCCTTTAAGCGTCGAGTCGATTTTCGCGCGGCGCCGGGCGGAAGCCGCGGTCGGTTAGACCCCCAAAAAAGGGCCTCCCGGGCCGGTTTCCGCGCCCCCGGCGTGTCTTGCAAAGCCCGGTTTTGGCGGGTATAAGCGCGCCTTCCTGACCAAAGGGGCGATTATCCACAGGTCAGAGCAAGGGGTCGGGTCCTGCACCCGAGTCCACCGGTTCAAGGCTAAAAAGCCAATAATTTCAGGCTTTTAGGGCATGCCTTCGGGCCGGGTCCAATAAACCGTCATGCTGATTGAAAGGACGCAAAATGCCCAAGATGAAGACCCAGAGCTCCGCCAAAAAGCGGTTCAAGGTTACCGGGACCGGCAAAGTTAAGGCCGGCGTCGCTCACAAGCGCCACCGCCTGATCTCCAAGCCGAAGAAGATGAAGCGTCAGAATCGCCGCACCATGGTGCTGGCGAAGCCGGACGGCATCATCATCAAGAAAAACTTCCTGCCGTACGCCTAAACCCACCCTTCACGGAGCACGACCATGTCACGCGTTAAACGCGGCGTTACCAAACACGCCCGCCACAAGAAGGTCCTCGAGCAAACCAAGGGTTTCCGGGGCCGTCACTCCACCAATTACAAGATCGCGAAGAACCGCCTGGAAAAGGCGCTGCGCTATCAGTACCGCGACCGCCGCCTGAAGAAGCGCGATTTCCGCGCGCTGTGGATCCAGCGTATCAACGCCGCCGTGCGTCCGCTGGGCCTCACCTACTCTCGATTTATCAACGGGCTCAAGAAGGCCGGCATCGAGTTGGATCGTAAGGTCCTCGCCGATATGGCCGTCCGTGAGCCCGCCGCCATCGAAGGTCTGGTGAAGCAGGCCCAAGCCGCGCTCGCTGCTTAAATTCTCGTCGAGACGAAGTCGGTAAAGGGGCGGCCTTCATCGGGCAGCCCCTTTCCTTTTTGTATGTCTGAGTAAAAGCCCAATGACCGACACGATCGAGAAACTGCGTACCGAACTGCTGACGGCGGTCAGCGACGCCGCCGAGCTCACGACCCTGGAAGACGTGCGCGTGGCCGCCCTCGGCAAGAAGGGCCGCATCACGGGCATGATGAAGGAACTCGGCGCCATGGCGCCCGAGGAGCGCAAAGCCGCGGGCCAGCGCCTGAACGTGCTCAAAGACGAAGTCGCCGCCGCGCTCGACGCGAAGAAGACGGCCTTCGAATCGGCCGCGCTGAACGCGCGCCTGGCCAGCGAGAGCATGGACGTCAGCCTGCCGGTCCGTCCGGAAACCAAGGGCTCGCTGCACCCGATCAGCCAGACCACGGCGGAGATCGCCGCGATCTTCGGCGAGATGGGCTTTGAAGTCGCCGACGGTCCGGACATCGAAGATGATTTTCATAATTTCACGGCGCTGAATTTCCCGCCGGGCCATCCGGCGCGCGAGATGCACGACACCTTCTTCCTGCCGCCCGATTCGGACGGTCAGCGCTATCTGCTGCGCACGCACACCTCGCCCGTGCAGATCCGCACCATGATGAGCAAGAAGCCGCCCATCCGCGTGATCATTCCGGGGCGCACGTACCGCTGCGACTACGACATGACGCACACGCCGATGTTCCACCAGGTGGAGCTTCTGGTGATCGACACCGAGACCAACATGTCTCATTTGCGGGGGTGCCTGCAGGAGTTCGTGCGCACCTTCTTCGGCATCGACGATCTGACCACGCGTTTCCGTCCGTCCTTCTTCCCCTTCACCGAACCGTCGGCGGAGATGGATATCGGCTGCTCGCGCCAGGGCGGCGAGCTGAAGCTCGGCAACTATGGCGATTGGCTCGAGATCCTGGGCTGCGGCATGGTGCATCCGAATGTGATCAAGGCCTGCGGCCTCGATCCGGACGTCTATCAGGGTTTCGCCGCCGGCATGGGCATCGAGCGTATCGCCATGCTGAAGTACGGCATCCCGGACCTGCGCACCTTCTTCGAATCCGACCTGCGCTGGCTGCGTCACTACGGTTTCGCCGCGCTCGACGTGCCGAGCGTGACCGGAGGACTGGCGCGATGAGCAAACAAAACGTCCCGAAGGTCTACGCGCATCTGCCGCAGTGGGCCTTCGGCCACACCAAGAAAGAAGCCGACGAGCTGTGCGCGTTGGTCCTGGACGGCAAGAAGGTCGCGACCAGCGCGGCGCTCTATCACTTTGAGGACGAGGAACCGCCTGAGCCGGGCGACAAGGCCGTCATCCTGGACGGCGACGGCCGTCCGCGCTGCGTGATCGAGTTCACCGAAGTCGAGCCGGTTGTCTTCAAGGACGTCGATGCCAAGTTCGCGTTCGACGAGGGCGAAGGCGACCGCTCGCTGGCTTACTGGCGCAAGACACACGAAGAGTTCTTCACGCGTGAGGGCTATTTCGCGCCCGACATGCTTTTGCTGTGTCAGTACTTCCGCGTGATTGAACGCCTTGAATACCGGAGAATGGCGCCGTGAAGTTCACCCTTTCGTGGCTGAAAGACCATCTGGACACCACCGCCGGCCTGGATGAGATCGTCACTAAGCTCACGGCCGTCGGCCTTGAAGTGGAAAGCGTCGAGGATCCCGGCAAAGGCCTCGAACAGTTCGTGGTCGCGCATGTCGTGGAAGCCAAGCAGCATCCCAACGCCGACCGCCTGCGCCTGTGCACGGTGAACGCCGGCGCCGAGACGCTGCAGGTTGTGTGCGGCGCGCCGAACGCGCGCACGGGCCTCAAGGTCGTGCTGGCGCGCCCCGGCGCCGTCATCCCCATCACCGGCGAAGTCCTCAAGAAGGGCAAGATCCGCGATGTGGAGAGCCAGGGCATGATGTGCTCCTACCGCGAACTGAAGCTGGGCGAGGATCACGCCGGCATCATCGAGCTGCCCGAGGACGCGCCCGTGGGCGCGCCGGTGACGGAAGTGCTCAAATTCGATCCCGTCATCGAGATCAACCTGACGCCGAACCGCGTGGACGCCCTCGGCGTTTACGGCATTGCTAGGGATCTTGCCGCCGCCGGTCTCGGCACGCTGAAGCCGCTGAGATCGAACCCGGTGCCCGGCAAAGCCACGAGCTCGCGCAAGATCGACATGGGTCTTGCCGCCGGTCATGAACACAAGTGCCCGCAGTTCGTCGGCCGCACCGTCCGCGGCGTGAAGAACGGCGAGAGCCCGGCGTGGCTGAAAGACCGCCTGCAGGCCATCGGCCTGCGCCCCGTGTCCGTGATCGTCGACGTCACCCAGTACCTGACCATCGATCTCGGCCGTCCGCTGCACGCCTTTGACGACGCGAAACTGTCGGGCGATATCGGCCCGCGCCTCGCCAAGGCCGGCGAAGAGATTGCCGCGCTGAACGGCAAGAGCTACACCCTCGATGAAAACATGGTGGTGATCGCGGACCGGACCACCGGCCTCGGCATCGGCGGCATCATGGGCGGCGAGCCGTCCAGCGTCACCGAAGGCACCAGCGCGATCTTCCTGGAGTCGGCCCTGTTCGACGCCAAGAACATCGCCGAGACGGGCCGCAAGCTCCTGCTCAACACCGATGCGCGTTACGCTTTTGAACGTGGGGTCGATCCGGCCTCCGCGCGTATGGGCATCGAAGTCGCCACGCATATGATCCTCGAGCTCTGCGGCGGCGAGCCCGCCGAAATCGTCGACGGCGGCAAGGCGCCCGATTGGAACCGCGCCATCGCGTTCAATCCGGCGCGCGTGAAGTCGCTCGGCGGCGTGGAACTGCCCGAAGTCGAGATGAAAGCGATCCTGATGCGCCTGGGCTTCACGCTGTCCGGTTCCGGCGACGCGTGGCAGGTCGTGCCGCCGTCATGGCGCACGGACGTGGAGAGCTGGCAGGACCTCGTGGAAGAAATCTTGCGCATCTACGGCTACGACAACATCCCGCCGGTGCCGATGCCGCGCGCGTCGATGCCAAAACAAGTTCTCTCGACCGATCAGAAGCGCTGGGAAGTGGCCCGCCGCGCGCTGGCGGGACGGGGTCTCAATGAAACCGTGACCTGGGCCTTCCTCGCGCGCGCTCACGCCGAGAAGTTCCTCGGCGATCTTGCGCTCGTGTTGCTGGCGAACCCCATCAGCTCCGATCTCGACGCCATGCGTCCGTCGCTGGTCCCGAACCTCGCGGCCGCCGCCGGACGCAATGCCGCGCGCGGCATGGCCGATGTCGGCCTGTTCGAAGTCGGCCCGCGTTTCGAAGGGACCAAGCCAGGTCAACAGACTCTCGTCGCCTGTGCCTTGCGCGCCGGCCACACCAGCGCGCGTCATTGGGACGGCGCGCGCCGTCCCGTGGACGCGATGGATGCAAAAGCCGATGCGATCGCCGCCCTGGAAGCGGCGGGCGCGGGCGTCGCGGGCCTGCAGACCTATGCCGGCAACGCCAGCGGCGTGCCCGCCTGGTATCATCCGGGCCGCGCGGGCGTCCTGAAGCTGGGCAACCAAGTCCTCGCCGCTTTCGGCGAGCTGCACCCGGCGATCCTGGCGGCGCTCGACGTCAAAGGCCCCGTCGTCGCCTGCGAAGTGTTCCTGGAACGCATCCCGCCGGTGAAGAAGAAGGGCGTGGGCGCGGCGCGCCCGCTCCTGAAGGCTTCGAACTTCCAACCGGTGGAACGTGACTTCGCGTTTGTCGTTGAAGCCGGCGTGCCGGCCGAATCGCTCCTGCGCGCGGTGCGCGGCGCCGAGCGCGAGCTGATCACCGAGGTCGGCCTGTTCGACGTCTACGAGGGCCCGCATGTGGGTGAAGGCAAGAAGTCGCTTGCGATCGCGGTCACCCTGCAACCGAAAGACACGACCCTGACCGACGAGCAGATTGAGGCCGTGGCCAAGAAGATCGTCGCGGCCGCCGAGAAAACTTGCGGCGCGAAGCTGCGCGCCTAGAAAACCTTTAGAATTGTTGTCATGACCGATCTCGCCAACATCCGTAACTTCTCGATCATCGCCCATATCGACCATGGGAAGTCGACTCTGGCCGACCGCCTGATCCAATACTGCGGCGGCCTGACCGAGCGCGAGATGACCGAACAGGTCCTCGACAACATGGACATCGAGAAGGAACGCGGCATCACCATCAAGGCGCAGACCGTGCGCCTGATGTACAAAGCCAAGAACGGCGAGACCTATCAGCTGAACCTCGTCGACACCCCGGGACATGTGGACTTCGCCTATGAAGTCAGCCGCTCGCTGGCGGCCTGCGAAGGCTCGATCCTGGTGGTAGACGCCAGCCAGGGCGTGGAAGCCCAGACCCTCGCCAACGTCTATCAGGCCATCAACGCCAACCACGAGATCGTGCCGGTCCTCAACAAGATCGACCTGCCCGCGGCCGACCCTGAGCGCATCCGCCAGCAGATCGAGGACGTCATCGGCCTCGACGCATCCAACGCCGTGCTGGCCTCGGCCAAGACCGGCATCGGCATCCAGGACGTGCTGGAAGCCATCGCCATGCGCCTGCCGCCGCCCAAGGGTGAAAAGAACCTGCCCCTGAAGGCGCTGCTCGTCGATTCCTGGTACGATCCATACCTGGGCGTCGTCATCCTGGTGCGCGTGAAAGACGGTGTCATCAAGCGCGGCACCAAGATCCAGTTCATGTCGACCGGCGCGTCCTATCAGGTCGAGCGCGTGGGCGTGTTCACGCCGAAGCGTGAGGAGATCCCGGCCCTGAACCCGGGCGAACTCGGTTTCATCACCGCCAGCATCAAGGCCGTCGCGGACGCCAACGTCGGCGACACGGTCATCGACGAAAGCAATCCGGCCGCCGAGCCCTTGCCCGGCTTTAAAGCCAGCATCCCGGTCGTGTGGTGCGGCCTGTTCCCGACGGACGCGGCGCAGTTCGAAGTGCTGCGCGAAAGCCTGGGCAAACTGCGCCTCAATGACGCGAGCTTCCATTTCGCGATGGAAAGCAGCGCGGCCTTGGGTTTCGGCTTCCGCTGCGGCTTCCTCGGCCTCCTGCACATGGAGATCATCCAGGAACGGTTGGAGCGCGAGTTCAATCTCGACCTCATCACCACGGCGCCGAGCGTCGTCTACCGCATCCACACCACCGACGGCGCGTTGCACGAGCTGCACAATCCGGCCGACATGCCCGACGTCACGCGCATCCGCATGATCGAGGAACCGTGGGTGAAGGCGACGATCATGGTGCCGGACGAACATCTCGGCCCCGTCTTGAAACTCTGCACCGACCGCCGCGGCGAGCAGATCGACCTGACCTACGTCGGCAACCGCGCCATGGTGGTCTATCACCTGCCGCTCAATGAAATCGTGTTCGACTTCTACGACCGCCTGAAGTCGATCTCACGCGGCTACGCCAGCTTCGATTACGAAGTGGGTGAGTACCGCGAATCCGATCTCGTGAAGGTCAACATCCTGGTCAACAACGAGCTGGTCGATGCGCTGTCGTTCATGGCGCACCGCAGCCAGGCCGAAAGCCGCGGCCGTCAGATCTGCGAGCGCTTGAAGGACCTGATTCCGCGTCACCTGTTCAAGATCCCCGTGCAAGCGGCCATCGGCGGCAAGGTGATCGCGCGTGAAACCATCAACGCGCTGCGCAAGGACGTGACGGCGAAGTGTTACGGCGGCGACGCCTCGCGTAAGCGCAAACTTCTCGATAAGCAGAAGGAAGGTAAGAAGCGCATGCGCCAATTCGGCAGCGTCGATATCCCGCAGTCGGCGTTTATCGCCGCTCTGCGCATGAACGACGAATAACGCGTACAAAAAAGGCGAACCCGCCGGCGAAGGCCGGCAAAACTAAAAGATGCGCGCCTTCGCGCGCATAAATAGTCGCCTATTCTTTTTCGTTGTCTGAAAAATCTTAGCCGCGGTGGAAGACGCGGCGGCGCGCGCGGCGCTTGCGGCAGAAATGGGCCAGCGCGAAGCCGATCACGCCGAGTACGACCCACGCTGGCATTTGCATGATGCCAGCACCAGCCGTTGCGATCATTTCGGCAGAACCGTCGGCTGCATCGAAGGACGGGCTTTGGCCGACCAGAAGTGTCCACAGGTCGACTGTGGCCAGGCTGTCATATGCGCCCATGCCCAACGCCATCACAGCCTCCGCAGAGGCCATCAGGATGGCTAAAACCATGAAAATCCAGCCGCTTAAGCGCCCGAACAACACAGGAACCCCACACCCACGTTCAGAACTTACCCCGGCTATGAGATATACCCGATAACACGCTTGAATTACAGGGTTTTTTGGCTTGGTTTTGAGGCCGAGCAATCAACCCATAGTGGGTTAGGGGGTGCTGTTCCCCAGGCTGTGGATAACGGGGACAACTTCAGGTTCTTCCAATCCGCCTCAATCGCGAGACCAAAACCGGGTCAAAACCCGATTCCGTGGCAAAAATGCCATCTCGCAAGAGTCGAGTCGGTCCCGAGTCGGGGTGCTATTGCGACGGCGAGGCATAGCTGGCTTGCCAAACCGAAGCTCGCGGAAGCAGTCCGCCTTCGCCCGAACGGGCTTCGGCGTGACAGCCTACGCGTCGTATTTTCCAGCGCCGTCGAGCAGGACATCGCCGGCTTGCCCAGCCGAAGCCCCGGAGGGGCGTAGGCTGGCGGAGGGAGTGGGATTCGAACCCACGATACCCTTTTGGGGTATACACACTTTCCAGGCGTGCGCCTTCAACCACTCGGCCATCCCTCCGGCGCGACTCGGTCGAAAGAAGGCGCAGAACCTAACCGAGCGCCCCCTGCCCCGCAATCAACTTTCGTTGCCTTTTGAAAGGCCTGGGGCATGTTGTTTTTTTAATTGGCGGCCTTCGCCGCCGGGGCCTTTTGGCACCGAGGAAAAGCCTGAAATGATCCATGGGACCTGCCTCTGCAACGCCGTGAAATGGAGCTTCGAGGGCGCCCCCGACGGGGCCACGGCCTGCAACTGCACCGCCTGCCGCCGCTACGGCGCCCTGTGGGCCTACGGCTATGAGGAGGAGGGCGTCGAGGTCTCCGGCCGTACGAAGGCCTTCGTGCGCGGCGAGGCCGTGGAGTTCCATTTCTGCCCGTCCTGCGGCTGCGTGACCTACTGGCGCGCCCGGACGGTGGATGATCGCGGCCGCCGGCGGATCGCGGTGAACCTCAGGCTGGCGGACCCGGCCCTTGTCGCCGACATCCCCATCGATCGCTTTGACGGGCTGGGTGCCTTCGACGATCTGCCGCGCGACGGCCGGTGCGTCAAAGACATGTGGTTTTAGGGAAAGAGCGCAATCAGCCGCGGCCCGACGAGGCGTGTCAGTGTAAGCGGCAGACGTTGCCACACGCGCACGGCCATCTCGAACTTCGGATTGCTCTGGCTGAAGTCGGGAAGCTCGCGGCGCTTCACCAGCATCACCTCATACGGGAGCGGACGCATGACCGCGCCCCAGTGCTTCTTGAACTCGAAGGGCCCGGTGCCGACCTTGCTGCGGCCGAAATCGAACGTGTCGATGCCGTTCCGGCCGGCCCAGAGGATATGGTCGAAATACATGAAGTCGTTGCAGTTCAGCTTCCAGCACGCGCGCGACGACGCGGCGTAGTAAGTGTGCATCTGACGCCGATGGAGGAAGTTGAGGCTGGCCGCGACCACTTTTCCATCCAGCAGCACTTCGCGCACATCGACCGCGGCGCCGAACTTCTCGGCGATGGCGGTGAAGAAGTGCTTGGGGAAAACAGGCGTGCCGTGACGCCGGTAGGTTTCCAGCAAGAGGCCGTAGAAAGCATCGAGGTCCTTGGCCTTGCGGCTGGAGAAGCCTTGCTTCAAGGACTTGCGCACCATGTTGCGCGTCTTCTGCGGCAGCGCGCCGAGCAGATCGTCCTGCGTAGACGGCTTCACATCGCGCGTGAAGGTGACGTAGCGGTCGACGCCGTCGAAGCCCGAGACCTGGTGCGAAAAGCTGTTGCGCAGTTCGGCGTGCTGAACATTTTCAGCGCGCGCGAGCGCTTTCATATTCTCGCGCAGCGCTTCTTGCACACCGTCATCGCGCGCGAGGATGCCGCCGTAGACCGCGAAGGGCGTGGAGATCAGAACTTTGCCGGTGACGAAGTTATCCACAATGAACATCGGCAGCACGCCGACGATCTCGCCGTTCTCGACGGCGAGACGGTACTCCGGCCGGTAGTTGAAAATCGAACAGAGCGTGTCGTGCCAGGCCATGAGATGAAATGGACTGCCCGAGGGATGGGCGCGCACGAACCGGTCCCATTGCGCGCGGTCGGAACGCTCAAGCTGTCGGCAGGAGATCACGCGGCCGTTCCCATTTTCTTATTCTCGACGCCAGCCCGTTACAGGGGTGCAACGCCCGCGCCAACCCAGATAGTTTCCGGGCCCAATAGTTCCCGGCAAAGTGCGCTGACACAGGTTTAACGGCGCAGAACGCCAAGCGGACTCCGGCGCGCCTGTAAAAAATTCCGACAGCTGGGCAAAGAAAAAGGGCCGCCCCGTCGGGCGGCCCTTTCGCGTCCCGGAAAACCGGGGTGCTTTCTAGTGGTGATGGTCGTGATCGTCGTCGTGCATGCCTTCGCCGTAGTTCTGGCCGGGCATGCCGCCGCCGCCGCCGCCGGCGGCGCGCGGCTTCACCGGCGCGTCGGCGA
This sequence comes from Rhodospirillaceae bacterium, assembly GCA_020852595.1. Taxonomy (GTDB): domain Bacteria; phylum Pseudomonadota; class Alphaproteobacteria; order Rhodospirillales; family Rhodospirillaceae; genus SHVO01. The sequence continues at coordinate 24,212 of JADZAK010000020.1, forward strand.
TCATGGCTTCCGTGGTGATCAAGAGGCCCGCCACCGAGGCGGCATCCTGCAGGGCGACGCGGACCACTTTCGTCGGGTCGATGATGCCGGCCTTCACCATGTTCTTGTATTCGCCTTCCTGGGCGTCGAAGCCGAAGTCGGTGTCCTTGCCTTCGAGAATCTTGCCGGCAACGACCGCGCCGTCATACCCCGCGTTGGCGGCGATCTGACGGACCGGGGCTTCGAGGGCGCGGCGGATGATGTCCACGCCGACTTTCTGCTCGTCGTTTTCGACTTTCAGGTTCTTGAGGGCGCGCGTGGCGTACAGGAGGGCGACGCCGCCGCCCGGCACGATGCCTTCGGCGACCGCGGCGCGCGTGGCGTGCAGCGAATCGTCCACGCGATCCTTCTTTTCCTTCACTTCGAGTTCCGACGCGCCGCCGACTTTGATCACCGCGACGCCGCCGGCCATCTTGGCCAGGCGCTCGTGCAGCTTTTCCTTGTCGTAGTCGGATTCGGATTCGGCGATTTCGCGGCGGATCTGATCGCAGCGCGAGGTGATGTCGGCTTTCTTGCCGGCGCCGTCGACAATGACCGTGTTGTCCTTGTCGATGCGGACGGAGCGGGCGCGGCCGAGCATCTTGAGCGTGACCTGCTCGAGTTTGATGCCGACGTCTTCGCTGATGACTTCACCGCCCGTGAGGGTCGCGATGTCCTGCAGCATGGCCTTGCGGCGGTCGCCGAATCCGGGCGCCTTCACGGCGGCGATCTTGAGGCCGCCGCGCAGCTTGTTGACGACGAGAGCGGCGAGCGCTTCGCCTTCCAGGTCTTCCGCGACGATCAGCAGCGGCTTGTTGGTCTGCACGACCGCTTCGAGGATCGGCACCATCGGGGCCAGGCTCGAGAGCTTCTTTTCGTGGATGAGGATGTACGGGCTTTCCAGCTCGACGATCATCTTGTCCGGGTTGGTGATGAAATACGGCGAGGTGTAGCCGCGGTCGAACTGCATGCCTTCGACGACGTCCAGCTCGGTTTCGATGCCGCGCGCTTCTTCGACGCTGATGACGCCGTCCGTGCCGACTTTATCCATGGCTTTCGCAATGATGTCGCCGATCTCGGACTGGCCGTTGGCGGAGATGGTGCCGACCTGCGCGATTTCCTTGTTGGTCTTCACCGGATTGGAGCGCTTCTGCACGTCGGCGATGACGGCGGCCACGGCCTTGTCGATGCCGCGCTTCAGGTCCATCGGATTGATGCCGGCGGCCACGGCCTTGGCGCCTTCGCGCACGATGGCCTGGGCGAGCACGGTCGCGGTGGTGGTGCCGTCACCGGCGAGGTCGTTGGTCTTGGACGCAACTTCCTTCACCATCTGGGCGCCCATGTTCTCGAACTTGTCGGCGAGATCGATTTCCTTCGCGACGGTCACGCCGTCCTTGGTGATGCGCGGCGCGCCGAAGGTCTTTTCCAGCACCACGTTGCGGCCCTTGGGACCGAGGGTGACCTTCACCGCGTTGGCGAGGATGTCGACACCGCGCAGCATGCGCTCGCGGGCATCGCGGGAGAATTTTACGTCTTTAGCAGCCATGTTCTTTCGCTCCAGTTTTCAGCGTGCCTTCAGGCGGCAGTTTTCCAGGTTCGGCCAGGACTGTTAGCAGAGTCCGGGCCGGAGTGCTAATGAATTGATTTCGTTGCATTTAATAAGACATTTGGCCGGTCACCCGGCGCGATTCGCCCCTCTAAAAAGCAAAACGGCCCGGCGAACGCCGGGCCGCTTTCATATGTGGCGGCTTAGACCGGGATGCCAGAGGCGCTTAAGGGAAGTTTGGGGAGCGCGAGGTCGAGCGCCTACAGCGTCATGGCCAGGTTGCCGACCACCGCGCCGGGCAGGCGCATGGACTGGGTCGACCGCGACTCATAAGTGCTGGTCGACAAACGCAAATCCCGATGGGCCGTGAGGCCCACGAGGTTTGCCCCCAGGATGTTGTAGAGGGTGTCGTCGAACCGCATCACATTCAAAGGCGCGACGATTTCGCCGTTCTCGACCCAAAACGTGGCAAAGCGGGTCATGCCGGTCAGGCGGCAAGCGTTCCGGTCGGAATAATTCGTGTACCAGAGATTGCCGACATAGACGCCGGTGCCGAGGGTCTTCAGCACCTCGGCCTCTTTGAGATCCCCGGCCGCCATATCGAGCGCCACCGGTGACTCGCTGCCGTCGGCGCCGTTCTGCGGCACGCCGAACTCCGCCGCCGAGCGCGGCGAGGCCAAGGCGCTCGTGTACGCGCCCGCCGTGATGAGCGGGACGCGCGCGGGTTTGACGAAGCCCTCTTCCTGGAAGCCGGGCGCGAGTCCCTCCGCGGTATTCTCCACCAGCGTGACACGCGGATCGAGCTTCGCGCCTTCGGCGATCATGCGAATGAAGGGCGTGGTCGCGGTCTTTTCCGACGCGAGACTGAAGCCGCCCCACGACAGGAGACCGAACAGTTCTTCGAGCGCGGCCGGCGCCAGGAACACACGGTAGCCGCCGGGCGAGATGGTCTTGGACGCACGCGCGAGAGCTTTGAGCCGCATCTTCGCGCCGTCCATCTTGGCGTTGAACGCCGCCGCATCCCAGGCCGTGCCGGCGTGGTCGACTTTCACCGCTTTGTCGCTTTGCAGATAGAAGCTGAGATCGGCGGCGAAGGCGTGCGCCGTATCCCAGTTGCGTTGACCAAAGCTGTTGGCGAAGCCGCGATGGATCGGGCCCGAGGCATAGAGCCCGACGAGATCGTGACCCCTGCCGGTCTCGAGGATCGCCGAGACCGCTTCATCTTCGCCGGGCAATTGATTCGGCAATACGCGCGCCGAGGAGGACGGCGTTTCATTGATCAGGAAATGCGGATCTTCCGGCGTGTCGGCGAGCACAGCGCGGAGCGCCGAAACAGCCGCGAGCACCGCGTCCTTATCGTCGGCGCCGGTCAGCGTGATGGATTGCGACGCATGACGTTTACCATTGAAGAGTTCCAGCGAGAGGTAGCGCTGTTCGACCGCACCGGCCTGGCGCACAGCCGAGCGGTTGAAGCGCACGAACGCGGAATTCTCACCCGAGAAGTTGGCGAGGAAACCCTCTTCGCCGCGCAAGGACGACTGAATGAGATCGGCGATCTCGGAAAACCGCTGTTGCATGGAGGGTCAACCGCCGCCGAAGACTTGCACGTCGGCGAACAGACCCGCCGGCGTGGCGTGGCCGACGCGGATCGCCTGGTTCGGCTCGCCTTTCCCACACGTCGGCGTGCCGTGCACGCTGACGGTCGCGGCGTTCCCCAGGCCTTTCAGGCTGCGCCAGAAGGTGGCCGAAATCCCGCGATAGTTCGGGTTCTTCACGACGCGGCCCACCTTGCCGTTCTTGATGAGGCGCGCGCGTTCGCAGCCGAACTGGAACTTGTTGCGGCTGTCGTCGATGGACCAGGAGGTGTTGGTCTCCATCAGAATACCGTCGTTCACTTGGGCGATGAGGTCTTCCAGGGACGAGTCGCCCGCTTCGATGTTCAAGTTCGCCATGCGGTCGATGGCCGGACGGTTCCAGTTGCAGGCGCGCGCGTTGGCGACACCGGGGATGTTGATGCGGGCCTGGCTGGTGGCGCCGCCGAGGCCGCGCTCAAGCATGCCCGCACGAATCAGGAATTGTTTGGTCGCGGGCGTGCCGTCGTCATCGAAGGCATAGGACGCGGTTTCGCCGGCCACACCAGGGTCGAAGGTGACGTTGAGAAGCTCCGAGCCGTAGCGATACGTGCCGAACATATCGGGCGTCACGAAACTGGTGCCGGCGTAATTGCGTTCGTCGCCAAGGATGCGGTCGAGTTCGAGCGGATGACCGATGGACTCGTGGATTTGGATGTACATCTGATCCGGCATCAGAAGGAGATCCATCGCGCCCGTCGGACAATCGGGCGCTTCGAGCAATTCGAGCGCTTCATCGGCGATACGTTCCGGCGCCTGCCAGAAGCCCACATCCTCGAGCACGTCCCAGCCGCCCTGGCGCATGACGCCGCCGCGCGCAAGGGTGCGCGTCTGTGTTTCCGCGCCGTCGGAGGCGCTGGCGGACAGGCCTGGAACGACGAGGCCGCGGCGCTGGCGGATGAAGTCGCCGTCCGAGGTCGCGAGCACAACGTCCTCGTCGGCGTAGGCGGCAGAGGCGGCCCAGTCGACGATCTTGTCGCCGCGCCTCAAGGCATCGGCGGCGGCTTTGAGGCGTTCGATCTTCGCGGCGCGGCTCAAGGCATCCCACGCCTGGCGCGGGCGATCCTCGCGGTCGAATTTGACGGGCGCGGTTGTCTTGCGATCGACGGCCGCGACCATGCGGCCCGCCACACGTTCGGCCCATGCAAGCGCGGCGCGCCCGGCCGCCTTCAGCCCGGCGGCGCTGACGTCCGAGGTCGCGGCATAACCGACACCATCCTTCGCCTGCACCGTCACCATGGCGCCGAGATCGTCACCGAGACCGACGGGATCGACGATCCCGCGCGTGACGGACAAAGATTCGCTGCGGCTGCGCATGACGCGGATGGACCAGGCGTCGCACGCCGGGGCCACGGCCGCGAAACGCGCGGCGATATCGGCAATGGAAGTCATTTCTACAAGGTCTTTCGCAGCCAGCTGATGATGTCGTCGGTCAGCCGAGTCTCGTAACCGTCGAAGGAATTGGTGGCGCCGGCGGCGCCGCCGTAGAAGATATAGGCGCCTTTCGGGCCGGCCGCCTGGGTGAATTGAATCAGATATGCACCCTGCATAAGCGGATCGCGCGAACCGCCGACGGCAAGGATCGGAATAGGCGAGTTCGCCACGAGGCGCGTGTGCACGGCCTTGGAGTTCGGGCCCCAGTAGCTGAGGAAGGCGTCGGCGTAATAATAGGTGAAACCCGAGCCCGGCACCGACAGGACCATGGGCTGGCGCGGATCGTCCTCGTAGGTCGCCTGCGGGAACGGCGTGTTGATGAGGCGGCTGGAGCCCATGCCGTCGCGCACCGCCTCGCCGGCTTCGAGCACGGCGCGCGCATAGCGGTCTTCACCCATGGCGGTGCGGGCGTGGGCCGGCATATCGCGCATGGGCGCGAGATAGACGGCGGCTTTCAGGCGCGCGTCCTTGGTCTCATTGAGATAGTAGCTGAACCACAAAGCGCCCGTGGAATGGCCGGCGGCCACGAGATTGGTGTGCCCGCGCGCGCTCATGAAGTTCACCCAGGCCGCGATGTCCTGCGGAATGTCTTCAAGCTTTCCCTTCACCACGCCGCGGAAGCCCGACGCGCGGGTCTGGAACGCGAGCGCCGTATAGCCGTGCTGCGCGAGACGCTGACCCAGCCAGTGCGGCGCGCCGCGCATGATGTCGCTGGTCCAGCCGTGCGCGATGAGGATCGCGGGCCGCGTGCGGTCGGCCCCGACCGCGGGCGCGTAAAGCACAGCGGCGAGCGGCGTGCCGTCCTTGGCGGTGGCGTCGACAATCGTCATCACCGTCCGCGGCGGCGGCGTGAGATTGAGTTTGCCGAGCCATGCGCCCACGTCCGCGATCAACGGGTCGCGCGCCGCCGTCAGGTCGTGACCGGCGCCCGGATAATATTTGAGATCGATCTGCTTGGAGAGGAAGGCGACGGCTTTCAAGCGCTCCAGCCGGCCCTTCGGCACGGCGGCGTCGCGGTCGCCGGCGGCGAGGAACATCGGCTTGTCGACACCCGCCATGTTGGCCGTGAGCGAGGTCTTCGCGGTCGGGCCGTACCAATCAAGGAAGCTCGCCGGCGTGAAGATGAGCCCGTCGCCGAGATCGATGAATTCGCCGCGCCCGCCGGTACTCACGGCCTTCGATGCGGATTCCACCGTGGCCCAGTATTTCTCCTCGCCCATGGCGGCGCGCCAGGCTTCGGCGAGATCGGTACTGGGTGCGAATGACGCCACAGCCTTGACGCGCCCGTCGGCGGTCTCGGCCATGTAGCGCGCCGCGAGCAACGACCCGAGGCCGTGCCCGGCGAGCACGATATTCGAAAAGCCGCGCACCTGCAGAAGATCGACCGCCGCGCGCACGTCATTGATGGCGTCATCGAACCGGCTGAAGGCGTAGGACTGCGTGTAACGCGGTTCCAAGCTGAGGCTTGTATAGCCGAGGCGCGCGAGGCCGCCGGCGACATACCGGGACGTCACATTGGGCTGGACGGCGCTGATGCCGGGACCGTCGGGCAAATGCAGGATCGCGGCGCCGCCGGTGTTCACGCCGCTGGCGGGATAGGTCATGACGATGGGCAACGTCACGCCGTCGTTGGTGGTCACGGTGCCCACTTCGAAGGCGGGCGCGGATTCGGCCGGCGCGCGCACGGGCGCTTGCGCGGCGGCCGGACCGGGATCCAGCGGCGCGATTGCCAAAAGGGCAAACAGGGTTAGAGCCGCCCGCGTCATTCTCATCACTCTTCCAGGTCGTCTCCCGCGTCCTTGTGCGGCAAAGCTCTTTGCGCGCACAAGTATGAAACTACGTCTCACTGAAAGCCCCGGGTGAATTTCTTGTTATAGTACGGCGAAAATATGATGCGCATGCAGACCCCTTATCGGCATCTCGGATGGCCATGACCGGCGACATCAACCGGCATGCACGGCCCTTGCCTGCCCCCGACCTCACATGGGAGCGGGGTCATACCCCCGTGGCCGCGCGATTCGGTGACATATATTACAGCCGCGACGGCGGACTGGCCGAAAGCCGCCACGTCTTCCTCACCGGCAACGAACTGCCGCAGGCCTGGCGGCACAAGGAGTGCTTCTGCATCGTCGAGCTTGGCTTCGGGACCGGGCTCAATTTTCTCGCGGCGTGGGATCTCTGGCGCCGCACGCGCACCCCGGGCAGCCGGCTGCACTACATCGCCGTGGAAGGATTTCCGCTGAGCGGCGCGGAACTGCGCGAATGTCTCGCGCCCTGGGATGAAGTGCGGGCGCTCTCGCGGGCGCTTCTCGCGGCCTACCCGGAGCCGCAACGCGGTTTTCACCGCGTATTCCCCGCCGTGCAGCGCGGCGAGAGTGGAGAGGTCGCTCTTACGCTGCTCTATGGCGACGCGAAGGACATGCTCGGTCAATTGGAAGCGCGCGCCGACGCCTGGTTCCTCGACGGATTCGCGCCCGACAAGAACCCGGACATATGGAGCGACGAGGTCTTTTCGCAGATCGCGCGATTGTCCAAAGACGGCGCAAGCGCGGCCACCTACAGCGTCGCCGGCACGGTGCGGCGCAGCCTCGATGCGGCGGGTTTTGACGTCACGCGCGCGCCCGGGTTCGGCGCAAAACGCGAGATGCTGAAGGCGCGGTTTCGCGGCGGCGCGGCAGCGCCATATTTACAACCATGGTTCGCGCACGCGCCTCATGCGGCATCGCGCGGCCATGCGGCGATCATCGGCGCGGGGCTTTCCGGCGCACATACGGCGGCGGCGCTTGCGAGAAGGGGATGGCGTACAACGATCATTGATCGACACGATGGCCTCGCCGCCGAAGCATCCGGTGTTCCGCGTGCGGTGATGGCGCCGCGCCTGACGGCGGCGCCCGCCTTCGATGGCCGCTTTTACGCGGCCGCTTGGAGATATGCGCTCGCGATGCTCGACGGCGCGCATGCGCATGTCGGCAGCCTGCAACTCGACGGTGGAGGCGATGGGTCGCGCTTCGAAGAGATCATCGCGTCCGGCGTCCTCCCAAGCGCCTACGCCGCGCACGTCGACGCCGCGGAGGCGTCCGACATCGCGGGGCTTACGCTGAAACAGGGCGGACTCTTTTTTCCGCAGGGCGGATGGCAGCAGCCGCGTGAGATCTGCGCCGCTTTGACCGCGCAGACGGAAATGCGTCTCGGCGTTGAAGCAACCGCCCTCGCCCATACAAGCGGGCGGTGGCGCATTGGCGATGCGCGGGGTCACCTCATCACCGAAGCCGATGCGGTGATCCTGGGCAATGCGCACGGCATGAAACGGTTCCGCGAGGCGGCGTGGCTGCCGCTGGAAGCCCGGCGCGGACAACTCACTCTCGCGCCCACCAATGCGCGCGCCGAGGCCTTGCGCACCGTGCTGCTCTACGGCGGCTACCTGACGCCGGCGCATCATGGCGTGCATGAGCTCGGCGCGACCTTTGACATGGAGACCGGCACGGATCTCCGCCCGGGCGATCACCTGCGCAACCTCGATGACCTCTCGCGCATCGCGCCGAACCTTTTCGCGCCGTCCGCCGGTCTTGCCGGCTTCGCCGCCGTGCGCTGCATGTCACCCGATCATCTGCCGATGGTCGGCCCCTTGCCGGAACACGGCGCCTATCTCGAGGATTTCGCCGGTCTTCGCCATGGCCATCCCTGGGCGCGCTATCCGAACGCGCGCTATCACTCCGGTCTCTATGTGCTCACGGCCCTGGGCGCGCGCGGTTCCGTCTCGGCGCCGCTCGCGGCGGAGCTTCTCGCGTGCCACGTCACGGGCGAACCCTGGCCGGTGGAACGCGATATCTCCACCGCTTTGCATCCCGCGCGCTTCCTGGTGCGCGAGCTGAAGCGGCGCGAAATCTAAGCGCGCAAAAGTTTCTCCGAATTTTCCGAGGATGGGGCCGCGACACGCGGGGTGGGTGAGTAGCGGGGGTATCCCGCGCGTCGCGGTATTTGAGTGAGGTCTCGAAGAGACAGGAAACTCAGGTCAGGGCCGAGATGAACTAGGGTCCATCTACGCGGACGGGCGGTTATTGATGGGTCGAGTTTAACCTCGACCCTGACCTCAGTTTCCTAAAGGGGATACGTCAGCGCACCTCTCTCTTCAGAAAGATCTTCTCCCGCCCGCTTTGGGTCAGGCCCGAAAACGGGCGAGAGAAGATAAAAGCCTCGGAAGGTCATCGGGGTAGGATCTGACTCGTGGCGATGACGTTCGAGGCCGGATCACAAAGTCTTCCTGAACACGGTCTCGAGGTTGGCTTGTATCTGTAGAGTTGCTACGCTCCCCTGAAATGGTGTGGGAAAAATTCCCACGAACAGGACAAAGCGTACTCCCGCACCGGGGGCGAAGTCAAATAAAAAGTGGGAAAATTTCCCACGACCGTGTATAGAAGAGTCCTGACGTCACCGCCTGCGCATAAGAACACCGCCGCCCGAATGCCTTCCCAAGAACCCATCGCCGGCTTGCCTAAGCCATTGATTTCAGCCCTTCGCCGGCTGCTGCGCCCCTTGGTGCGGCTGCTGATCGCCAAGGGCGTGGGCTTGGCCGCGCTGATGGAGCTCCTGAAAGAGGCCTACGTCGATGTCGCCCTCAATGAATTTCCGGTCGATGGGAAGAAACAGACCGACAGCCGCGTCAGTCTTCTGACGGGCGTGCACCGGAAAGACGTGAAAAGACTGCGCGAAAGACCCACCGAAAAGATGTCCGCGCCGCGCTCCATCGGCCTTGGCGCGCAGATCGTTTCCCATTGGGTGGGCTCGAAAGACACGACCGATAAGAAGGGCCAGCCCCTTCCGCTGTCCCGCAAGGCCGAGTCGCGCGGCGCCCCGACCTTCGATTCGCTGGTGGCCAAGGTTTCAACCGATGTGCGCCCGCGCGCCCTTCTCGATGAATGGCTGCGGCGGGAGATCGTCCATTTGGACGACGACGGGCGGGTGGTCCTGAATGAATTGGCCTTCGTCCCGGAGAAGGGCTTCGAGGACAAAGCTTTCTACTTCGGCCGCAACATCCATGACCATTTGGCGGCGGTCGCCCACAACCTGTTGGAAGAGGGCCATCCGAAACTCGAACGCGGGGTTCATTACACCGGCCTGACGGAGGAATCCGCCGCCGCGCTCGCCGAAGCGGCCGAGCGCACCGGCATGAAGGCTCTTCTGGAAGTGAACCGTCTCGCGCTGCAATTGAAAGAGAAAGACGCCGGCCGCGCAACCTCAACACGGCGCGTTAATTTCGGCTTGTATTTCTTTGATGGCGCTGCAAATTTCAATAACTTACGCCCGGATTCCGATGCGCCGGGCGAGCACGTATCGGACAAAGAGTCGGACTCTTAAGCCGGGTTGACCGAATGCCAACCCGCGAAGGACGTCGAGCTGGGGCAATGACTGGGGTGACTACCCTGCGGCTGTGGGAACGTGGACTGCATCGTCTTGCGGTCGCGGCCGTGCTTTGCCTGATCGGCGCCTGTTCGACGACGGGATCTTCTCAGGTCGTCGAGCGCCGTAACGGCGACGGTATCGGCGGCACCGGCGCGCCCAACACCGTGCTGGCCGCGGCCGACGGCAAGAAGAACGGCGACGGCATCGGCGGCACCGGCATCCTCGGCACCATCTCGGGCTTCAGCTCGGTCATCGTGAACGGCGTGGCGTGGGAGTTCGACCGTCACACCGCCGTCGAGTCCGACGGCAAGCCTTCGACCCTGGAAGAGCTCAAGGTCGGCCAGGTGATCCAGGCCGTCGCGCGCCTGCGCGAGGGCAAGTATTTCCTCGATACGCTGGAGATCCAGCACGCGGTCACCGGCCCGGTCGGCGCGATCGACCATGCCGGCGAGACCATGACCGTGCTGGGCCAGAAGGTGAAACTGAACCTCGCGGGCGACAAAGCCGCCGTCGACGCCTTCCGCACCTTGCAGGCGGGCGACATGGTGAGCGTCTCGGGCCTGCGTCTTGAAGACGGCACCGTCGTCGCGAGCCGCGTGGACGAGCAGTCGAAAGACGACGGCCGCGTGCTCCTGCGCGGCATGGCCAACGTGAACGGCGCGAGCGTGCGGATCGGCGATCTGACCGTGACGCCGGGCGCCGACGCGGTGGTCTCGCAGCCGGCCAACGGCGGACAGGTGTTCGTCGCCGGCCGCATGATCAACGGTCAGTTTGTCGCCGACGTGGTTTCCGGCGCGAAGGCGCTGCCCTTCGGCAAAGACGTCCGCGATGTGTCGCTGGAAGGTTATGCCCCGGCGAACGCCGCTCCGCTGTCGATCCAGGGCGTCACGGTGCAAGGCGCGCTGCCGGCCGGCGCCGCCGCCGGCGACCGTATTGTCGTCACCGGCCATATCGCCGGCGACAACACGGTGGCCGCGACCGCCATTACAAAAGTTCGCACCGTGGTCACCATCAACAAGGCGAACGGTTCGCTGCGTCCCGCCGCGATGCGCCCGGATACGCGTCAGCGCCCCGACCGCGTGGCGCCGCCAGAACGTCCGCCGATCGACCGTCCGCAGTCGCTCGACACGCCGAAGCCGACGGTGCCGGAACGCCCGCAGATCGAGCGTCCGCAGGACATCGGGCCGACGTCTTAACTACCACTGATATGTGAGGAACGTGCCGCCGCCGGCGTCGGGGCTGTTCTTGGAGAATCCAAGGACGCCGTAGATGTTCATCGACACGCGGTTGCTGAGCTTGACGTTGGCGTAGACCGTGCCTTCCTGCGGCGCGGCCGCGCTCGGGATCGAGGACTGGCGCACGTCGTAGTAGACGCCCGTCGAGATGCGCGGCGTCCAGCTGTACTGCACGCCCGCCGTTCCATAAACCACGTCGCGCAAGGTGAAGCCGTCGGGCTGGCCGGTGAAGCGGTAGCCGACGGCGGCGAAGGGCACCAGTTTCCCAAAGGCGGTGGCGATATCCACCTGCACCGACTGATCCCATTCGCCGGTGCCGAGTCCGTCGGCGAAGCTGGCGGTGGGAATTTTCACACGCGCCGTCAGATCGATGAAGACGTCGTGGGCGTACAGGCTCTCGAGCGAATAGCGGCCGTAGAGATTGATGTCGCCGGGGCCGGATGCGGAGCCCGACGTGCGCACGGGCACGTTGCCGACCGATGAGCCGTCCAGAAGAAGCGCGGGGCCCGACACGCGCAGCCAGGAGACATCGCCCTTGAGGGTCCACGGTCCCTTGGTCGCCTGGACGGTCAGCGGCACATAGAGGACTTCGGTGGGTTTATCGGCGCCGTACCTGCCCGAGCTGAAATCGAAACCGGTGGTCGCCTTGAAGCGCCAGAAGGCGTCGGCAAACGTATCTTGCGCCCAAACAGGCGGCGCCTGACAGGCTAGGAAGCCGATGACGAGGGGAAGACGCCGGAACCGCATGCGCGGAGAGTATATCTCACGCCTTACGTTTTTTGGCGCAGTTTCGCGACGTCGGCGCTCAAGGTGGAGATCAGATCGCCACATTCGCTGAGGACTTTTGCCTCGGCGCGCAAGATCGCTTCGAAGGCGGACGCCTTCAGAGCAAGCACATCGATATCTTCACCCGCGCCTTCGATCTTGGCGGCGTCGAGCACGATATCGATCAGGCGTTCGGCCGCGTGCAGACGGCCCCACAGATAATCGTTCTGCCTGTAGGCGAGGCTGAAGAAGGCGCCGAAGTGGTGGAACTGGATGCCCTTGAGGGTGGCCGAGGCGTCGCCTTTGCGTAACGTCTGCGAATCGTCGGGGCTGAGGCGGTCGACGCGGATCTCGTCGAACTCGTCGAGATCGCGCCAGTTGGTGATGGAGAACGTCAGCACGTCCCACACCGCGAAGCCGACGTAGTGCTCCAGGAGTTCGCGGGCGGCGACGGCCGGAAGCGCGGGGATCGCGCCCGCGCCGCGCACGAGGGTCGCGAGCAGCGCATCGGTGCGCGCGTTGTCCGCTTCCAACGCCATTTCGTCGGCGAGCGAATCCAGGGTCTCCGTGATGCGCGGTTCAAATTTCTGCGCGACGGCCGTGGAGTTCACCGCCAGGGCCGGGTCGGCTTCCATGGCTTTGACGATATCGCGCACCACCGCCTTCACCGCCTCGGACGTGCGGCGGGAAAGGCCATGTTTACCGTCGATGGCGGCGGCGCGCGCGGTCATGGGCTGCAGCAGGGCGAGCGCGTCGTAGAGCCCGGCCTTCACATAATCGAGACGGTCGGTCTTCAGTCCCTCCAGCGCCGGATCGGACAGGCGTGTGTAGAGATGATTCACCGCGCGCACGACGAAGCGTACCCGGCGCTGGCGGTACTTCACGTCGAAGCGCAGCAAGAACTTCACCCAGACGGGCGGTTCGCCGGACTGCAACGGCTTCTGCAATGTTTCGGGCGAGGGAAAGACGCCCGTGAGCGTGGCCCAGCGTTCGATAATCGTGACGATGCGCGTGGCCTCGGCGGTGTCGCCGCCATACCCGCACACCTCGGCCACCATGGCGGCGAGATCCTCGATCACGGCGGTGAGCTTGAGCCTCAGATATCCCTCGTAGGCGAAGCCGGTCTCGGCGCGGGCGCGGTTGTTGGCAAGCTCGCGGTAGCGGCCGATTTCCTCGCCCGTGATATGGGGGCCAAGACCTGCGCCGCCGATGGCTTCGGCGATGGCGCTGATGTGCGAGCGCGCCCCGTCCACCACCATTTGCAGGCGGCGCACTTCGGCGTTGTAGGTATTCACCCACGCGAGATCGTCGTGGATAGGCTCGTTGCGCGGAATGTCGGAGAGCGCGCCCTTGAGCGTGGTGAAGAAGCCCGGCACATGCATGGACGAGCGGTCCGTGGTGGTCTCGGGATGCGGATCGACATAAAGCAGGCGCCGGTCGACGTGGCGGTAAGCGGGGCGGCCGCGGATGGACTCGATGGCTTGCGCGAAAGGTTTGTTGTTGAGCACGCTGCCGTCGATGAACGACGCCTCGCCGGGATTGAGATTGGCAAGGAAATAGGGCCGGAAATTCCGGTACAGAAAGTCGACCCGGCTGTTCCAGGACACATTGCGCTCGGTGATGAGTCTATCGATCTCACGCAGCTGCATCGGCGGGAAGGCGCCGGGGAACGAGGACGTCGCCCGCGCGCCGAACACCAGCGCGGGCAAGCCGTCCCGGTCAAAGGAGCTGCTCTCGTGACCGCGCGGCCAGTGGCGATAGGAGTAGCGCAGGACCTGGCGGTGTTCGCGGTCGCGGATCACCGGCGGATTGTGGATCGGCGTATCGGTCACATACCCCCGGAAGTCCGTGACCGTGACGAAAAGATCGAGTTGGAGCCCGGCGGGAACGAGCGAGCTGCCGCGCTCGAGCGGGTCGCCCATGGCGCCGAAACCGTCGAACAGCACCTTGGTCAGGTTGTAGCCGTCGAAGGGCGGCTTGAACCAGCGCGAGCGCAGGAACATGGACAGCTTCGCCTTGAGTTCGGCGTTGCCTTCCAAGTCGTCGCGGAATCTCCACAGGAACATCCACACAAACGGTCTGAAGTACCATTTGCGCCAGGGCCCCGCCTTTACGTGTGTCGGCATCAGCTCGGCGACGTCGGAATGCTTCAGCCAGAAATCGCGCAAGGGGTCGATTTCGAGATCATGCGCCAACGCCCGCGCGAGGATGACGCCGTTGATGCCGCCGGCGGACGCGCCGGCGATGATGTCCACGACAATGCGCATGTCCAGCGTCTTGCCGATCTGGCGCAGGAGTTCGAAGTAGACCGCTTCGGTATCGACCGGGTCTTTGCGCGGCTGCGCCACGTCGGCATAGGCGGCGCCGGATTCGGCGTTGTTGGTATAGGTGTGGTAGTCGCGCGAAGCGCGGATGAGCTTCAGGATCTCCTTGGTGATCCCATGCATGTACACGGCCAGAGAGACGCCGCCGTAACACACCAACGCGAAACGAAGCTCTTTCTCTTTCAAACGTCCGCTCCGTGGCGCCGCCGATTTGAAGTTCCCGAAACCAGGCATTCGCGCGCGAGCAAGGCTCGCCCGTTACACAACTGGTATAGGAGCTTTGGCGGGGAGGTGTCCAGCCGAGGGGCGGATCGCAAGCTATTCGGCGGGCTGATGGCCGAGATCGTCGGCCTCCTGGCCTTTCAAGGGATGACGGCGTTCGTAGTCCTTCAACTCGGCCGCGACGCGGCCCGGCGAGCCGGTGTTGCGCGCGATGAGCATGTAGAAGGCCGGGATGACAAACAGGGTGACGAACGCCGCGAACGACACGCCGGTGAAGATCGTCACGCCGAGCGGACGGCGGCCTTCGGAGCCGGCGCCGGTCGAGATCATCAGCGGCACGGCGCCCATGACGGTGGCGAGCGCGGTCATGATGATCGGACGCAGGCGGGTCATGGCGCCTTCCACCAGCGCTTCGCGGAACGAGCGGCCCGCGTCGCGCAGCTGGTTGGCGAACTCGACGATCAAAATCCCGTTTTTCGCAGCCAGGCCCACAAGCACGATGATGCCGACCTGCGAGTAGATGTTGATGCTCTGCCCGAACAGGGCCAATCCGAGCAGCGCGCCGAACACCGCGAGCGGCACGGTCATCATGATCACCAGCGGGTGGATGAAGCTTTCGAACTGCGCCGCGAGCACGAGGAACACGACGATCAGCGCGAGACCGAAGCTGATGTAGATGAGATAGCCGGTTTCCTTGAAGTCCTGCGCTTCGCCGCGCCAGACCAGCTCGGCGGTCTGCGGCAGGATCGGCGTCGCGATCGCTTCGACTTCGGTGACCAGTTCGGACAGCTTCACCTCGATGCGCGGATTGACGAAGAACTGGATGGCGCGCTTGCGGTCGATACGCGAGAGGTTTTCGGCGTAGGTGCCTTCCTCGAGCTTCACGACGCTCGCCAGCGGGATCAGTTCCTTGGTGGTGTCCGAACGCACGTAAATGTTCGAAACGTCCGTCGGCGTGCGGCGGTCCGCCAGCGAGCCCTGGAGCAGCACGTCATATTCCTCGCCGTTGTCGACAAAGGTGGTGACGCGGCGCGAGCCCATCATGGAGGCCAACGTATTGCCGATCGCGCCCACGGACACGCCGAGGTCGGCGGCGCGCTCCTGGTCGATGCGGATACGGACCTGCGGCTTGGCTTCGATGAAGTTGTTGCGGACCTGGGCGATCAGCGGGCTCTTCTGCAGCGCCGGCATCAGCTTGTCGCGCCAATCGCGCAGTTCCTCGAAGGTCTGGCCCGAGACGGAGAAGCTGATGAAGTTGCCGCCGCCGCCGCCGCGGCCCGAACGGCCGCGCAGCTGCGGAGAGATCTGCGCGCCGGGGACCTTCGCGATCGCCGGGGCAATTTCCGAGATGATGTCCTGGGCCGAACGGCGCTCATCCCAGTCCACGAGACGCAAAGACACGCCGCCTTCGTTGCCGGGGCTTTGCACGCGCTCGGTGATGCGCATGATTTCGCCCTTGTCGGCGATGGGTTTGATCAGCGCGGCGACCTGCTCGACGATCTTTTGCGTGTAGGCCAGCGTCGCGCCTTCCGGCGAGCGGATCTGCACGTCGATGGCGCCGCGGTCTTCCTTCGGCTGGAACTCCTGCGGCAGCACCTTGAACAGGACAATGACGGCCAGGGTCACGAGGCCGAACGCGACGAACACCACGCGCGGCTTATCGAGAACCTTGTCGAGGTTGCGCGCGTAGGCGTTCTTCAGGCGCTCGAACACCTCTTCGGCCTTGTGGGCGACCTTACTGTCGTCCAGCTCGGGCGTGAGGATCTTGCTGCACATCACCGGCGTCAGGGTCAGCGACACGAACATCGAGAACGCGACCGCGACCGCCATGGTGACGGCGAATTCGAAGAACAGCTTGCCGATGGTGCCCGGCATGAGCATGACCGGCACGAAGGCCGCGCACAGCACCATGGTGGTCGAAAGAATCGCGGTGCCGACCTGCTTGGCGCCGCGGAACGCGGCCAGGAGCGGCGGCTCCTGCATGATCTTCATGCGGCGGTGGATGTTCTCGAGCATGATGATGGCGTCGTCGACCACGAGGCCGATGGCGAGCACCATGGCCAGCAGGGTCAGGATGTTGATCGAGAAACCGAGCGGGGCGAGCACGATGGCGGTGCCGATCAGCGAGATCGGAACCGTGACCGCGGGGATCAGCGCGGCGCGCAGGGTGCCGAGGAACAGATAGATCACGCCGACGACGAGGATGCCCGCGACCACGAAGGCCACGGTCACTTCGTGCAGCGCGCGTTCGATGAAGTCCGCGGAATCGTTGCTGGCCACGACCTGGAAGTCCGACGGCATCGTCTGCTGCAGATGCTCCACCTCGGTCATGATCGCTTCGCTGACGTCGAGGGTCGAAGCGCCCGGCTGCTTGGTCACGCCGATGGCGGTGCCGAGCTTGCCGTCTTGGCGGAACAGGGATTTGTCGTCGACAGAGCCGATTTCGATCTTGGCGATTTCGCCGAGACGGATGAGGTAGTTGTTCGCGGCGCTGCGGGTGATGACGAGGTTGGCGAAATCTTCGGGCGTACGGAACGTGCGCATCGTGCGCATGGTGTAGTTGCGTTCGGTCGATTCCAGCATGCCGGCGCCGAGTTCGACGTTCTCGCGGCGCAGCGCGGCCTCGACGTCGGCGGCGGTGATTTCGCGGGCCGCCATGGCGCGGCGGTCGAGCCACACGCGCAAGGACTTCTGGCGCGCGTTGCGCAATTCCGCGGCGGCGACGCCGGGAATGGTGGCGAGCCGCGGCAGGACGTTGATGTTCAGGTAATCGGCGACTTCGAGCTGCGAACGCTTGTCCGAGTACACCGCGATGGTGACGATGGGCTCGTCGTCGGCGTCCATTTTTTGGAGGACGGGCGGCTGCGCGTCGACCGGCAGGCGGTTGACGATGCGGCCCAGCTGATCGCGGATATCGTTGGCCGCTTCGTCGAGGTTGTGGCCGATGACGAATTCGAGGTTGAAGCCGGCGAAGCCGTCGCGCGCGAAGGAACGGATGGTCTTGAGGCCGGTGATCGAGCCGATCTGCTGCTCGACGATCTTGGTGACCTTGGTCTCCACGACTTCGGCCGAGGCGCCCGGATACTGGACGTTGACGAAGATCGTCGGCGTGTCGATGTCCGGCGTCTCGCGCACGGGAAGGCGCATGCCGGCGAACAAACCGAACACGACCAAGAGAAGGCTGATCACGATCGCAACGACCGGACGCCGGATGGAGATGTCAGATAAAACCATAGTTAGCCCTCCCGCCTAAGCGGCGGACTGCTCGCGTGGTTCAGCTCGGCTCGACGATGCGCGAGGCGTGCTGA
Organism: Rhodospirillaceae bacterium; assembly: GCA_020852595.1. Classification (GTDB taxonomy): domain Bacteria; phylum Pseudomonadota; class Alphaproteobacteria; order Rhodospirillales; family Rhodospirillaceae; genus SHVO01. The sequence continues at coordinate 42,095 of JADZAK010000020.1, forward strand.
TCGGCCGTTTCGGCCCGGTTCATGATCTCGATTTTGGCGCCTTCGTTGAGGTCCTGCAGACCTTCACGGACAACCATGTCGCCTTCTTTCAGGCCGGCGAGGACTTCGACGAAGCCCAGGCGGCGGCGGCCGATCTTCACTTCCACGCGGTGCGCGGTGCTGGTGTCGAGATTGGCGATGACGACGTACTGCTTGTCGTTGGCCGGATCGAGCGCGGCTTCCGGGATCATGAGCGATTCGCGCTGATCCTTGATCAGCTCGACGACCATGAGCATGCCGGGACGCAGGCGCATATCCTTGTTGTCGATTTCCGCGCGCACGCTGACCGAACGGGTGGTGGGATCGACGCGGCTGTCGACGGCGATGACGGTGCCCTTGAAGGTCGAGTCACTATAGGCGGCCGTGGTGCCTTCGATGGGAAGGCCGGGCTTCAGCGAGGCGAGGAAGGTTTCCGGCACCGCGAAGTCGAGCTTCACCTTGGAGATGTCATCGAGGGTCGTCACGACCGTGCCGGGGCTCACGAGGGCGCCGACGCTGATGCGGCGCGTGCCGACGATGCCCGAGAACGGCGCGGTGATGAGACGGTCGCCGGCCCGCACGCGCGCGGCCGCGACGTTGGCTTCGGCCTTCTTCAGCGCGGCGGTCTGTTCATCGACGCGCGCCTGGGAAATGTGATTGTCCTTGGCCAGCACCAGCGTGCGCTCGAGCTCATTGCGCTGCTGTTCGAGGTTGGCGAGTTCGACGTTGAGTTGGGCGGTCTGCTCGCCCGCGTCGATGGCGGCGATCTCACGGCCCTTCTCGACCGTCGCGCCGTCGTCGAAATAGATGGAGCGGATGATGCCTTGCACCTTGGCGGTCACGTTGACGGACTCTTGGGCCATCACGGTGCCGAGGGCTTCGATGCGGTCCGAGAAGGTTTCGCGGGTGACCGCAACGACGTTCACGGGGCGCGGTCCCATCTGGCCGCGGCGCGGACCATCGGAACCGCCGCGCATGAACATGGCCCAGCCGCCCGCGGCGACGAGCGCGACGAGGCCGATAACGACCAGATGACGTGGCAGCTGTGGCAAAGCCATGTAAGTAGAACCCGTACAAACGTGGTGACAGCACGCGTGACCCTCGAGGGCCCCTCGCCGTACCCCGGGTTATCGCGGTTTAAGGTATATACCAGAGGCTCCTTACGAAGCCATGGCGGCGGATGTAACCATTGGTAACACCCGGGTAAACCTTGGTTTTTCTATGTATGGCGGTTTTTAGAGGCCCCGCCCAGTGACAGAAACGTGAGCAAGGCCCGCCTCCGTCGGTTTTCACGTTAAAATTATCGCCCGCCCCCCTTCCGGCCCTCAAAGAGCGTAAAAAGAGCCCCCCGGACACACCCCTCGTGACAAAAAAACACCCCGCCATAAGGCGGGGTGGGAAGTTGGGTAATGGAACTTGTCAGCAGTTATGCCGCCGCCCGTCGCTCCGGATTGCGGCACGCCCTTTTTCTGACAGAGGGAGTGGATTCAAGGACCTGCGAACTCTGACAGGTCGGCGGAAAAACGGCCTGTCTGTTCTGACAGGTCAGGCCGGGTTATCCACAGACCCTCAACCCAAATGCACTTAACAGAGGTGTTTGAAGTCCTCGGTGCCCTTTACGAGGGCCGCGCGGATGCCCGGCTCCATCGATGAATGGCCCGCGTCCGCGACAACCCGGTATTGGGCGCCCGGCCAAGCCCGGGCCAGACGGTCGGCGGCCGCGATCGGGCAAACCATGTCGTAGCGCCCTTGCACGATGACCGCCGGATGGCGGCTGAGGACATGCATATTATTGACGAGCTGATCGGGCCCCAGGAAACCGTGGTTGATCATATAGTGGGCCTCGATGCGGGCCATGGCGAGCGCGCCGGTATAATACTGGTCGTTGTCGCCGCCGCGCCCGGCGGCCGGGATCAGGCGCGAACAGGCGTTTTCATAAGCGCACCAGGCGGCGGCGGCGGGCCTATGAACCAGCGGGCTCGGATCGATCAGGCGCTTGTAATAGGCCATCAGGAGATCGGCCTGCTCGTCCGCGGGAATAAAGGACCGGAAGACGCGGTGCGCCTCGGGGAAGAAACGGCCCATGCCGGTGGCGGCCGGCACCGCGTCACCGTGACTATGACCTATGAACCAGGACACTTCGTCGTCGGTGACCAGGAAAACCCCGCGCAGCACGAAAGCGACGCAGCGTTCGGGATGCGCCTGGCCATAGGCCAGAGCAAGCGTAGACCCCCACGAGCCGCCGAACACCACCCAGCGTTCGACGCGCAAATGACGGCGCAGGGCTTCCATGTCGGCGACAAGATGCGCGGTGGTGTTGTCGGTGAGTTCGGCTTCGGGCAGCGAACGCCCGGCGCCGCGCTGATCGAAAAGAATGATGCGGTAGCGCGCGGGATCGAAGAAGCGCCGGTAGGCCGGCGCGGTGCCGGCGCCCGGGCCGCCGTGCACAAACACGACCGGAAGGCCCTTCGGGTTGCCCGACTGCTCCCAGTAGATGCGGTGCGGCGCGCCGACATCGAGCATGCCGGAGGCGTAACTGTCGAGCGGGGGAAACAAGGGCCGTTCGTCGCCGCCCTTCAAAAGCGCCCGTCCCGTGCTCTCAAGACCGGTATTTTCTAACGCGGCGATGGGCCTGTTTCCTTATATGCGCGGGGCTCTCGATTTCAGTATATAGCGCGGCCGCGCCGATATCGACTTTTCACAGGGTGAATTTTATCGTGCCGCGCGCTTTTCGCCGCCCTTGCCGTCCGCAAGGATCCGGCTTTCCGCGAGACCGTATGCCCGTTCTGTTTCTGATCGTCTTTGTCGATATTCTCGGCTTCGGCCTGCTCCTGCCGCTCCTGCCCTTCTATGTGCAGCGGATGGGCGCGGGACCCGAAGTCATTACAGCCGTGCTGGGTCTTTATTCCCTCGCTCAAGTGATCGCCGCGCCGCTGTGGGGGCGTCTCAGCGACCGTTACGGGCGTAAGCCGATCCTCGCGATCACCTGCGTCGGGCTCGGGCTGTCCTACGTTGTGCTGGCATTCGCCGATTCACTCGCCTTGGTGATCGTCAGCCGCATCGTCGGCGGCCTCATGGCCGGCAATATCGCCGCTGCGCAAGCCTATGTCGCCGACGTCACGGCGCCGGAAACGCGCGCGAAAGGCATGGGCATCCTGGGCGCGGCCTTTGGCCTCGGATTCATCGTGGGGCCTTCCATCGGCGGGCTGTTCGCGGGCGTCTCCGTGGAAGGCGCGGATTACCGCGCGCCGGCGCTGGCGGCCATGACCTTGAGCTTCATCGCCGCCGCGGGCGCCGCGCTTTTTCTGAAAGAGAGCCTGTCCGCCGAAACGCGCACCCACATGGAACGGCGCGCGACCTTCGGCGAAAAGCTGCGCGCCGCGCGCCGGCGCCGGACGCTGCTTATGCTTGTGGTGACGGGCTTTCTGATCATCACCGCCTGGGCGCAGTTCGAGACGGTGTTCGCGCTGTGGGTCCATGCGGCGTTCGGCTTCGGCCCGCGCGAGATCGGTTTCGTGTTCGGCTTCATGGGCGCGGTGAACGTGCTGGTGCAAGGCGCGCTGATGGGCGCGCTCACGCGCCGCTTCGGCGAGAAACGTCTCGTGCCGGTGGCCGGCGTGCTGTTCATCTCGGGCTATCTCGCCGTCGCCGTGAGCGCGACATTGCCCATGCTCATCCTGTCCTGCGCGGCGCTCGCTTTTGCATCCGCGCTGTTCAATCCGTCGGCGACGAGCCTCGTGTCGCAGGAAGCCGCGAGCGGCGAGCGCGGCGCGGTGATGGGCGCTTATCAATCCGCGACCGCCCTGGGCCGCGTGGCGGGCCCATCCGTCTCGGGCACGTTGTTCGCCGCCGGGATGACGCTGCCCTACCTGGCGGCCGCCGCGCTGGCGGGCTTTGCTCTCGCCCTGTTCGCCTTTTCCCGAAAGCGGGCCGAATAGCGTGCGCGGCCAAGGGCTTACAGCCCTTGACGGGAGCCGCCAAACACCCAAAATAAGAAGTGCCGCTGCGCCAATCCTGGGCAGGGCTTTTGGGCGCCGCGAGGCGGGCTCGGAGTACGAATGACCAGAGTGAATCTCTTCTCGAGCCCGCATCTGCTCGGCTTCGACCACATCGAACGTGTGCTCGACCGCGTGGCGAAAACCGCCGGCGAAGGCTATCCGCCGTTCAATATCGAACAGACCGGTGAGCACCGCTTGCGGATCACGCTTGCTGTCGCCGGTTTCGCGGACGACGATCTTTCCGTTTCCGTCGAGGACAACCAACTCGTCGTGCGCGGCAAGCAGCAGGACGACAGCGCGAACCGCGTCTATCTCCACCGCGGCATCGCCGCGCGCCAATTCACGCGCAGTTTTGTTCTCGCCGAGGGAATCGAAGTGCGCGGCGCGGAGATGGTGAACGGTCTTTTGCATGTGGACCTTGAAAGACCGGTGCCGCAACCCAAAGTGACTCACGTCGAGATCAAGAGCGCGACAAGGAAGAAAATTGCGCCGAAGACCATCGACGTGGATCCGCAAACCGCCCCACAAACCAACCGCACCGATACCCGAAAATAGCCACAAACGGGCGTTAGCTTAGAGACACTCCACCGGCGGGATCGCCTTCAGGGATGCCGCCTTTCATGATCGCTCGAAAGGAGGATCATATGTTCGAGAAAGACATCAAAGCGAAAGCCGACGACACCAGCCTCGTTCCGGCCGCGACCGACACTTCTGAGACCGACACCGGCTTGAACGGAATCGGCGCGACGCCGATCGATCTCGCGCGCCTCGGACTCAATGAGATCGCCTACATCCGCCAGGCGATCGTGAACGACGAAGAAGTCTGGGCGATCTTCAATGCCTCGGGTGAGCCGATCGGCGCCGCGCAGACCTTCGACCAGGCCTGGGGCGCCGTGCGCCAGCACGATATGGAGCCCGCCAGAGTCCATTAGAGCCCGGGTGTAAAGCGAAGAGGGCGCCGCCGACCAAGCGGCGCCCTTTTTTGTTTGCGCGCCGGCGCTGTTTTCACCTGGTGGGACGGGCCTTGGGCTGTGATAGAACTGCGTCCGGGTCCCCGTAGCTCAGCTGGATAGAGCACCAGATTCCTAATCTGGGGGTCGTGCGTTCAAATCGCGCCGGGGACGCCACTTTCTAGGGCCTCGGCACACTCTTGGCACACTAAAATCCTTGCATTGCGGCAATTGCGCGCTAACGTGCGCGAATCAGGCCCAAAGCAATGGAGTGCGGGGCGTGGCCTCTATTCAGAAGCGCGTCGGGCGCAATGGTGACATCACATTCCGCGTCCAAGTGCGCCTTCGCGGCGCGCCGGTGGAGCGCGCGACTTTCACCTCCAAGACTGCGGCGAAGCATTGGGCTCAGAAGATTGAGACCGATATTCGGGAAAACCGACACTTCAGGACTGCTGAAGCGCGACGGCGTACAGTGGCGGAGCTGATCGACCGCTACATTGAACAATGGCTCCCGCAGAAAGCGCCTTCCGTTGTCACCCAGCGGTTCCAGTTGCTGTGGTGGCGGGAAGAAATCGGCGACCGAATTCTTGCGGAACTGCGGCCCGACGTATTTATCGACGCCCGCACTGAACTGAGTAAGCGACTGGTGCCGAAGAAGGGCGCGGACGGGAAAACCACCCAGGTCAAAATCAGTTCGGGGACGATCAACCGCTACTTTGCGGCGCTCTCCCCCGTATTCACTGTCGCCGTGAAGGAACTTGGCTGGCTGCACGAAAATCCATTGCGGACGATTAACAAGCTCAAGGAGCCCAAGGGTCGCGATAGGTTCTTAGACAAGCACGAAATCAAGCAACTATTGGCGGCCTGCAAGAACAGCAAGAACTCGTACATTCATTTGTTCGTGTTGCTGTCCCTGTCCACGGGAATGCGGAAGAACGAGGTCCTGGGGCTCCGATGGGCTGATTTTGACCAGGACATGAAACAGCTAACGCTCCACGATACGAAGAACGGCGAGAAACGAGGAATTCCTGTCGCCGCTCAGGCCCTCGCTGAATTGCTGCGCGTTCGCAGCAAGGCGGAGAAAAAGCTAAAGGCCGAGAAAAGGCCGAAATCTGATTTAGAAGGCCATCACATCTTTCCTAGCCGCGCTGGGGGCGATGAGCCCTTGGACATTCGTGTTCCGTGGGAAACTGTGCGAGACGCGGCGAAGCTCAGCGACTTTCGGATACACGATCTGCGCCATACAGCAGCGAGCTACCTTGCGATGAACGGCTCAAGCCTTTTGGATATTGCCCACGTTCTTGGCCATAAATCGCTCGACATGGTGAAGCGGTATGCACACCTTTCGCCACAGCATACTGCAAAGACGTTAGAGCAATTAGGCACAGCTCTTTTCGGACTTAAGTAAATCCGCTCGCATTGATGCTCCTGGAAATTAGCGCGAAGGGGTAGGAGTTTGATTGATCAAAAAAGGCCACGAGGACGGCCGAAGATTCCCTGGGACCCGTACTACGGGGACGAGCTTCAGAAGCGCCTAGAATCAGGCATCGCCCTTCCAACGGTAGAGCAAGAGGCAGCGGCCCTTGCGGAGTGGGGGAAAACAATCGCGTTTCCAAAGATAGGTGAGAAGGAAACGGGTCCTTTAAAGAAGGCTCAGATTCGACAGCGTATAAACAAGCGGCACAACGGAGCATCAGGTTATAAACAGGCTCGTATGTTTCACCGCCATAAGCTCGGCATGAGCGACGAAGACTGATTTAATTAAATGGCGATTTGAATTAATTGAATCGCCTATTCGACCACCGACGCGATATCCGCGGCACTAGGAATGCCAAGCGATTGTCACGGAGGACAAGATGTCGGATTTGGTCGCCGCCCCTTCCAATTTACGTATGCTGACCGTTGAAGCCATGGCAAAGACGCCACCATGGTGTAACTACTATTCGAGGAGCGGCTATCGGCACCTTGTCTTCAATGCAAAGCCGATCACTGACAGCTCCGGGCGAATTGTTGTGCCTGGAAACGGCCTGCTAGAAGCGGGCGTAATAATCCGCATAGGGCGAAAAGTTTTCTTCGATCTGAGTCGCTTCGACGAGTGGCTCACAGCACATCGCGTTACTGGCTAGGCCCGACTTGCCATGCCTATTTTTTTCTCGAAGAAACCTTCCACGCCGGTGGGTATGCAGCCCCCTATGCCGTTTGCGTCCATCGTCGCGGGAACGCCAGCTATTGAAGCTGCTCAGCTATACGCGAAGCACGGAATAGTCCCGCTGCCCGTTCCCGTTGGCCAGACTGCGCCGGCCTTTAAGTGGGGCAATGCAAAGCTAACGCCCGCGAGCCTGCTGGAATGGTTCTGTGAACCTTGCAACATCTCAATTCGCACGGGTTCGCAGTCAGGGGAACTGGTTGATGTTGACGTAGATAACCCCGGAGCGCGATTGATAGCTCCGCATATCCTCCCACACACCGATTGCGTTTTTGGTCGCGCTCCGCCTTTCTCGTCCCACTACATGTACCGCGTCGATCAAACCATTAAAGCGAAGAAGTATTCTTTTCAGGCTGGCCCGGCGCTTGGCGTCATAGTCGAAATCCGGGCGGAGAAGCACCTCACTATTGCCCCACCCTCCTTGCATCCTAAGGGTGGCACGGTCCAGTTTGCTCCAGGCAAAGCGGGGCTGCCGCCACTGATCCAGCGAGACGTTCTCGAACGAAAAGTAATGCTGTTGGCGATTGCCACAGCGATCTATGAGGTTTGGCCAGAGAAAGCCGGGTACCGCCAAGACCTCGCGCTCGCATTGGCGGGAGCTCTCGCATGAGTGCCCTTACCCCAACCGAGATCGAAGAGGTTATTTTCCATGCCGCCAAAGCTCGGGGCGATGAAGAAGCTCAGAAGCGAAAAGAGGCAGTTAGTGCGACCGTCGCAAAGAAAGCTATTGGGGAGCCAGTGTACGGCTGGCCATCGGTGGCCGGACTCCTTGGCGAGGCCGGCGCTTGGGCTTTACCAGCTCTTCAAAAGCTTAGTGGAGCTTCCTGGTCATCAATAGCTAAGCCCGTTCTGGACTTGGTTGACGCGACAGCCATACAGCTCACAGAACCTGATTGGTTGATCAAAGATTGGCTGGTACTTGGCGGATTCGCGCTTCTGGGAGGAAACCCCGGCGACTACAAATCCACAATCATTGACACTTTTGCCGCCCGCATCTCGACGGGAATGCCGCTCTGGGACGGCATCGCGCCTATCCAAGGAAACGTCATCATAGCTAATGCCGAAGACCCGGCACACGTTGTAAAGGCTCGGCTGCTCGCCGCAGATGCGGATCTCTCGAAGATCAAATTTCTTCATGGAGCCAATGCTGGCGGCTTGCAGCAAATGTTTGCAATTGAAGAACACCTCGCCGCGCTGGCAAGCGCCGTGAAGGAGACGGGCGCAAAATTCGTATCTCTTGATCCTTTGCTTAGTTACCTCGGACTTAAAACAAACTCGTACTCGGATCACCAGGTCAAATGGGCGCTAACGCCTCTGTTGAAGCTGGCCGAGGAACTCAAATTCACGGCGCTAGGTGTGTGGCATTTTAATAAAACAGCCGGGAAGATTGCCCTTCATAAGGGCGGTGGTTCAATCGGGTTTGCAGGTACAGCGCGCACTGTATTGCAGGTAACGAGAAACCCTGATGACCCGTTTCAAAAAGAGTATGTGCTTTCCGCGCCAAAGATGAGCCATGGCCCTAAGCCCAAGGGTAGAATCTTTGGCATTGAAACTGTGGCGGTAAACGAGGGACAGGCGTCGTGTTCGGTCGGGAGAATCAAGTGGACCGGAATATCTAATTTTACCCCAGATGAGCTTGTCGCGAAGACAGAGGCTCTTTCCGCACCGAGTGAACTAGGCAAAGCCATGAAGTTTCTTACGGATACGCTTAGCGCAAGCTCCGCCCCAAGCAGCGAGATTTTCGAAAAAGCAGCAGTGCTTGGTTTCTCTGAGAAGACAGTAAAACGAGCGGCTACTGAACTGGGGATTCAGAAAATGAAGCAGAAGGGAGTCGAGCATGGCCCATGGATATGGTCGCTCGCTGATAAGCATGAATCCCCCAAGGGTCCGCAGTAGCAATCCGATTCTATTGGACCACTTGGTCCCCTTGGGTTCCTTGCAGACTAGAATCATAGATGGCGAACATCTGCATTCGGATTGTAGGCGAATGAGACAATGATTTTTTTTGCCTCGGACAACCAGGTCAAGCCTCCCAAGGTGCCCAACAAATTTGGAATATACCTGTCGGAGAGATTGCACGGAGAATTGCAATTAATTGCAGGCAAACAAGTACATGAGTCGTAGCGATAACGGATACTGGCTTGCAAAGAAGTATCAGCGCGAGGCGGCGGAGTTCGCGTTGAGCATGAAACCCATTTTTGTCGCGCTAATTAGAAAAGGATGTGTTGGCCCACGCTCAATATCAAGGGAGTTGAACCGGCTTTCTTACCCGGCGCGGAGAGGAGGAGTTTGGTATCCAGCATCCGTGAAAAGGGTTCTGGATACTTTGGACCTTTCCAACCTGATCGTTGAGGAACGCAAGCGCACCCGAAGACAGTTCGAGCAAATTCTTAAGGGCCTAAGTTCGAACTAGGGAATTGTCCGGGACAGCAAATGCGCCCTTTTGGACAGAAGAATGATCCTGCCATTTCACTCCGCAAAATATGGAGAAAGCTCACATCCAAGGGTGGATAGCGCCTTGTCTGTAACGGGCAAATCCCATGGTGATATAGTACGAGGTGGTCTCGTCCAATTGTGCGGTAAGTAGTTCGAAAATTTGCAATTAATTGCAAATCGCGAATGTGCGCGCAGAAGCGCAGCACTATAGGACATGCTGGACAGATACGTGAGCAATCACAAGCGAAACCATTACGTGCCTGAGCACATCGTGGAACGTTTTGCGCATCAAGACGGAAAAATTCGCTTTTTCGACAAACGACGACCTGATCGAATCCTGGCTACTAGCGCCAAAAACCTCTTTGTCGAAGGACACTTCTACACTCAGTTTTCAGTCGATGGCTCCAGGGACATTTCTGTCGAAGAGCAATTGGCTGCGCTTGACGGTAAGGCGAAGCACGTAACCGACCATATTGTCTCTGCGGCACGTAGAGACGGGTCGTTGAAATTGACTTCTGACCAGCGCGCGATCTGGGACGAATTTTTTTATCGCCAATGGCGTCGCATTCCGGAAGCCTTCCAACGAAATGATAGCTACGTCAATTTCGATGAAAGCGTAGACGCAGTGGTGGCAGAACTTGAGGCGCTAGGCCGGCCCCTCACGCCTTCTGAGCGATCTATTGTCCTGAGCCAGGAGGGGCGAAAAAGGATACGTCAGAACGCAAAAGCGGCAAGCATCATCGCGAATGGCGATCACATCACGTCTGTCATGGCCGAGAAAGGGCTTTGCGTCGCCTTAATACGCAAGCCAACCAAGAGCTTTTTGATCGGAAGCTCCCCTATCGTGAAAAATGACATTGCCTGGGCGAACCCACATTCTCGATCCAATTGTTGAGATGTGGTTCCCAATCGCCCCAGATGTCGCAGTGTCACCGGGCTTCAAGAAAGGTGAGTATCGCGTAGTACTCGCTGAAGATCGTCAAATCCGACATCTAAACGAAAGCATATTCCGTCAGAGCGCAGTGGTAGCGAGCAGGTCGGAGGAATTAATCCGGTCGATTGCTGGGATTCGCATAGGAAAGACAGCTTCGCAGTCCTAGTACCTCTCTTGCCAGCTTCCGTCATCGTCAAAGTTGGGCGATCGATCATAGCCGTAAGCTTGCCATACAAGGTCGAATAGTGGGCGGAGAAGTGTGTGAGCGGAGGCAGATAGATTATCCACGGCGACTTCGGGCAGGATCAAATGATCGCGATCAAGGGGTTCTGGGGCCTCCATCATAGCTCTTTGCCGACTGACACCTAGCGTGTAGTTCCGCACCGACAGAAGTGAAACGAAAATATAAATCGGTGGCAGTATAGCTATGTGCCGACAATGAGCGAGGACTTGTCCTAGGCCATTTATGAGAGCGTGTTCCAAAGAGGTGCTCGGGATTACATTTTCTCCGCCTCTTCCCAGAACTGCCACTAACTCAGTCGCACCAGTACGAAATAACTGCGTATAGGATGACGAAGGATCGTCACCCGAGACGGCGTAGTTCACGTGGCCATCGAGGTTGCGACGATAGCTACTGCTACTGGCGCGTCCAGGCGGGCGAACTTGAATTAGTGCATCACGATCTAAGGAAGCTAAGAGGTCATTACCTTCCGCGTTGGCCAAGGGAATGGTGTGGAGCACTACGACGCCGCCGTCGGCGAGCGGCACTGGCGTGTCACGCGCGAGAATTTTACCGAGACGATCTTCTTTAAAACGCCGAATCTTGTCGGCCTGACCCTCGCTTTGCAAAAACGCCCTTCTGACTTCACCCACGTCGAGCGCGTATTTGCCGGAGCTATTGCGCCCGTGAAATTTGGCGTCGCGAGTGCCGCGATGGGGGGCGTTCCAACTTTGGCGTATACGCACGATCAACACCCACCGCCCTCCGGTGAGGTCTACAGCGTGCGTATCGACCGGAGGCAGCTTCGGCTCCACCCCAGTCTGCAAGATATTATTGATGCGCTGAATTTCCACGTCCACGTTTGGACAAGTGAAGCCGCAAACCGTGGTCGGGAGACCAGCGGTTTCCTCGATGCCGAGCACCAAATCTCCGCCGACAGTGTTAGCGAAGGAAAGAATGTCGGCACACAGCTCTCGCTTGTTCTCCTCAGACGATCCCGGGAGATCGCGCTTGTAGTCTATGGTCTTTCCCTCGCGAACCTGGTTCGCCAAAAGATTGTCGAGGTCCGTTCGGGTGATTTCGTGGAGTGCTCTCGGAATCATATCACCTCTCCTCTATAGGCCTGCCGTCTCACAATACTTTTACGACATATGCTTCGTGATAGCCGTTGTCGCCTTCTGTGAACCACTTGTGGCACCGCTTGCCACCGTCGATCAGCGCCTCCTTGCCGAGATAAGTTGCGACGACGACCGGCGTATCGTCGCGGTGCGGGGGATCGCTACGTTCGCGCGGAGCGAGACTACGCAATTCCATCTTCCGCCGACGTTCAAGCGTCACCTGCGTATTTGAAGGCGTCAGGATTGGCGCGCCATCGGCTATCTTATCCCCACGGAACGCGCGTAGATTCTTTCGGAACAACCGGTTCAATATTTCACGAGGACCGTCACCCGATTGTCCCACGGGATGGTGCTTTACGACTTCGGCCGCAGCATCAAACATCTCTTCATTCGTCATTTCTGCATTCCACTAGCGATTTCCTTATCAGGTAGTCGCTTTTTTCTTCCATGCCGCATGGTCAAAGCTAACGTCATACGAAATGCAATTAATTGCATCGGACCGACGCAAGAAGAGAGGCAATTTGACCTGCGGGTATCTGAGTGACAAGTGGCTGGCATCGTCCTCGCTGCAGAAGGCGATCCGACGCGGCGACACAAAGATCGCTCAGGAGGCAGGAAGTGCTCTCCTTTCAATGGATCGAGCCATGTTTTGGAGGCGGCTGGCTTGTACGGCGATTGAGGATGTTGCGCCAACCGACCCTGACTTA